>CAJUSM010000014.1:21050-48004 GCA_910588935.1 uncultured Oscillospiraceae bacterium
CACCATACCGGGCAAAGTTTACAAAGGCGCCTGCCATGCGCTCCTCTAGCAGGTCGGAAACCCCAGGCACATCACAGATCAGTACCTTGTCTGTATTGTGGAAGAAGAAGGGGATGTCCGCGCAGTGCCAAGCCGGCTTGCCATCATCAAAGGGCATTTCAAAGTTGAACAAGTAGCAATAGGTGGGAGACTCTGGATGTGCTCCTTTCTTTCGGGCAAAGTCCTTGGTAGCCTCTCGGCACATGCCGTCTAGGGCCAGCAGGTCGGTGACGTTCTTTTCAGGGTAAGTGTCTCGGAAAACCTGGGCCAGCTCTTCTGCAGCGTCTCCAAACTGCCCCTTTAGCCGGGCCATCTGTTCCTCATCGCTGAGCTCGTACTTTTTATGAACTCCAGGGGCAAAGGCAAATTCTCCAAACACGCTGCCAATAATGGTGGGGATGGTTTTGGCATGGTCTGTAAACCCTACCTGCCTGGGATCACCTATGTAAAAATCATTGGCAAGGGGGGCATTGCCTGTGTACTGGCCCTGTTTGCCGATTTCCTCTGCCACGGCCTTATAGGCCTCTGCCAGCCTCTCATATTCTATGGTTTCCAGGGTTTCCACCTGGTCAGAAGCTAGGCCCAGCTCCTTCAGCATAGCCTCAATAAGTGGGCGGCTGTCCTCGACGGGGCTGGAGAGAATAGCATCCAGCCCATCGAAAACGCCGCTCATGATAATGGCCTTATGGAACAAGCCATCGGCCTTGGGGGTCTGCATTAGGTTAGAAACCTTGCCGCCGCCGCCAGACTGGCCAAAGATGGTTACATTGCCGGGGTCGCCGCCAAAGTTGGCAATGTTGTCCCGAACCCACTCTAAAGCAGCTACCAGGTCGGCATTGCCCGCATTGCAGGAGTTGGCGTATTTTTCACCGTAGGGAGATAAATCCAGATAACCTAGAATGTTTAGCCGGTGGTTTAAAGTGACCACTACCACGTCCCCAAACTTGGAGAGATTCTCGCCGTCGTAGGCAATCTGCTCAATAGAAGAGCCGGCGGAATAGCCGCCGCCGTGGAGCCAGACCATAACAGGCTTTTTGGCGGCAGGATCCACAGACTGGCTCCAGATATTCAGATACTGGCAGTTTTCATCCTTGGGCCAGTAGCGGTGGGGCACCATAATCTCGCCGTTGGCGGTTTCCCGGTCCAGCATGGGGCACACAAAACCATAGGAGAGGGCGTCTTTTACACCTTCCCAGGGCTGAACAGGGGTGGGGGGCTGAAAGCGCTTGGCGTCTGCATACTTAATCCCGTGGAAGGTGTATGTGCCGTCGGTAATAAAGCCGCGGATTTTTCCGGCTTTGGTCTGGACAATGGGCTCGGTAGAGGAGCATACGAATTGCTTTGCCATGGATTGGATCGATCCTTTCTAAAGATAATTCTATACAAAATTTATTATACGATGCCCGCCGGTAAGAATCAAGCATTGAACAAGAAAATTTACAATTTGGAATGAGATTTGGGTAAAGCGTATAAAAAACGATTCCGGTTTTTGGAGATGCGGCCAGGTCCAGGAGAGAGAAGCAGTTTTATCCTCTTTCCCTTCTCCCGTTCTATTTGTTCCCGCTCCCCCATAAAATGGAGTATCCGAGAAATCAAAAACGCAGGAAGGACGGATGATCTATGAGCAGCCTCCCCTTCAATCGGGTTGCCCGGCTACTGGGCTCCTATAGCCAGCAGCTGCTGGCCCTGCCCCTGCCGGTGAAATCTCAGGCATGGGATATCAGGTTTAAAAGTGGACAGCCTGTGGCCATCTGCGGCAGGGACGGGATATTTTTTGTCAGGACCCAGGGCGGTGTATCGGCCGGCCCTGCCCCTGATTTACTTATTCTAAATAATTCTCAAATGCAGGAGCTTTTCGTCCATATCTGCGGCCATTCCGTGTTTAGCCACGAGGAGGAAATCCGCCAGGGCTTTGTTGCTCTGGGTGGGTTTTGCCGGGCCGGCCTTTGCGGCACGGCAGTGGTAGAGCAGGGCCGGTTAAAAGGGGTGCGTGATGTAAGCTCCCTGGTTTTCCGGATTCCCCGAGATATGCCGGGATGCGCGGACAAGCTGTTCTCTTCTGGCATTGACCCCATGGGCGGTGTGCTGGTAGCCGGCGAGCCCTCCAGCGGCAAGACTACCTTTCTCCGGGACATTGCCCGCTCCCTGTCCTGGGGCAGGTTTGGGCCAAAGCGGCGGGTGGCGGTGCTGGATTGCCGGGGCGAGCTAGGGGGCGGCTTTGACCTTGGCCCCTGTGCCGACGTGCTTACCGGCTACCCTAAGAGCCAGGGATTCCAGGTTGCCCTGCGCAGTCTTTCCCCAGAGCTTATCCTATGCGACGAGCTCTCTGGGGATGACTTGGAGGCCGTGAAATCCGCCATGCTGGCAGGCGCTGCCCTAGTGGCTTCGGTTCACGCCAGGCCTCAGGATTTCTTCCAGCGCCCTCTTTGCCGGACATTGGCTTCTACCGGGGGGTTTGGCAGTTTGGTGTGCTTAAAGGGCCGGGGCTCCCCAGGAGCGGTGGAGTCGGTAGGCCCTTTAGAGCCTTGGACCCAGAAGGAGGCAGGATAATGAAGCTGCTGGGTTTGGCGCTGGTAACGTTCAGCGGGCTGGTATGGGGGATTGGAAAGGGACGGCAGCTGCGCGCGCAGGCCGTTTTGCTAGGAGAGCTTCAGCAGCTGATCCAGCGCCTGCGTACAGAGATTGGCTATTCTGCCCGGCCATTGGGGGAGATACTGGCGGAAAACCGGAGCAGGATCTGCCAAGAGGCAAAAAGGCAGCCGGAATTTGCCCAAAATCCCTGCCTGGCCTTGGAGCAGGCAGGGGAAAAGCTTTTTGGCGGCGGAGAAGGGGGCGCCCTGTGCCGGGGATTGGCGCAGGGGTTGGGGACAAGCGGAATTCAAGGGCAGCTGGAGCATTTGCAGCTATACAGCGGGCTGGTAGAGGCCAGCCTGCGGGAGGCAGAGGAGGCCTACAAGCAGAAAGGACGGCTGTATTTAGCGCTTGGCGTGCTGGCTGGCCTGACGGTATGCGTAATAGCAATATAAAGAGAGGGATGCAAAAGCTGGTCCCCAGGGCTTTTTTGCCATTTTAGCAGGTGCTTTTTAAGCCCATTAACTATACCGATTGTTTCAAAGATCAGGAAGGAGCAAACCGTGGAAGTCGATTTGATATTTAAAATCGCCGCCATCGGGATTATCGTGGCGGTGCTCAACCAGCTGCTAATCCGCTCCGGCCGGGAGGAACAGGCGATGATGACCACATTGGCAGGCTTAATCGTGGTGCTGATGATGATTATCCAGGAGATCGACGCTCTGTTCCAGACCATAAAAAGCGTGTTTCAGCTGTGAGCGCCGGAGCTGTCCTGGCCATTGGCGTATGTGCTTTGTGCGCCGCCGTATTCGGGGCCTTGGTGAAAAAAAGCAATAAGGAATACGCCCTGCTGCTTACTGCCGCCGCTGCCGCGGCAATCCTGGCGGCAGCGCTGGGAGACGCCGCTCCCCTGATTGAGGAGATACTTTCCCTCTCCGGCGGGGGCGGAGTGCAGAGCCAGTGCCTGGCCATTGTAGTAAAAGCCGCTGGCCTTGCCGTAATTGGCCAGTTGGCCGCCCAGCTATGCCGGGACGCTGGGGAGGCAACTCTGGCCTATGGGGTAGAGCTGGCGGCCAAGGTGGCTATTCTTACAGTGGCCATGCCCCTTATCAGCCAGCTCTTCGAATTTATGGGAGAAATACTAAAGCTATGAATGTGAAAAAGTGGGCTGTTTTGGTACTGGTAGTCCCGATTTTGGTTTTATTTTGCCCTTTTGCCAGCGCTATGGATGAGGAGATGTACGAAAAGAGCGGAGCAACCCAGCTGTATCAGAACTTAGATCGAGAAACGAAGGAGCTACTCAGCCAGGCTGGCGCGGCTGAGGGCAGGCTGGAGGAGGGCTGGACAGGCCAGGGGCTGCTAAAGGCTTTGGGAGAGGTGGCGCGGGATAAAATTTATGGGCCCTTCCAGGCCTTGGCCGCTTTTACCGCTATTTGCCTTTTGTGCCGGTTGGCTTCGTGTTTTGAAGGGGGGGAGCTGGTAGGGGCAGTTCCACTGGCGGGAACTGCCGCCAGTGGAATTGTGATGGCCGGCCCGGTTCTGGGTTTAATGGCAGTTTGCCAGGGCCTGGCGGAAAGCGCCTCGGCCTTTATAGCCGCGGCTGTGCCGGTGTATGCGGGGCTTTTGGCTGCGTCGGGAAGTACCGCAGCAGCCAGTGGGTATAGCTTTGCCGCTATGGCTGCTGGTGGGGCCATTCCTCTGCTGACCGCCGGGATAGTCCTGCCCTTGCTGCGGATCTACTTAGCCATTTCCATTGCCTCGGCGGTTTCCGGAACAGGGCTGGCCAAGCTTACAGGCTCTCTGTACAGCTTTGGAAAGTGGGCGCTGGTTACAGCGGTTACGGTGTTTACCGGGGTGCTCTCCATCCAAACCGCCATGAGCGCGCAGGTGGACGCGGCGGCGGGAAAAGCGGCAAAGCTGGCCTTATCCTCTGGCGTGCCCATTGTGGGGGGCGCGCTGGGGGATGCGGTGGCGGCCATTCAGAACAGCGTGCACATTGTAAAGTCAGGAGCAGGGGCCTTTGGCATTCTGGCGGCACTGTGCATTTTTGGCCCCGCTATGGTGGAATGTGGATTGTGGGTTGGGGTATGCGCGGCGGGTCAGGCCATGGGAGAGCTCTTTGAGGCGCCCAAGCTGGGAGCAGTGCTGGGGGCCTTTTCTGGCACAGTACGCATGATTCTGGCGGCGATGGCCAGCATTTGCGCGGTATGCCTGGCCAGCGCGGCGGCAGTGATCTTTGTACATGGGGGATAAGGGAAACTGTTTTTCCTAGAAATCCCCCCTATGTTTTGGATTGATAAAAGTTGAGGTGATAAAAATATGTCTCAGTTGTTTCAGGACACTGCCGCTCTCTGCGCCCTTCTTCTGGCGGTAGAGCTTATTGCCCACCTGGCCCCAAAAAACAAAATGCTAGGCTTTACTCGGGGGCTGGCTGTACTGGTTTTGCTGGCTTCCTCCATTGCCTCTTTCGCAGGAGCAAACTGGGACTGGCCAGACCTGGCTCAGCCAGGCGCCTGGGAAAACCAGGAGCTGGAAAGCTATGTGGAAGACCAATATCAGGCCGCGGCAGAGGAGCACTGCCGCCAGTACCTGCAGGGGCTTTTGGCTGCAGGAGGGATAGAGGCAAAAAAAATCCTGCCTCAGATCAATATAAACGAAGATGGGAGCATAGTATTTACAGGAGTCGCCCTGCAGTTCCACTACGAGAGCGACGCTCAGCGGGCCAGGGCCCTGTTGGCCGGAGCCCTAGGTCAGGAGGTGGAAATCGAGGTAATGTGGGATGCTGTATAAAAAAGCGGAACAGTTCATTAAACTATTGGCAGGAGATAAAAGGCTGCTGCGTATTGTGTTTTTCTTAGGAATTGGCGGAATCCTTTTCATCTACCTTTCCACTCTCTTCCCCTCTGGGGGGGAGAGTGAGCAGCCAAAGTCCACAGAGGAGTCGGCGGCTTGGCAGGAGTACCAACACCAGCTGGAACAGGATCTGTGCCGGGTGGTGTCGGCTGTAACTGGTGAGGAAAGCCCGGCTGTTATGGTAACCCTGGAGAATGCCGGCCGCTCTGTTTACGCTGCAGATGCCAAGGAAAGCCAGCAGGAGGGTGGCCGGGAGAGCCAGTCCTCCCATGTGGTTCTGGAGGACGCGCAGGGCGCCCAGCATGGTCTGGCTGTAGCCCAGCTGCAGCCAGAGGTAAAGGGCGTGGTTATTGTGTGCCGGAGCGCCGGAGATCCAGTGGTACGGGAAAAGCTGGTAAACGCGGCCCGTACGGTGCTGGGGGTGGCCTCTACCCGGGTTTGTGTGGTAGGCGCCTCTACATAACGAAAAATATAAAAAAGGTGGTAGAGCATGATGAAAAAAATTGGCAGAAAACAGCTGGTTCTGGCTTCCCTGGTGCTGGCCTTGGGGGCGGCGGTGTATCTAAACTGGCAGTTTGCAGGCACAAACAAGCTGCCGGTGGGGGATGCGAGCAGCACCTCCAGCCAGCTGGGGGCGGCTCAGCTGGTGAACAATGCTTATGTGGAAACTGTAAACGACGATCTGCAGAGCTCCTCCAGCGCCGGAACAGTAGACGCCTTTGCCGAGGCCAGGCTGACTAGGCAAAACTCCCGAGACGAGGCCATGGAGCTGCTGGACAATGTACTGGCTGACCTGGATGGAGATACCCAGGCAAAAGAGGCGGCGGTGGAGCAGGCCTCTGCCATGGCCCAGAGCATCCTGAAAGAGACCAATGTGGAGGGGGTGCTGAAAGCAAAGGGGTACCAGGAATGCGTGGCCTACCTGGCCGACGGCCAGTGCAGCGTGGTGGTTTCTGGCCAGCTGGAGGATAGTGATATGCTGATTGTTCAGGAAGTGGTAATGGAGCAAACCGGGCTGTCAGCGGAGAAAATAAAAATTGTGCCAGCCGGGCAGGGCGAGTAGCCAAAGCGGCCAAAAGCCAGCGGGGATCTGGAGTCCCGCTGGCTTTTTTGCACGGCGGCGGTGCCAAGCCCCTGCGCAACCGCGAGAGAAAATACCCGCGCCTTTTTGCATGTGCAACGCACTTGCCGAATTTGGAAATAAGTGCTATAATATCTCAATGCTAGGATTTTTTCTTCCCTGCGGGGCAGACTCTCAAAGGATGAAGCCATCTTTAAGAATATCCAAGGAGAGTGCTGCAACATGAAAAACGTGAAAACACAGCCCCGTTCTCTGAAAAATTCCGACGACTCCCAGGAAAGCCAAGAGCTGGAGGGCTACTCGGAACAACAAAAGCAGATAAACGAAAGCGGATCGGTAATAACCCATGGTCATGGCCATACAATTCATTGCCTTACAATTATCGGCCAAATCGAAGGGCATTACATTCTGCCCAGCCAGAATAAAACCACAAAGTACGAGCATGTAATCCCCCAGATTGTGGCGGTAGAGGAAGACCCAGAGGTAGACGGCCTGCTGATGCTGCTGAATACGGTGGGCGGGGATGTAGAGGCCGGCTTGGCCTTGGCGGAGCTGGTGGCAGGGATGAAGAAACCAACCGTGTCCTTGGTGCTGGGAGGCGGGCATTCCATTGGGGTGCCCTTGGCTGTGGCGGCCAAGCGTTCCTTTATTGCGGAGTCCGCCTCTATGACAATCCATCCGGTTCGTATGAATGGCCTGGTGCTGGGTATCCCCCAAACCTTAGAGTATTTTCAGCGGATGCAGGACCGGATCACCAACTTTGTAACCCAGAATTCCAATATCACTAGGGAGCGCTTCACCACGCTTTCTATGAACACCCAAGAGCTGGTTATGGATGTGGGATCGGTGCTGGACGGGCCGGACGCGGTGGAGGAAGGACTCATTGACTCTTTGGGTTCGCTTTCCGATGCAATGGACTGCTTGGTACGCATGATTGATAAGGAAAAGAAGAAAGCGGGGGCTAGCCGTTCCCGCAAGAAAAAGGCCGAGGGCAAGTAATCACTCTCTGGCTGAAACCAGCACTAGAATTATGCGGCAGGCTGCTGCCGCTACATAACAAAGGAGCAAGCCATGACAATACTAGAAGCGGTAATCCAGGGTGTAATCCAGGGCGCTACCGAGTTCCTGCCGGTATCCAGCTCTGGTCACCTGTCCATTTCCCAGCATATGTTCGGCATAGAGCTGCCGGGCATCCTGTTCGATGTAATGTTGCATTTAGGCACACTGATTGCGGTGGTCTTTGTATACCGGCAGCTGGTGTGGCGGCTCATTAAGGAGTTTGGCCTGCTCTGCGCAGACCTGGCCCGAGGCCGGTTTCACTGGAAGGAGATGAGCGACGACCGGCGGCTGATGTTTATGCTTATCATCGGTCTGCTGCCCCTGTTTCTGCTGTTCTTTCCCATACCTGGCACAGATATGAAGGTAAAGGATCTTTCCGAGCAGCTGGCCTCCGACTCTAGCATTGTTGCCGAGGGCCTGGCTCTGTTGGCCACCAGCCTGCTGCTGTTTTTGGGGATTCACGCCAATCAGGTTACCTGCTCGGCCCGCCGGGCTCAGGATGGCCACGGCAAACGGGTTCCCCCAAAGGGGCGCAGGCGCTTTGAGACCCTAGACGCGGTAATTGTGGGCATAACCCAGTGCCTGGCGGCAATTTTTCCCGGCCTTTCCCGGTCTGGCTCTACAATGTCTGTTGGGCTGATGCGAGGCATCAACCAGCAGGCGGCGCTGGATTATTCCTTTGTGCTGGGCATCCCCTCTATTGCGGCGGCGGCGTTGGTTTCCCTAAAGGATGTGGGTACAGCGGGGGAGAGCATTGGCATTGCGCCTTTGGCGGCAGGGGTTATCACAGCGGCGGTGGTGGGCTTTTTGGCCATTAAGCTGCTCAAATGGATTGTGACCACCAATAAACTGCACATTTTTGCAATTTACGCGCTGCTGGCCGGGGCGGCGGTTACAGTAATCGGTATTGTAGAGCATACCACCGGCACAAACTTGTTTACCGGTATGCCTCTATAACCATACTGCCGGATATATCAAGACACAGGAACGAAAAAGGGTATTGGAGGAGATATTTTGGCTGAACAGAGAAAAACCGCCGGGGCGAAAAGGCCGGCGGCCAAGCGGGCCCCTGCCGGAGGGAAGGGCCGAGCCGCCCAGGGTAGAACAGCCCAGCCCGCTAAACGGGGAGCCGGAGGAAAGCACGGCCCGCCTAAGCCTACCGCGGAGGAGATCCGGCAAAAAAACCAGGTGCGGGCAGTGGTGCTTTTTGCCTGTGCCATTTTTCTGGGCTGCCTGGTTATCATAGAGGGCGACAGCCTTTGGCGCTGGGCACACCGGGCGGTGCTGGGCCTATTTGGGGGCTGGGCAGTACTTTGGCCGGTGCTGATGATTTATGTGGCGGTGATCACTACCCTTGACAAGCCTCAGGGCTCAATTGGCGGGCGAATCTGGCTTACTGCCTTGGTCATTGTGCTGTTCTGCGCCACTGGCTTTATTTTCGGCGGAGCGAGAATGGCGAAGGATCTCAATTTCTTCGAATACATATCCGCCCTTTACCGCCAAAATGCAGGGGTGGGCGGGGGCGTTATCGGCGGCCTGCTGGGCCAGCTGTTAATTTTTGCCGCCGGTAAAACCGGCGCCCAAATTATTATCATCCTGCTGCTTTTTGTCAGCGTGATGGTGCTTACCGGTACCACTCTCATCGGTTTGTTCCGCACCATCCGGCGGCCGGTGGAGGCGGTGAACGAGGGAATTCAGGCCTCCCGCCAGCGCAGGGAAGAGGAGCGGCAGATTTTGGCGGAGGATCGGGCTGCCAACTTGGATTTGGACCTGGGTCCTATGGATGCCCCCATGCCCGCCCATCCGGTTTCCAGCGATATGGCCGCCCTTTTCCCTCCTATTGAGCCCAGAAAGAAAAAGAAGGAGCCCAATGAAAAGCTAGATAAGCTCCAAAAGGTGTTCGGCATTCAGGCCGAGCCCCCTTCTGTGGAGGCAGCAGAGGTGCAGGCGCCCCAAGAGACACAGGAGCCTCAGCTTCCTGCCTCTCCAGTGGTTTCAGAGGCCCCAACTCCAACGGTTCGGCCCGACCCTGTGGAGGAACCCCAAGACGAGGAAAAGCTCGATATGCCTCAGCCCCAGTTCCCCAAACCAGAGGAGCTGTTCCCCAAACCTAAGCAGGAGGAGGTTAAGCTGCCCCCTGCCCGAATGGCCACTCCAGAGGAAACCGCGCTGTACCAGGCTGTAGACCAGGCGGAGAGTCCGGGGGCCTATTGTTTCCCGCCTGTAAGCATGCTGGCGGTGAGTCCTCAGGTAGACCATGCCAAGGAGACGGAGGAGCTGCAGACCAACGGTAAAATCCTGGTGGATACCCTAACCAGCTTTGGAGTACAGACAAAAATTTTGGATATCTGCCGGGGGCCGGCAGTAACTAGGTATGAGATTCAGCCGGCCGCGGGGGTGAAGATCAGTAAAATCACCAGCCTGGCGGACGACTTGGCCCTAAACCTGGCAGCAACCGGCGTGCGCATCGAGGCCCCCATTCCTGGCAAGGCTGCGGTGGGCATCGAGGTGCCAAACCGCAGCCGCAGCTCTGTGCGTATGCGGGACCTTATCCAGTCCAATGCCTTCCAAACCTCTAAGGGCAAGCTTTCTGTGGCGCTGGGCCGGGATATTGCCGGCCAGCCTGTGGTGGCGGACCTGGCCAAAATGCCCCATATTCTCATTGCTGGCACCACTGGCTCAGGCAAGTCTGTGTGCATCAACTCCCTTATAGTCAGTATGCTCTATAAAGCCAGCCCAGACGAGGTTCGATTCCTGATGATCGATCCCAAGGCCGTGGAGCTTACAGAGTATAACGGCCTGCCCCATATGCTGGTACCAGTGGTTACAGATCCCCACAAGGCGTCGGGAGCTTTAGGCTGGGCTGTAAACGAGATGATGAAGCGGTACAAGATCTTCTCCGAGAACAATGTGCGGAATCTCAGTGGCTATAACAATCTGGCCGAAGCCCAGAACTATGAGGACGAAAACGGCCAGCCTATGCCCGCCATGCCCCAGATCGTTATTATTATCGACGAGCTGGCGGATTTGATGATGGCGGCGCCCAAAGAGGTAGAAGATTCCATCTGCCGCCTGGCCCAGTTGGCCCGTGCTGCTGGAATGCACCTGGTAGTGGCCACTCAGCGCCCCTCGGTGGATGTGGTTACCGGTTTGATTAAGGCCAATATTCCCAGCAGAATCGCCCTAACAGTGTCTACCGCGGTGGATTCCAGAACCATTATCGACGCGGTGGGCGCGGACAAGCTGCTGGGCAATGGCGACATGCTGTTTGCTCCGGTGGGTTCCAACAAGCCCATCCGGGTACAGGGCTGCTATGTAAGCGATGAGGAGATTTCTTCTATTGTAGGCTTTGTAAAGAAGACCAAGTCAATGGATTACGACGAGAATGTGATTGAGGAGATCGAGCGGAACGCTGCCAGTGCAGACTCTGGCAAGGGCGGAGACGAGTTGGGCGGCGGCGATATGGATCCCATGATGGACGAGGCTATTAAAGTGGTTGTAGAGGCCGGCCAGGCCAGCACATCCCTGCTCCAGCGCCGGCTGCGGCTGGGCTATGCCCGGGCGGGGCGGCTGATTGACGAGATGGAGCAGCTGGGCATTGTAGGTCCCCACGAGGGCTCCAAGCCCCGGCAAGTGCTGATGAGTTATAACCAATGGCTGGAGCGGAACATGCAGAAGCAGGATCCGCCAAAAGAAGGCGAATAAGAAAAGCGGCCGTTCCGGGGTATTCCCCAGAGCGGCCGCTTTTATGCACAAATTGCGAGCCCTATTCTTCTTCGCTTAGCTCCCGGTACAACACCTTCGGGTTGTCCTTATAGGGTCCCTCTTGATTCAACAAATCGTCCAAAAGCTGCTTGTCGATGGTCTTTCCGTCCATGGCAGTGGCGTAGTAGCCCTGATCACCTCCAAAGGCAATGGTCTTCTCGTCCAGCACGCAGACGGTGACTTCCGCGTGGGTCAGGTTGCCCTCCTTATCCACCGCCAGCCATTGGACAAAGCACCTGCCATCGTCCGCTTTGTCCCAGGCGCTGCCGGGAACCCGCTCCCCCACCTGGAAACGGATATTGCCTATATTCTCCCCCAGACGCTTTACCAGCTCCGGATCCGAGACGTCCGCCATAATTGCGCCTGTTCCATTTTCAATCCACAGATATTGGGCGTCCAGCGCGCCGGGGAGAGTTTTAATGGGGAACTTGTCCCTCCAATCCGCCTGGGGAAACTTGTCCAGCAGCCGGCCGAACCAATCCATATCCAGAGGATCGCTGGTCACGCTGCGGAAGAATTTATCGTATTTCAAGGTTGTCCCGGAGTTCACCCCGATGGACTCTACCATTTCTCCTGAATCCTTGTACCAGGTGAAGGTCAGGCCGCAGCCTGCCCAGCCCAAATAGCTGTCCTCCCGCCGGCACTCCACAGAATTGAACAGGTCCGTAAGCGCGGCGATGGTTTCCGGGTCGTCAATTTTCACCGTTTTGCCCCGGTCCCCGCCGTCCAGAATAATCCAGTCCGCCTGGCCGATGTCAAAGAGCTTCTCCGGCTCGAACTCCTGGGGCTTTCCCGCCAGCACCCGGCGGATGCGCTCAATGTCCAGAATGTCGAGGTACTCATTCGTATAATAATCCCCCAGATAGGTCATATAGTGCTCAGAAACGTCTTCATATTTGCAGACACAGTCCCCTTCCTCATCCAAGAAGACCACGTCGATGCCGCTGCCCTGGTAGTCCTCCGGTTTTTCCCCGTTTTCGCTAATCACCTTCCGATAATACCGAAGCCTGTGAAGCCAGGAGAAGCAGGCGTCGTCAGGATCCGGATCCGCCAAAGCGTCCACCACGGCGCTGTTGCCCTCCTGGTCCCGGAACTCTATGGTTTTCACCAGCTCCATACGCTTTTCTAGGTTCTGTTCCAGCAGCTCCTTTTCCACCTCTTCCGGCCTGGGGGAGGGCTCCATGCGTACTGTACGGTCCTTAGAGGAGTAGTCCACCGAGTAGTGCAGCCGTTCAGCCAGAGCCCGTACCGGGGCGTAGGCAGCGCCATCGTAGAGGAACACAGGCAACTCCCGGCCGCTGTTGCTTTTCGGCACAAAGTCTTTGCCCTCCACCTCCAGCTTTACATTTTGAGAAACTTGAATGGTCTGGCTGGCTTCTGGCTTAGGCGCCTGATTTCCAGTTGCCTGGATTCCCACTCCCGCAGCCAATAGGCAGCACAAAAATCCGACAAGCAGGGTGGAAGATTTCTTTTTGTCCATCATTCTACTCCTTCCTTTTTTGAAATGCCCGATAGATTCCTTTGGCGTGTGGTCTAAGTGTGATCATATACTTGTATTATCGGATGCTTTTAGAAAAACCTTAGAGGCGCGAAGAGGTTTTTGCATAATTTTTAAAATTTTTTGTGCTTTTTGACAAAAGAAGAAAGGGGAGAATGCCTGTACTTTTGGGGGAGATAAAGGATAATGGATGGAATGGACCAGCTTTTCTATAATAAACTGGGCTCTTAAACTTTGCCCAGTTTCATTTGCAGATACACCATGTCCACCAGCTGCTTGCCGCATTCAAAGATAGGATGGTCATAGTGGTCTGTAAAGAAGTTTTTTACACAGTGAGAACGCCGGAACCCGCAGCTCTCGTAAAAGGGCACGGTAAGGGGGCTGTCTCCAGTGCCCACCTGCATCAGCCGGTATTGATCCCAATATTTTTCCTGCAAAAAGCGGATGAGCTCCCTACCCAGGCCCTGCCTTTGAAATTCTGGCCGGACCGCGATGTTTTTTAGCTCCAGTATGCCGTCTCCCTCATCGGTTACAACGCAGACCGCCTTTACACCCCTTTCCCCTGTTAGGGCAAACATTGTTCCCTGTTGGAGGTACCGGTCGATCATGCTTTCCTGCTCGTCTGCCAGAAGCAGCAGATCCAGGTAGAGCTTTTTGTGTTCTTTGATTTCACAGATTTTCATGCTTGTTCACCTTATTCTGGCATGATATTTTGAAAGAAATTTAAAAAATCTTTTTACTAGGCCTTTACTTTTTTGGCTGGATTCTTTAAAATGTAGGGTGAAAACCCGCTGGACTAACTTAGGTACAGTCCTTTTTGAAAAGGGGGCGGCAAGGGTGAGACAAAAGAGGATAGTGGCGTTAGCGGCAGCTCTGGCTGTGGTGGTTGTTTTAGGGGGCTGGGGCTTTGCCCGGGGAGTGAGCCGAGAGCTTTGGGAGAGCGCTCTGGGCATGGTAATGGAAAGCTCTCGCCAAGGCGCGGAAAATTTGGGTTATCAGATAGAAAACGATTATACTGTTATGGAACAGCTATGGGAGGGAATTCGGGACGCGGAAAGTTTGGAGGACGCGCTGGCTTTGGGAGAGGGGAGCGAGGGGGGTATTCTGCTTTTTCCTACCGGAGGCAAAATAATTGCGGGCATGGGGGAACGGGACCAGGTGGTAGAGGATTTTCTGCAGACTGCCACAGAGGAAAAGGGGATTTTTGGGCCCCATATCAACAGTGTAATAGGGGAAGAGGTGTTCAGCCTCTACCGAAAGTGCTCTTTGGTAGACGGCTCTCAGGCCTATTTGGTCAAGGAGTACCGTACCCGGGAAATTGCCGAGCACTTTACCCTTTCATTTTATGGCGGTACAGGATTATCCTATTTGGTAGATCAAAGCGGGGCCATTATGGTCCAGCCCTTTGGGCAGGAGGCCGGAGCGGCCAGTTTGTTTGACCTAATCTCCCAAGAGAAAAACGATTCTCAGGCAATTGCCCGGCTGCGGGAGAACCTAGCCGGTTTGAAAAGCGATTGGGCCAGGCTCTGGTGCGGCGAGGCTGTAGGAAATGTAGTATTCTGTTATCAGCCGCTGCCGGGAGAATCTGGCTGGATACTGGTGTCTGCTGTGCCGGAAAGGGATATGATGGCTCAGGCAGAAAGGATTCTTGCCATAACCTTGCTGTTCTCAGGCTTGGCCATTGTGATTATATTGGCAGCCGTGCTGATGCTCTGCGGCAGCAAGCTGCGGGAGAACCGGCAGCGCACCCAGGAGGTGGAGTGGGCCTTAGCTGTGGCAGACAAGGCCAATCGGGTAAAGGGCCGGTTTCTTATGGACATCTCTCACGATATCCGCACCCCCCTCAATGGGATTGTCGGCATGACAGCCATTGCAAAAGAAAACCTGGAGAACCCGCCTAAGCTGGCGGACTGCTTGGAAAAAATCAGCATTTCCAGTGCCCATCTGCTTACCCTAATCAGCGATGTACTGGATATGTCCCAAATTGAGCAGGGCAAAGCTATTTTGATCCGGGAGCCGGTGGAGCTGGCCCAGCTCTACGGTGAAATTACCAACCTTATGGAGCGCCGGGCCCAGGAGGCCGGCCTGGCCCTTCGGGCAGAGCCTGCCCGGCTGGAGGACAGATGCGTGTGGGGAGATCCCCAGCGTATCCGGCAGATTTTGATGAATGTAATCGGCAATGCAATTAAGTACACCCCTGCTGGCGGCAGTGTAGTCATTGAGCTTACCCAGCTGACTCAGGAGGAAAAAGAGCAGCGTACTTATTGTTTTCGCTGCAAAGATACAGGGATTGGTATGGAGGAAGAGTTTATAGAAAAGGTCTTTCTCCCCTTCGAGCGCGCTAGAAATACAACAGACAGCAAAATTCCCGGTGTAGGCGTAGGCCTGTCCATTACAAAAAGCCTGGTAGACCTAATGGGCGGGGAGATCTGGGCAGAAAGTGTGTTGGGCAAGGGCTCGGTCTTTACCGTAACACTTCCGCTAAAGGTACGGGAGGAGGAGCCTGTCCCTCAAGAAGAGCCTGTACTGGGAGAGTCTCCAGACTACTCGGCCAAGCGGGTGCTGGTAGTGGAAGACAACGAACTGAATATGGAGATTCTGGAAGATCTATTAACTATGACTGGGGTTCAAACCGAGAAAGCCTACGATGGTCAGGAGGCGGTAGAGCTGGTAAAGAACCAGCCAGAGGGGTATTATGACCTGATCTTTATGGACATCCAAATGCCGGTACTGGATGGCTACTCAGCCACCCGGCTTATCCGCAGCCTGGGAAGGGAAGACACAGCCCGGGTGCCTATTTACGCGGTATCGGCCAATGCCTTGGCCCAGGACGTGGCCAAGGCCCTGGAGGCGGGAATGAACGGCCATATTGCCAAACCAGTGGATCTGGAAGCCCTAGGAAAGGTACTAAAGCACTGCCTGGCATAAGCGAAGCGTTGCCTGGCATAAGCGAAGCGTTGCCTGGCATAAGCAAAGCGTTGCCTGGCATAAGCAAAGCGTTGCCTGGTATAAGGAAAAGGTTGCCGAATGAGGAGGCAGGAGAATGCGGTTTAAACGGAATGGAACCATTATGTCAGTGGATATTCACGGCATGTCCGCTGCCGGGGCAGAGGAGCTGCTGCTCTCTTGGTTAAGCCATGCTCCCCAGGAAATTGGGGAGCTGCGGGTCATTCATGGATGTAACCAGGGCACTGTCCTCCGGGAGATGGTGCGGAACAGGCTCTCTCACCCCAGGATTAAGACCAAGCTGCCTGCGCTGAACCCAGGAGAGACCCGGCTGGTTCTGGCTCCTTCCCATATCAGGCAGAATCCTGGCCCCAGGGGCCAAAGGAAGTGAGGTTGATCACCGGCAGGCCCTGCAGCCGGGCATACCGTACGGTATAGGCTGTGCCGCTCCGGCGCAGGTCCCGGTTTAGGTAGCACAGGCAATAGGCGCTGTTATCTACCATATAACGATCCCGAAGCAAGTAGCAGCCCTTTTTATAGCAGTCGCTTACATAAATCACTTCATCTGCCTTGCGGATGAGCGCATGATAAGCGGCAGAGTCCTTGGCATTCCAGTTTTTGTCCTGGCCCAAATAGGGCAGCGCCAGCACCAGCCGCAGCTGGGGCATATCCTCTTCCCGCAGGCGGACTACCTCTTGGGCAGCAAAGGTGTCAAACCCCCTGGCGCCGCCGGCAAAAAAGATTTCTATACCTTGCCGGCTTAGGGCTTTTGTCTCCTGCCGCACCCGTTTGCGAATCCAAAGCCCGTCTGCGTCGGGTATATTTCGGTGGCCTGTAAAGCAGCAGCTTTTTTCGCGAATCAGCTTCATATTGCCCTCTCTGTCAGGGGATCGGGCCGGTTTGGCCGGGATCCTGAAAAATACTAATTTTGTGGCGGCTCTGGCGCCGTCTTTCTTGCTTTACAAGCATAGCATGAATCGAACAAAAAGTCAAATTTACCCAAGGAACTTTACGGTGAGCACAGAAAACACCACTGCGGCCATATCTCCCAAAAGGGCGGCGGGCACAGTGTACAGCAGTTTTTTACACTGGCAGGCCCCAAAATAGACAGTTATGGCATAAAAAGTGGTTTCAGTAGATGAGGCCAACACAGAAGCAATTTTGCCGGTTTCGCTGTCTGGGCCAAAGGCCTGGAGCAGGGAAAGGGTGTAGGCCGAGGAGCCGCTGCCAGAAATAGGGCGGAGCAAGGCAAGGGGGAGAAGCTGTGAGGAAACCCCCGCGGCCTTGGCCGCCGGCTCTGCAAGGCTGCAGACCAGCTCCAGCAGCCCAGATGCCCGAACCATGCTGACCGCAACAATAAGCCCAATCAAGGTGGGCAAAATACCAAAGGAAGTGGCGATTCCCTCCTTTGCCCCAGAGACAAACGCGTCGAAAACATCCACACCCTGAAAGAAGCCAAAGAGTAGAATAAGGCCAATAATTATAGGAAGAGCGGCCGCCCCAATGTGTTCCATAGATAATTAGCTCCTTTCATGGCCTGGCTTTTTCCTTAGGCTCAATGCCTTAGCCTGGCAGTTCTTCTTTCTGCCAATTTGCAAAAGATTACTCCTACAGCCAGCGCGGCTAGGGACGTAATCCATACCTGGGGTAAGATGCAAAAAGGCTCGGCGCTGCCGCAGGAGGCGCGCATGGCGGCCATATTGATGGGGAGTATCTGCAAAGAGGCCGTGTTCATTACCACAAACAGCACCATTCCCCGGCTAGGCAGATCTTCTGCCGATTTTTCGGCCATTGCTTTTATGGCCGAAAGCCCCAATGGCGTGGCGGCATTGCCTAAGCCCAGCAGATTGGCAGATATATTCATGCATATTTTACCCTTGAGAGGGGCATCGTCTTTGTAATCGGGAAAAAGCCGGTCAATTACAGGAGAAAGGCTTTCTGCCAGCAGCCGGGTAAGGCCGCTGTTTTCCGCAATCCGCAAAAAGCCCAGCCAGGCGCACATGCTCCCCAGCAGAAAAAGAGAGAGCTCCACCGCCTGGGCCGCCCCGTCCATTACTGCCTGGGAGAGCTGGTCAAGCCGGTCGGTGGCCACCGCGCTGACCACGCTGAGGGCAATCATGAAGAACCAGATGGTGTTTATCATGGGGAAACCCCGCCTTTCGCAAAATTGTATTGACTTTGTAAGGAAAAGAGTATATCTTATTTACGGTAGTTTGATTATAGAAAGGACAGAGGATATGTTTGGCGAAAAAATTTTAGATTACTGGGACGACATTCTGAAGGATCTGGCCACGTTGGTGGCCATCCCCTCGGTGGCAGTGCCCACCCAGGGCGGGCATCCATTTGGCGACCAGTGTGCCAAAGCTTTGGATGCCGTGGTGGAAATGGCCAAGGGCTATGGCCTGGAGGCCAAGAACGTGGATTATTACGCAGCCCATGCCGAATACGGCCAGGGAGAAGGCAACGCTGTAGTAATGGCTCATTTGGACGTGGTGCCTGCCGGCGAGGGCTGGGAAACCGACCCCTTTACCCTAGAGATTCGGGACGGCAAGGCCATTGGCCGGGGTGTCTCCGACGACAAGGGAGCTGCTGTGGTGGCCCTGCACTGCCTGCGGGCGCTAAAGGATGCAGGGGTAGAGGGCAAGCGGAAACTGCGGGTGGTGTTCGGCTCTGCCGAGGAAATTGGCATGGCGGACATGCCTTACTATTTCTCCAAGGAGCAGCATCCGGATATGGGATTTACCCCAGATTCTGGATATGGTATCTGCCATTGTGAAAAGGGGATTATCGATCTAAATATCAAGGCCGACCAGGATTCCCCCTTGGTAAAGACTTTCCGCTCAGGCACCGTGGCCAACGCGGTGCCCGCTAAGGCAGAGTGCGCCATTGTTTGTACAGCAGAGGAGTTCGACCGGCTATTAAAAGCCAGTGAAAACCGTAAAACGGGGTTTGCTGTTACCCGTACAGCAGACGGGGCAGCTATCTTGGCCACTGGCAAGGCCAGCCACGCCGCTTTCCCAGAGGGAGGGGTAAACGCTGCCGCCCATTTGGTGGAGTTGCTGGCAGAGGTTTTCGGCCTGGAGCGCCTCGGCGGCTTCTTTCGATTTGTCCATGAAAAAATTGGGCTCTCTACCGATGGCAGCAAGGTAGGTGTTGCCATGAGCGACGAGCCCAGCGGGCCCCTTACCTTTAACCTGGGCCTGCTCAGCGCCAGCCAGCAGGGCTGCAGCTTAACAGTTGATATCCGCTACCCGGCCACCAAAGACGGCGGGGAGATTTCCGAAACCATCCGGAAAGCGGCGGAGGAGGCTGGCTTGAGCTACTGCCTGCTTTCCGACGCAAAGCCCCTGTACCTGCCTAAAGAGAGCCAGCTGGTAACCTTGCTTTCTCGGGCCTATAAGGATGTGGCTGGGGAAGAGTGCGGCATTTACTCCATGGGCGGCGGCACCTACGCTAGGCAGATGTTTGGCAAGGGGGTGGGCTTTGGCCCTAGTTTCCCTGATGACGAGCCCAACCATGCCCATGATGTCAACGAGCAAATTGACCTGCGCCGCTTCCGCCTTCACGCCCAGATTTGCCTGGAGGCCATGTACCGCATGCTCACAGCGGATTGACAGCCTTGATACAATCTATGATTTCTCCTCTGGGCTTATGCCCTAAGAAGAGCTGCCGGCGGTGGGAACCTCCATTTGTCTCATGAAAAAATTGGAATAGAGTTCTGACAAAAAAACAGAGGGAGCGGATAGGCTGAGCCATCCGGTCCCTCTTAGTTTTATCAACATAATTTCTCCCAAAGCTTGCAGCAGAGCCCACGATAGTGAAAACTGGTGCCGCTTTTGTTCTCGCCCACCTTTTCCAGCCCCAAATGCTCCAATATCCCTTGAGATTTCAAATTGTCCTTGTGAGAATATGCTTCGGCATAGATGACACCGGCGGGCAGCCTTTTTTTCAGCCATTGGTACATTGCTCGGAACAGCCCTGCCCCCTGGTATTCCGGCTTAATCTGTATTTCTTCCATAATCCACAATTCACACTGGATATTGTATTGGAAATAGCCGGCAAGCTCCCCTTTGCAGAGCATAAGGACTAGCTGGCGCTGTTCCCTTTCCATAGCCGGCACAATATACTGCCGCCATAGGGCAAAGTCCTGGTCATATGTTTCGCCGGTAGGCGCAATTTGGCTCATGTTGGTGTGCAAAATGTGAAAAAGCTGGGGAAGAATAGGGGAAAGGCAGTGCTTCTCTGCAAATACAAACGAAAACTCCATTTGGTCTTTTTCCACCACCCTATTTTGCCGCCCGAACTACTTGCCGGGTGCGTTCCAGATAAGGCACAGTCTCCTGATAATGCCGGCTGACCACACAGGAAAAGAGGATATCGATCATTGTCATTTGGGCAATACGAGAGCTCATAGCCCCGCTGCGTATGGCCATTTCCGGAGCGCTCAGCCCAAAATGCACGTCTGCAAATTCTGCCAAGGGGACCCGGCCATACCGGGTAATGGCAATGAGAAAGGAGCCGTTTCTTTTAGCCAGCCGGGCGGCTTCCAGTACTTCTCGGGTTTCACCAGACCAAGAGAGCGCAATGGCCACATCTCCACTGGTTAGGTTAGAGGCGGAAGAGAGCTGGAGATGAGGGTCAGAATAAGCTGTAACCCGTTTGTTAATGCGCATTAGCTTCTGTTGGGCGTCCTGAGCCACTAGGTTGGACGCGGCGATGGCATATAAGTCTACCCGCTGAGCATAGAAGAGTTTTTCTGCGCAAAGCTCCACTAAGTCTGGTTCCACCAGGGAGATGGAGTCCTCAATGGCCTGAATATTATGGTGGCACACATTCCGGATTACAGTGCCAGCGTTATCGCCAGCGCGAATATCGCTGTAGTCTGCACGCTCGTTATTGGCAAGCTGAGCCACGGCCAGCTCGGTGACCAGCTGAATGGAAAAATCCCGGTAGCCCTTGCAGCCCAGCTTTTTGCAAAAGCGCACCACCGCCGCCTGGCTGGAACCGCTGCGGCCAGCCAGCTCCTCAACGGAAAGGCCCACCATGTCGTTCAAGTTTTCCGAGACATATTTTGCTACCTTCCGCTCGGAAAAGGGGAGGTCCTCCAGAATTTGATTCATTTTTAATACTACGCCTGCCATATCAGCACCTACCTATCTTAATACCAATATGTTGTTTTGCTGTTTTTTGGCCCACATGCTCCCATGCTAGGGCAGCACAGCCCCAAGCGGCGCTGTGGGCGGGGGAGTGCAAAGAAACCCCAGGATACAGGATATCCAGCTCTTGCCGCAGATGCTTTTTTAGGTTTGCGGATTTTTCTAGGAAACTTCCGGCACACACGCAGGGGATGCTTCGTTGGCAGGGAGCGTTTCCCAGTGATCTCCATAGCTGCTTCGCGGTTGCCGCAACAAGTTCGGCTAAGGCGGCGGCAGCCTCTCGCATAATTTTCTGGGCGGCCCAGTCCCCCCTGCTATATGCTGTGTCACATAAAATGGCCAGGCTGGCTATCTCGCTTTTCTCGTTTTTTTTGCTGTAAATTCGGTCTGTCAAAGAATAGATGTCGGAGGCGCCCAGGTGCTCTTGGAGCAGCTGGGTTAAAAGCGTGAACCGGTCCCGCCCGTCGGCCGCCCGGGCTACATGCCGCAGTATTTTGCAGCCCACATCATAGCCGCTTCCTTCATCTCCCATCAGGTGGCCCCAGCCTCCCGCCCGGGCAGTTTTTCCCCGGGCATTTCTGCCGCAGCAAATAGAGCCTGTGCCAGATATCACCAGCAGTCCTGTCCCGCCTTCCAGTCCGCCGGCCAGAGCGCCTATGCCGTCTGGAGTGACAAGCAGAGGGACCTTTCCGGTTTTTTCTGCCAGAATACCGGCCAACACCTGGCGGGCCCGCTCCTGTCCGGCTCCTGCAGAGCCTAGGCAAATGCAGCGGCAGCGTTCTAGGGGAAGAGCGCTTTTTAAGAAGAAGCAATCCAGAAGCTGGTGCAGGTTGGCCCGTACCTGCTCTGCCGGCAGGCTGGTTAGCCCGGAGCCAGCCCCATATACCTGGCAAAAAATGTTCATCTTTCGATCAGCGGCAGCCAAGTGCGTTTTGGTGCCACCGCCATCGATTCCAATTACATAGTCCAAATTGCCGCCTCCCTGCTTTCGGCTGGGTTCTTTTGAGAATCCAAAAAGGCTTGGTGAGCCCGGCGAACATTGGGTTCTTGGCGGAGCAGAGAGACGGCTGTCTCCTTGCTGCACCCACAGAGCAAAATCAGCAGGGCCGGTTTCAGCTCGCCTCCGGAAAGCCTGAGGGCTTCCTCGGCTTCCTCCCGAGATACATCTACCGCATGCATGATAATGCGTACTGCCCGGTCTCGAAGCTTTTTGTTGCTGGCCGCCAAATCAACCATTAGGTTTTTATATACCTTTCCCAGTTTAATCATTACGGCGGTAGAGAGCATGTTCAGTACCATTTTGTCGGCAGTGCCGGCTTTCATCCGGGTGCTGCCCATAATTACTTCTGAGCCTACCACCGGCACAATGGCAATGTGGGCGGCTTCTGCCACAGTACTGGGCAGGGCGTTGCATAGGGCCACAGTGGCGGCGCCTCGCTCTTTAGCCCGGCGTACAGCGCCCAGCACATAAGGGGCGTTTCCGCTGGCGGTTACTCCCACCACTGTGTCGTGTTTGCCAGTGCTTAGGCTGTCGATATCTTCGGCGCCCAGCTCCTCGCTGTCTTCCGCCCCTTCAATGGGCTCCCGCAGGGCCCGGTCGCCTCCGGCGATTAGGCCCACCACCAGCCCAGGGGGGGTGCCAAAGGTAGGCGGACACTCTGAGGCGTCTAATACACCCAGCCGCCCGCTGGTGCCTGCACCTGCATAAATCAGCCTGCCTCCGGCGCGAATGCCCTTTACGGCTAGGTTTACGGCCCTGGCTACTTCTGGCAAAACCAGGCCAACCGCTGGGGCGACATGGCAGTCTTCATCGTGAATCAGCTGTAAAATCTGTTCTGTATCGATCAGATCGATCTCAGATGTTTTATGGTTAAAGCCTTCTGTGGCTAGTTTTGTATAATCCATACAGAAACCTCCTGACTGAAACTTTCTAAGTTAGGGGGAAAAATGTAAGGCAGTACAGTACCTGTAGCGTTTGCTAAATATTTGGTGCTTAAGCTTGTATGGGGGGAAACGCTCTTGTCATGGTTCCCCTGGTATAACGATTATGAGGGACAGCGGTGTTTCTGGAATTAAAAAGTGCAGCCCATCTCCGTCCTTGTGAGTTTCCAGATCTTTTCCTTCCGGAATGGCATCCAGAGTGTATGCGGTTACTTTTTCTGCCCTGGGTAGATGAAGCTTTAAGAAAACCGGCTTTCCTGTAGGGTTGGCGCAGGCAATTTCTAACCGGCCTGGCGAATCATATCTGGCTACACTGCAGGAAGGCTCAGGGCATTCTAGGCCCAGATTGTCTCGAAAGATTCCCTGGCCAAAGGTTTTTAGCCAAAAATTCCGCAGGGTAATTAGGCTTTTTAAGTAGGCAAGGGATTGGGGATCCCTAGTAAAGGTATTGTCATCCTGCAGGTCGTAAATCCAAAAATACATTCCAGTAACAAATGCCCGGTCCATTAACGCCCGGGAAACCTGAGCCACATGCACCGGACGCATGGCCAGGTTCCGGCAGGGGTAAAGCATATCTACTAGGGCTTGCTCGGGGAAAGTGTAACGGTAAAGCTGAGGGAATGCCCCAGTGTGATGGTACACAAAGGTGGAAACCAGCTGGCCGGCGCTTAGGGAACCGTAGGCGTCCGAGCAGCCTTCGTGAAGCAGGCAGTTGTTTTGGTATGCAGAAATTTCTTCCAATAGCTGCTGGTACCAGTAGTTCCATTGGCCATACAGGTGCTGGTGGTCAGCATTGAAGCACAGCCCAGGTTCACCCATAGAGAGCTGATCAAGATATAGGCCGTCCGCCCCCAGTTCTCCGGTAATCCTGGCCGCTGTCTCCGCCAGCATGTCCCGCCAGCCTTGGCTCCCAATGCACATTACGGCAAATTCTCTTCCAGCGCAGAGCTCCTTCATAAGTCTGCCGTCCCGGCCTTTTACGGCGTTTGCCTCCAAAAAATCTGCCAGCTGGCTGTATGAAGGGTTGGCAATTCTGGTATTGACATATAGGCTTACATGGCCCCCGGCCTCTTTTACAGCTGCCAGCTGGGCTTTTAGCTCTTCGCTGCTTCCCAGGTCACTGTCAGGAATATATTGGGGAAAGCCGTTATCAAAACCGTCCTGATGCCATCCCGCTAACAGCAAATGGTTTAAGCCCAGCGCTCTTGCATCCTCCAGTAGGCCAAAGATGTCTTCATAGCGGTGGACAATGCCGCCGTTTTGGTACTTAAAATCGTAGTGGGCCACCAGCCCAGCGCTGGTTTTCATCCATGCTGGTCTGGCATCGGCAGGAAACATAAAGCTTTGATGAAAAGCCCGGTATCTGTCCGCGCTTTCATGCCAGTCTCCAGGATGGATAGCCACGGCAAACTCCGGAGACTGCCAGCTTTCCCCTGATCTTAGGCACACTGGGTGGGAAAAAGAAAAGCTCATTCCAGGAGAACCAGGGCCAAAGGTGTGGGCCCGCAGAGAGCAAACCTGCAGCGCAGGATCGTGGCAAGCAAAGTAGAGCCCGGAATCCTGGCCAGAATAGTCCAGCCACTTCATAGAAATAGTGCCCGTGTAAGAGCCCTCTAGGGCATAGCCCCCTTCGGCCGCTGGCTGTGCCATGGTGCCGGTAAGATATGTGTAGCGGTAATTCTGCCAGGCCCAGTCAATTTGGCTGGACTGCTGAGCCAGTGTTTTTACTGGGTTGACAATTTTTAATCCAGCGTAGTGGGGATAAACCAAGGTGTCGCTTTCCCAATTCTCTCCAAACCACACGCCATTGATACAGGGAAAACGGATGGTTTCTGGGACTGGGGCAGTGTCTCCTAGAGAAAGCTCCAGCAGCCATAGGCTGGTATCGCCCTTTAGGCGCACCTGGTACCTGGCCTGGACTGGATGGACTTTCTCGCCGTCCCAAAGAAAATGAAAGGTTACAGTGACAGCGTTTTTTTTCACAACAATCTGTGGGATAAGCTCTGGGTGGAGGGTAACGGCAATAGAATCACCAGGCCTGAGGACCAGTGCCCCAGCATAGAGGGCAAATGGTTGTGGGAGGGAAAAGAGATGGTTTTTTAGCAAGTTTTCCCCGGTTTCTTCCCAGACCAACTCCACAAGCTGGCCTGTTTGGGAATCGATGGCCAGAGAAAGCTTTTCATTGTCCAGATGGTACCTGCTTTGGTACATAACAGCCACCCCCTTGGTTATGGGCTAGGGCCTTAAATTTTATATACTTGCCCAGGCCACACACAATTTCTATTATAGAATTAAAAAGAGCGGTAGTCAAGAGTGAATTGGGAGAAATTTGTATTTTTTTGTTAACTTATAAATATGGATATCTGACATACCATGCAGCAAATGATAATAAGAAAATTGTTTTTAATAATCGAGACAATTTTGTAAAACTTCTTTTTACTTTATCTTAGCACGCCCGAGAGGAAAAAACAAGGCCGCGGGAACATTTTATTTAATTATTTATGTATATCTTGACCACTAGTATATTTATTTTTAGAGATAACATGAAAAGCGGATAAATAGAAGAAAAAAGCCTGTTCTACATGTAAAGGCAAGTAGACAGGCTTAAAAACAGAATTTATGGTAATGAATTATTGGCAGCCACCCAACCAGGCGCCAGCCAGCGAAAGCTGGGAAGGTTGCGCAGTACTGTGAAAATTCCGGCCAAGACCAATAGGGCCAGCAATACATAGAGAAAGGCTTTGGTTTTGCACAACAGGGGTTTTCCCTGAACATAGCGCAGAAGCTCTGCCAGCAGGAAAACACCGGCTAAAGGCAGAAAGAACAGCATAAAGCTGTTTTGGGCTAGCGCTCCGGCAAAATCTCCCTGAAGAAGGGCTAAAAGCATATGTTGTACTCCGCAGCCGGTACAGAAAAAACCGGTATATTTTAAAATGAGGCAGGGCGGGCGCAAGGCAAGCATAAGAGCAAGGGCTAGCACCAGGGCCAGCAGCAAAGCCCCTGCCTTTACAGCCCGGCGGGTCATTTGCGGATATAGGCCAGCCCGCAGGCCCCAGGGCCGGTGTGGGTGCCTACAATGCTGCCAATGTCCAGCTTGTAAACCTCCCGCTTTTTTAGTTCCGCGCCCATAAACTCCATAAAGTCGTTGCGGGTTTTGGGCACGGCAGCGTGGCCAACTGTCACAGAGAAATCGGCAGAAATAGGTTCTTTAGCCACCTGCTCCCGGATAAATTTGAAAGCAGACTTTTTGCCCCGCGCTTTGCCAACCACTTCTACCAAGCCGTTTTCCAGGGTAATAATGGGGCAGATGCCCAGGATACTGGCCACCAAGGCACTGGTGGCAGAGAGCCGGCCCCCCATCTTTAAGTATTTCAAGTCGTCTATGAGAGCCCATAGCCGGACTCGGGGGACCAGGTTTTCCACCTCTTGGGCAATTCCGGCGGCAGAAAGGCCTCGGTCTCGCATTTTTACTGCCTCTTCTACCAGCAGGCCTAGGGCAAAGGTAACATTTAGGGTGTCGGGAAGATGAATTCTATCGGCCCCAACCAAATTTTTAGCCAGCCTGGCGGACTGGAGGGTGCCACTCATCTGTGAAGAGATGAACAGGCATACCACGTCGTCTCCGCTGTTCTGGTATACCTTAAACTTATCCTCAAAAAAAGCAGGGGTTATCTGGGCTGTTTTCGGGAGCTCAGGGGCGGCGGCCAGCTTTTCATAAAATTCTTCATTGGAAATATCGATATTTGCCCGATAGCTTGTCTCACCAAAATTGACGGTGAGAGGCAGCATTTCCACGCCTAGCTCTTCACACTGAGCAGGGCTCAGGTCGCAGGAGCTATCTGTCAGTATCTTTACCATATATTCCACAATCCTTTCCCTGGGGGCGATATTTGCAGTGCATACCTAAATATTATACACGACAACAGGAAAGGGGTCAACCTGTTTTTTGTGGGGGGAGTGTCCAAACGAGGAGATAAAGGCAGGCTAGAGAGAAAAACCGCGGCTCTCAGATGCCGTGAGAAAATGGGAAAAGTTTCGTAGACTT
>CAJUSM010000015.1:0-27077 GCA_910588935.1 uncultured Oscillospiraceae bacterium
CGGTTCCTCTCTCGAGCGCTTCGATATAATACCATACCTCCTCCCTTTTGTCAACGCTTTTTTACAAATTTTTTCATTTTTCTTTCTCTTTACTATATATTGGGTTCTGATTTCTGTAGCACACAATAAGCCCTCCTTTTCCCAATGGTTTCCAGACATACTTTTCCAAACAATGCGTAGAATGTTCTTATAGAAAGGGGACGAGCCCAATGAAGATAAACCGGAATAAAGCATTTCTTTTTTTATGGCGGAGCCTGGTGGTAGTTCTAGTAAATATTATGATCCTTGCTATGCTTTTAAGTGGTTCGGCCCGGGCCTTATCCAAATATGGCTCTACCGGCAGCGAGGTCACCCAAATTCAGCAGCGGCTCCAGGAGCTTGGGTATAGCCCTGGCAATGCGGATGGCATTTTTGGCACTCGGACGAAGAATGCCGTTATTTCTTTTCAGCGTGATTATGGATTGGTGGATGATGGTATTGTAGGGCAAAAGACTTTAGAAGCCCTGGGCCTTACGGGCGGCGGCGGTTCTGGAGGCGGCTACAACGGTTTCTCTGAAACTGATCTTCAGCTTTTGGCGTCCATTATATCAGCCGAAGCCAGGGGCGAGCCCTACCAGGGCCAGGTGGCGATTGGTGCCGTTATTATGAATCGTATGGCCCACCCCTCTTTTCCCAATACCCTCTCTGGGGTAATCTATCAGGAAGGCGCTTTTTCCTGCCTATATGACGGCGGCATCAATGCTGCCGTGGCGGATTCCGCCTATCAGGCTGCCCGAGAGGCCATTAACGGCTCCGATCCCACTGGCGGTGCAGTGTACTACTATAACCCGGCTAAGACCACAAATAAATGGATTTGGTCCCGGCAGGTAGTGGCGGTAATCGGCGCCCATCGGTTTGCGATATAATATTTAAGTATAATTAAAAAGGGAACTCCCCGCCGCTTTCTCCTGGGGGAGTTCCCTTTTGCTCAATAGGATTTGTGTTGCTGTGCTGCCGGCTTTGCAGCAAAGCCGTTTGTCTTGTCTCCGCTTATTTGGATGATGTCCTTTCCGCCTAGTCTGGCTTCCACCTTCACAGGGCCCAGCACGGCAATTTCTTTATCCTCTTTCTCGTCATACAGGCGCAGCTCTAGGGACATGGCCCCTTTCTCCTTCCCCTCTAGGTCGTCCTGAGAGAAGTACACAAGAACCGCGGGATCCAAGTTTAGCGGCTTTTCCTCAAAGTTGGCAACACCGCCTGTACAGAGGTACTCGCTGTCCAAGTACGCCACATAGTCAATGCGGTATATCTCCGGGCTGGTGCAAAGAAGCTGAATGGTGAACAGATCCGCGGCATTATTGGGTTGGCCGCCCGCTAAGAGGCCTGTTAGTACCGCCAGAATCACAGACATGATCTTTTCCATTTTCCTGGTCTCCCTCCCTTATGACTCCTAAGGCTATTCTATTGTTCGCGCCTTACAGAAAAGCCACCCTGGCGCTTACGATTCTCTTACATCCCGCCATAGCGATTGTTTTCCAAGCCTGCCCGACCTGTCGGCCGCATTTCGCCAAAGTTCTTTTTCCCTTTTTCGTTATAGCTTTTGTATGGGGAAAAACATCCAGTTCTCCCCTGTTTTGGGGCAGGTAAAGTCGTGTACCGCGCCGGCCAAAGCCAGTCCCTCTTCCTCTATATGCTTTAGCACCTGGGAAAATGTTTGGGGCCCGGCCGCTTTTACCACAAGATATTCGTATCCAGGAACCTCCCACTTCACCCAACCTTTTGGCGGCGCCGCGTCCTCCCGGCATTCCACACCGGCAAGGTACAGGCCTTTTGTAAAGTCATCCTCCCAAGGGGCAAACCTGCGGCTTGCGTCACTCATTGCCCCCCATATGCCCACAAGCTCTCCGGCCTCATTGGTTTTGGCCAATGGCCGGACTTCTTCAAAATGGGAGTTGGCCTCCTCCCATAGCCGCTGGATCAGTCCCTCGCCTTCCTGAGTGCTCCCCTCTTTTCCTATAATAGAAAAGGAAGTTTTTTTCATTCTCTCTATTTTCATAGACTATCCCTCTCCTTTTCTGTTACCGGAAGCCAAATCCCGCTTTCATAGCCTGAGCCAGAATCACCCGCTGTATAGAATTCAATGTTGATGGGAAAGGCCAGGTCATATTTCTCATTTCCCGGCAGCCACTCTTGAAAAATCTGACTGTTCAAAGTTTGCAGCGCCCCAGGCAGCGGCCCGATTGCCCGAAACTTAGCCCAATTTGCGGCTGGGATTTCCGCCACCCTCAGCCCCTCCGGGATTGGGCGGCCATCATAGCGGCCCCCAACTATATAGGTAAAAACATTGGGGTTCTCCTTGCTTTCTATACATACGCCATACATGCCAATATTACATTCCACAATCACCCTCTCCATGTGGTTTTCCCATGGCTTTCCGCTCCAAAGCGGCAGAAAGTACCGCTCCCTCAGCCTGCTCCAAAATTCCGGGCACAGCTCATACCCTCTTTCCATAGGGATCTCCTCTGAAAATCCAATGACCTGGAAACTGTCCATTTTCTCAATAATGTAGTCCACCTTATCTCCTCCTTGAATCAAAATTTTCACTTTCAGGGGCAAAAACGGCTTTACCGCCATACGCTCCTTCTTAATTTGAGATGGCGGAAAACCATGAAACCGGGTAAAAGCCTTTGTAAAGCTCTCTGGGGTCTGATAACAATACTTATAAGCAATATGGATGACCTTTTCCTCTCCTGCCAGCAAATCCATAGCAGCCAAATACAGCCGGCGGCAGCGAATATAATCGCTGATACTATAGCCAGTGATCAGCTGGAACCCCTTTTGCAGGTAAAAAGGGGAGATATACACAGCCTTGGCCACCTCTCCTGGCCCAATGGGCTCCAGCATATGGGCCTCTATAAACGCAATGGCCTCTTTTAGGCACTTAACCCACTCCATTCTGTTCCTCCTCTCCCTATACAAAAAGCCCCATCTTTACAACGAGGCTTTTGTTATAAACATATTGTAGCACAGGGCAGAGAAAAAAATCCTGTCTTTTTGTGCTTAGTTTTGTCCTGTCTTCTTTTGCCGGAAAGAAAGGAGAAAGACACATACACTAACCCCATACACGCCCGCTGTTACCAAATAAAAGCGCTTGGCGCCAATGGCGTCGAAAACCACTCCGCCCATCAGGTTTCCCAATATTCCTGCCACAGAGGCTACAGAGGTAAAAAAGGCTTGGGCGCTGGCTTTCAGGTGGCTGGGGGCCAACTCATATACATAGTTTAAAGACGAGCCTAAAAACAGCCCGTTGCCCAACCCGAAAAAGGTACAAAAAACCAGCATCGTTGGCAGAGAATTTGCAAAAAGCCCGAAACCCAGGCATTCCAGCGCCATAAGAAAAGTTGCCCCCAGAACAAGCACCCGTAACGGGAACCTTTGCCTTAGCCGGATCATTAGTACCAAAAAGGGAATCTCCAGCAGAGCACGGTAGGCAAGAACAATACCGTACTGCTGAGAATCCACGCCAGCGCTTTCCATAAAAAAGGTGATATAGTTTCCCTCACAGGCTGCGGCAGTATAAAACAGAAAGCCAAAAATCAGGAAAGCCACATATGCTTTATTCTGGAAGAGCTCGCCCATATTCAAAGAGCCCTTTTCCCCACCCCTTTTGGCGGGGGCCTTTGCCTGAGGCTCCCTGGCAAAAAAGGTGAGAACAATGGGAACCATCATAAGCAGCCCTGTAACCCAGAATGTATTCCCTACCCCCAAAGTCGGCAGCCAGGCGGCAATAATCAGGCTGCCAACCGTGAATAAAAACGAGCCAATGCTTCGCAGCACGCCAAAGTTCAGCCGCAGCTCGTTGCAGTTGCGCACTAGGATATTCTCTGCATAGGGGGACATGGAGGCGCGGAAAAAGTTAACCGTAGGAAGATAAATAAAGAACAGCATCTGGGAAATAGCCAGGCCTGTAGGAATGATTGGTACCAATCCATAGAGCAGAGCCCCTCCGGCCAGCACCACAATCAGTACCTTACGCAGGGAGCCAATCCGGTCGCTAACCATGCCCCAGAATGCCACAGAGACAATGGCCACTGCCGAAGAGATTGCGTTAAGCACACCAATGGCGGAAGCGGAAAAGCCCACGCTCTGCAGATATACGGTTTGGTAGCAGCCGAAAGCCCAGGCAAACCAAAAAATACCGTTTACCCCCACCAAAATCAAGGCTTGGCGTCCCATAGGTCCCAACCTATCTAGAAGTTTCCTCATCATGCTCCCAGCAGCTCCTTTTCATTTTTGACTTGGGCATTTGGCAAATCAAAGTTGATTATATTCGCTTCCTAGAGATTGTCAAGGGTTCTATGCAAAATATAGTGAAAAAATTTTGGAATCCCGCCAAGGGCCGCTCAAAACTGGCAGTGCCGGTTATACTCAAGGCAGAAGGACCGTACCCCCTGGGTCACAGTCCTTCCCTTCACTCAAGCCGCCGCTATCATATCTTGTGCTTTTTGCTCGATTACCCTATCCAGTTTCCCCCAAAGCGCTCCTATCCACTCTAGTTCCTCCTGCGCCTGCTGCAGCCTATCTCCCGTCAGCCCCGGCTCATCCCGGTCCTCTTCTAGGGACTGGAGCGTCCGCTGTATGTCCATGGCAAACCAGTGGTACATTCCCATCGTCAAAGTCAATCACCCAGCAAATATCCTGTTCGGCATGATAGAACATATTATCATATTTAAACTCGTATTGAATCAGCACCTGATCAATCCAGTCTAATACGTCCAGGCGCGTCCACTTTTTAATGCGAAGACAACGGCCCTCCGCCATACCCTTCTCCTCATGGGGCCAATGAGATAGGGCCTGCTGGCAGCACAGAACAGCCCCCAACCAAACTTTAATCTCGGAAAGCGGCCAGGCATTCCCTTAGCCATTTGTGTATCCATACAAAAAGTTTTCCTGTTCTCTCTGTGTCCCCGCACAAACTTTGTCAGTTCAAGTTAGAATCGCCTGCTTTAATTCCATATCGAGAATATTTTTTGGCACCTCTCTGTACCACTCCGCTCTTGCATTCTGCCGAAGGCAGTGCTATAATTTTCAGTTAATAACACCCCGCTGGCAGTCGTCCAGGCAGAGGGTGAGCGGTCAAAAAATATTAGGAAAAGAGTGTGGATTATGCTGAAAGTGAATTATCAACAGAAGTTCGCAAAAGAGGGCCTTACCTTTGACGACGTTCTCCTCATCCCTGCCGAGTCCCATGTTCTGCCCAACGAGGTGGATTTTTCCACCAACCTCACCAAAACCATCCGCCTAAACGCTCCCATCCTCACCGCTGCCATGGATACTGTTACTGAGTCTGACATGGCCATTGCCATCGCCCGGGAGGGCGGTGTGGGAATCATCCATAAGAATATGACCATTGAGCGCCAGGCCGACCAGGTAGACCGGGTGAAGCGCTCGGAAAACGGCGTAATCGCGAATCCCTTCTTCCTTGCCCCCAATAGTTTGGTGCGGGAAGCGGAGGAGCTGATGGGCCGTTTTAAAATTTCCGGGGTTCCTATCTGCGAGGACGGAGTGCTGGTGGGCATTATCACCAACCGGGATTTGCGGTTTATGGAGGGCGATGACTTTAACCAGCCTGTTCGCAATGTTATGACAAAGGATCATCTGGTTACCGCCCCGGTTGGCACCACTTTAAAAGAGGCGCAGGAAATCCTGCGAAAGCACAGAATTGAAAAGCTGCCTTTGGTAGACAAGCATATGCGCCTAAAAGGCCTGATCACCATTAAAGACATTGAAAAAGCTGTTCGTTACCCCAACTCCGCCCGAGACCAGAGCGGACGCCTGCTGTGCGGGGCGGCCATTGGCGCGACCGCCGATGTGCTGGACCGGGTAGCTGCACTGGTAGAATCTCAGGTAGACATTGTGGCTTTAGACTCTGCCCATGGTCACAACGACGGGGTAATTAAGGCAGTGGCTAAAGTGAAAGCCGCCTATCCCAGTCTTCAGGTTATTGCTGGCAATGTGGCCACAGCGGAGGGAACAAAGGCCCTCATCGATGCTGGCGCGGACTGCATTAAAGTTGGCATTGGCCCTGGCTCTATCTGCACCACCCGGGTGGTGGCAGGTATTGGCGTGCCTCAGATTACCGCAGTTTTTGACGCGGCCAGCGAAGCGAGCAAACACAATATCCCCATTATCGCCGATGGTGGCATTAAGTACAGCGGTGATATTGTGAAAGCTCTGGCCGCCGGCGGCAGCGCGGTGATGCTGGGCTCAATGGTAGCTGGCTGCAAGGAGGCTCCTGGTGAGTATGAGCTGTACCAAGGAAGGCAGTTCAAGGTGTACCGGGGCATGGGCAGTTTGGGAGCCATGGGTAAGGGCAGCAGCGACCGGTATTTTCAGGGTGAGCAAAAAAAGTTTGTGCCCGAAGGTGTAGAGGGGCGGGTGCCCTTTAAAGGCCCCCTGGCCGACACCATATTCCAGCTGCTGGGCGGCCTGCGCTCTGGCATGGGCTATACTGGGTGCGGGACAATTCAGGAACTCCACGATAAGGCCCAGTTTGTACGAATTACCGGGGCCGGGCTAAAGGAGAGCCATCCTCATGACATCCAGATCACCAAGGAAGCTCCCAACTACTCTGTAAATGCGTAAAAACATAGATAAGGAAAAAGAACCTCGCGGCTGTTTCCCCGCGGGGTTCTTTCTTGCCCCTTTTTATCTTGGTAAATGATTTGACAAATCTCTCCTTTTTAATTATAATAGAAACATCCCCACGTGGGGGATGAAAGGTACTGCCATAACGGTGGACGGTTAGCCCTCGCCAGAGGGTCTGAACCCTCTGATTACATAGAAACCCGCAAGGGAATCGACTGGAAAGGGGGGTAAACTTTTGAGTGATTTTGAGTTGTTGTCTTTAATGATCATGCTGTTAACCCTTATGGTTGCAGTACTCAAAGACGCAAAAAAGTAACCGCTCCAGGGCAAGGGTAGCGGCTACTTTTTCAAAAAGTAACTTCTAATCGGGCCAACCGTCTATCGGCAGCGCCTTTTTCCATATTCAATATATCACAGGAGCCCCCATTTTGTCAAGCCTCTGATTCATCACAAAATCAAATCACGAAGGAAGCTCCCAACTACAAAGCGTTCCCTTTACGACGTCCTTTTTCTTCGGATAAATAGGGGCTATTCAAAGCATCGCTGGTTTTGCGGCGGGATTGAGAGGCTGCTGGATCTGCGCCCGATTTTTTATCTTGATCCGTGTCGGGAACTGGCCGGACCAGAACAGTGTCTCTCTTGCGGGTTCCCCAAACGCACCCAAGCCGATTCAAACCAAAATAGAGGTGGTCCCATGATCGATTTCAGCCCACTGTGGAAAACCATGGAGGAGCGGGGCGTAAGCCAATACAGGTTCCTGCAATCCGGCATCGACAACAAAACCCTGGATTCGCTGAAGAAAAACAAGAACATTACTTTGCTGACCTTGGAAAAGTTATGCCGAATTCTCGGCTGTACGCCCAACAACGTGGTGTGTTTCCGGGATTATGAAAAATAGTCTTGCCTTGGCCCCCATCAAAATCCCATTTCTCAAAAAATCTCAGTTTTTCTTCCAAAACCTCTTGACATTCTCACCCTTATCCACTATAATAAGGAACGTCCCGCGGCAGTGGGACAAATGTGGCGGTATAGCTCAGCTGGCTAGAGCATTCGGTTCATACCCGAAGTGTCGATGGTTCAAGTCCATTTACCGCTACCAAATGGCCCGGTGGTCAAGCGGCTAAGACACCGCCCTTTCACGGCGGTAACACGAGTTCGATTCTCGTCCGGGTCACCATTTATGGGCATTACAGGAAGGGCGCTGGGGGCGGTAGCCACGGCGTTTTTCTTTTTATAAAAAAGGTGGATGATTTATGCTGAAAAAAATCGCGCTTCTTGCTATCTCCGCAGCCTTAGCCCTTACTCTTTCCGCCTGCGGCGGTGGCCAGGCGGAACCTCTGGAAACCCTGGAATCTCCTGATTCTTCTGGTATTGAGCTTGCCCCTGTAGATCGGTCCCAATTTGATGACAACCTAGACGGCCTGTGTAAGTATATGGAAGAAAACCAGGCTGTGATCGGGGAAAAGGTAGAGATGTCTTACAAAGAAATTGGCGCGCTGGCTGGATGGCGCTACCTTTTTAAGTTTGACGGCAGCACGGTGCAGGTGGAGTTTTATGAATATGACCTAGAGAATCTGGATGAAAAAGGTCAGGACTGTATTCATTCTGTCCAGGAGAAGGGCTTCTTCACCATTCTGGGCAATGATGTGCCTGCAACGCTGGCGGGAAAGTATCTTATGATCTACACTGACGCGGATCAGGACGAGGTTAATACTGCTCAAAAAGAAAAGGTTAACCAGTTATTTCTAGATTTTGCAAAATAGAGGTAAATGCTGTAGGCGTTTAGCCTATGGCATTTTTTGCATTTTATTGCCAGTTAGGCATTTACTTTAGGCTGGAGCCTATCTGGCAGAAAGGATAAGCGATTAATATGGATTGTGTCATTGGAGTCGGGATCTATGTAAACGGCAGCAGGGAGGCTGCCGCCCTGTACCAAGAGGCCTTCGGCTTTCAGCTAGGCTACCATGTGTTGAATCAGGATGGAAGCTTTTTCCACTCAGAGCTAGTAAAGGATGGAAACCCTGCCTGTTCGGTGGTAGAGGCCCAAGAGCCCATAGGGATGGGCGGCAACCCTATTGAGCTTGGATATTTCTTTCATACCCGAGAGGAGCTGGAGCAGGCGTTTTCCCTATTAAAGGTAGGAGGCAAGGTCACCATGAAGCCTCAGGAATTGCCCTGGAGCCCTTGGGCTGCCTGTGTCACCGACCGTTTTGGTGTCAGATGGTTTCTCTCTTTGCCCAACCATCTTCCCTCTGAGGATTTCCAGCCAGGAAACGAGCAACGCCAGTCATAGTCCAAAAACGAATAAAAGGGACCGTCCGGATTCCATATCCCGGACGGTCCCTTTTATATTTTAATATCTTCTTTCGCCTCTTCCCTGCCTCTTTGCCCAGCTTTTGCGAATAGCTGCCGTAAAGCCCATGGCAATCGCCCCTGCTGCTGTATATAGAAAGGCGTATTGCAGGAAAGCCGGCTCTAGGGGCGCTATAAATATCCATGCCCCGGAAAGATACAGCCCTGCCTCTGCCAATAGCAGCCACCACCTGTCTTTTGGCGCAAAGCCTGTAAAGATTCCCAAAATTAGGGAATACACAGGATTAATGGAAAGGAATAGGAAAATTGCCGCTGGAAAACCAAATTCTGACGGAAGCTGTGTGGTCCCCCAAGGCAGGCCAAGCATAAACGCCGCTGTAGTCATCAGCCAGATAATTGTTGACTTTTTTATGCCCATCTTCCTCATCCAATCTTTTCCTTTCCCCCCATATACATTCTCAATGCCTTTGGAATTTTTACGCTGCCGTCTGCCTCCAGGTTATTCTCTAAAAACGCAATCAGCATACGAGGGGGGGCAACCACTGTATTGTTTAATGTATGGGGGAAATAGTTCTCCTCCTTGCCCTTTACCCGTATACCAAGTCTTCTGGCCTGGGCGTCCCCCATATTGGAACAGCTGCCCACTTCAAAATACTTTTTCTGCCGGGGAGACCAGGCCTCCACGTCTACACTCTTTACCTTCAGGTCAGCCAGGTCACCCGAGCAGCACTCCAGTGTGCGTACAGGGATGTCCAAAGCGCGAAAAAACTCTACCGAATATTGCCACATTTTATGGTACCAGTCCATGCTTTCTTCTGGCTTGCAAACCACAATCATCTCTTGCTTTTCAAACTGGTGGATGCGGTATACCCCTCGCTCTTCAATACCGTGGGCCCCAACCTCTTTTCGGAAACAGGGGGAATAGCTGGTCATAGTCTGGGGCAGTTGCTCTTCTGTAAGCAGATTTCCCGCGTATTTACCAATCATGCTGTGTTCGCTGGTACCAATGAGATACAGATCTTCCCCTTCAATCTTATACATCATATTTTCCATTTCTGCAAAGCTCATTACCCCTGTCACCACATCGCTTCGAATCATAAAGGGAGGAATGCAGTAGGTAAAGCCTTTGTCGATCATAAAATCTCGGGCAAAGGCAAGAATTCCCTCATGAAGCCTTGCCACATCGCCTATAAGATAATAGAAGCCATTGCCGCTGGTCCGCCTGGCGCTGTCCAGGTCAATCCCGTTTAAGCGCTCCATAATGTCTGTGTGGTAGGGTACCTCAAATTCTGGGACCACAGGCTGGCCAAACCGCTCCAGCTCCACATTTTCGCTGTCGTCCTTGCCAATGGGTACGGAGTCGTCAATAATATTGGGAATCACCATCATCCGTTTCCGGATCTCTTCGGTCATCTCCCCTTCTTTCCGCTCCATTGCTTCCAGTTCTCCAGCAATTTCCCCTACCTTCTTTTTTGTCTCCTCTGCTTCTTCCTTTTTGCCCTGGCTCATCAGCTTGCCAATCTCTTTGCTAATGGTGTTTCTCTGGCGGCGGAGTTCATCGCCCCTGGCCTTGCTGGCCCTAAACTGGGCATCTAAATCCAGTACCTCATCTACCAGGGGGAGCTTTTCCTCCTGGAACTTTTTCTTTATATTCTCTTTCACCAATACAGGGTTGGTTCTCACCAGTTTTATATCCAGCATTTTCATGTCCTCCTTATTGTTTTTCCAATTCTCAGTTTATTCATGAAGCTTCAGGTCGTTCAGCAGGTTCTGCAAATCCTCTTCTCCATAAAACTCAATCTGCAGCACCCCCTTCTTTTTAGTGCCCGCAACCTTTACTTTTCGCCCTAAATAGTCCCCTACTGCCAGCTGTGCTTCGGCATAGTAATGGTTGGGCTGGGCAGCTCTTACTTTCGGCTTTCCTTGCTCTTCGCCAGAGCGCTTTGCCATTGCCTCCAGCTCTCGAACAGAAATGCCGGCTTTTGCCTTTTGGGCCGCCTCTCTCATTTCCTCAAGGCTTTTAAAGCTTAGCAGAGTTCTGGCATGGCCCGCTGAGATCTCTCCCCTTTCCAGCATCTCCTGTATATCCTCTGGGAGATTCAGCAAGCGCAGGGCATTTGCCACCGCCGGCCGAGATTTTCCTACCGCCTCTGCCGCTTCCTCTTGGGTCATCCCCTGAACCTCCATAAGCTGCTGATATCCCTTGGCTTCTTCCAATGGATTCAGGTCCTCCCGCTGAAGATTCTCTATGAGGGCGAAAAGCATTTCCTCGCCATCTGTCATCTCCCGTATAACCGCCGGCACTTCAGAAAGTCCGGCCATTCTGGCGGCCCTCCATCGCCGTTCTCCCGCTACAATCCTGTATCCGCCGCTAACCATGGGCCGCAGCAGCAAAGGTTGCAGCACGCCATGCTGGGCAATCGACTCCGCCAGCTCAGAGAGCGGCCCGGAGTCAAATTCTTTTCTAGGTTGGTCCCGGTTGGGTTCAATCTCCCCAATTCGCACAGTAACCGTGGCGCCGCCAGTTTCCTCGGCGTTTTCTGCAAAGATCGCATCCAGGCCCCGGCCCAATCCCCGTTTTTTCATGCTCATATTTTTCCTTTCCCGGTTTTTGCTAGAAACTCTTTTCTGTGCGGTTTGCCTTTTCTATAGCCGCTTTCCCGCTTTTATAATCATCCGCGCTGTTATTTAGGCTTTCCCTTTCAGCAGCTCCTTAGCCAACTCCTCATAGGCCTTTGCCCCTTTGGAATACTTATCATAGTACATAACTGGCTGCCCAAATCCTGGCGCCTCAGAAAGCCGTACTGCCCTAGGTATTACAGTTCGAAACACCTTTCTAGGAAAGTACTTTTTAACCTCTTCCACCACCTGCTGTGTTAGGTTTAGGCGGCCATCATACATGGTTAGCAGCACTCCCTCTAATTCCAGCATGTTGTTGTATTGTCTCTTTACCCGGCGCACTGTATTCATTAGCTGAGAAAGCCCCTCCAGCGCGTAATACTCACACTGAATGGGAATCAGGATTGTATCCGCGGCATTCAGTGAATTGGTTGTAATTAATCCCAAAGAGGGAGGGCAATCGATGAAAATATAATCATATTCTTCCCGTACCTCAGCCAGCGGCCCTTTTAACCGTTCCTCCCTATGCTCTACCGAAGCCAGTTCTATTTCAGCCGCGGCCATGTCAATGCTGGCAGGGAGCAGGCTGAGATTTTTAAACTCGGTTTTACAGATGGCGGCGCTGGCCTTTTCCTCTCCAATCACAACCTGATAAATATTCAGCGGGCAGTTACGCCTATCAATTCCCACGCCGCTGGTAGAGTTTCCCTGTGGATCCGCGTCTGTAAGCAAAACCTTACAGCCCATGCTTCCCAGCACAGCAGCCAGGTTTACGGCAGTAGTTGTCTTTCCCACACCGCCTTTTTGGTTAGCGACTGCGATTATTTTTCCCATCCGTCTCACTTTCTCCTCAATCTTTTTTGCATTGAACCTGTTGCATTCCAGGCTATAGAAGCTATTATACCACATATCGCCGGTTTTTTCTACCCTGAAATCTCTTTCACTTTAAGTTTGGAGAGAATGGAGAATTGCCTTATTTTTGCTTGTTTCACATGAAACAAAAGCTGACGGCCAGGGCTGTTATGGCCCTGGCCGCCTTCTGTGGGAAATGAATAAGGGAATGGGTTAAACTTGTACTCTTGTTAATTTAGGAATCCGAACCACGCATTCAATGTACTCTTCTGTTTCCTTCTTCTCGGTATGGGCCTGGATTCCCGCTGTTTTCATTGCGTCAACCGCATGGTCAATGGTATTTATAAACAGGCGGATATCTTTTGCCACAAAGGTACGCCTGCCTTTTCCCCGCGTTGGTTCCCGAGGCTTCATAGCTTCTGCCACTAACTCCTCGGTTTGGGCCACATTGTAGCCCCTGCTGATTACAGTACGCAGGATTTTCTGACGCATCTCAATGTCATCTACCCGAAGCAATGCCCGCGCGTGGCGTTCTGTCAATCGGTTTTGTACAATCTCCCCCTGCTCTTCTGGGCTTAGTTTAAGCAGGCGGATTTTATTGGCCAGATAAGATTGGCTCATTCCAAGGCGGCGGGCCGCTTCTTCTTGGGTAATTTGCCATTCTCGCAGCAAATTCAAAATTGCTGTAGCCTGCTCAAACATGTGCAGATCCCTGCGCTGCATATTTTCCAGCAAAGCCAGTACAGCGCTGTCCTCTGCCTCGCAATCAGAAATAATTGCCGGAATCTCTTTAAGCCCAGCCATTTTGCAGGCTCTTAGTCTTCTCTCCCCAGCCACCAGGTAATATACCCCATTATCTCGCCGGACTGTAACCGGTTGAAGCAACCCGTTTTCTGTAATACTCTTGGCCAGGCTTATTAGGTCTTCCTCATGAAAGATTTTCCGCGGCTGGGAGGGATTGGGAAAAATCTTACCTACGGGCAATTTCACCAATTTCAGCTTGTCCTTCATAAACATTTGGCTTACCTCCCTTGCAAGTCCTATTTTACTACATGGACTATGCAGGTTTTGTTGCTTCCTGTCGACCTCAAAAAAATATTACTCTAAATTAAAGATATTTCTTAAAGCCCTTTACCTCTTCAAATCCCAATGCAGAATAGAACTTATGGGCTCCTGTCCGTCCCATACCAGAAACCAGAATCTCATAGTGGCAATTCATCTCTTTCCCCCAGGCCTCAATTTTCTCAAACATAAGCCGCCCAATTCCTTGGCCCTGATATTTCTCGAGAACGGCCACATTCTCCACCAGTAAAATTGGTCTGCAATCTCCACATATATCCTCAAAAACAACCCCCAGCAGGCTTCCCACAATCTCATGGGTTTCAGAGTCCTCTGCCACAAGCAAGTACTTCTGAGGGTTCTCCCCAATCTCGCCAATCAACTGTGTCACCCTTTCCGGATCAGCAGGTTGATCACTTATTACAAGCATTACCTGCCCTAGACCCTCTAAATCATCAACCCGGGCTTTTCGTAAAATATAACGCATTTCTTTTCCTCCTATCACTTTCAGCAAGTATTGCCCCACTCTTTTCTTTTAGAGAGGATGCTTTGCAATTGTTCCTCCATGCCGGGGATATTCCTTTGGTGTATACCGAAGCTTACGCACTACCACCAGGTTTCGCTCACCTGCCATGGGCAAAGTAATACTCTTTACCTCCAATTGACCTCCGCCCAGAGTATGGATGGCCTGTTTTGCTTCATCAATTTCCTCTGTGGCCCCTGGCCCTTTCATTGCCACAAAATAACCCTTCATTTTCAGCAAGGGGATGCAATACTCGCTTAATATGCTCAGTCCTGCTACAGCACGGGCAGTTACAATGTCAAAGGCTTCTCTCATGCCATTGTCCCTTCCGGCCTCTTCTGCCCTCTTGTGCACCCGAGCACAGGAAATCCCCAATTCCCGGCAAAGTTCTTCCAAAAACTTTAAGCGCTTATTTGCCCCGTCCAGCAAGGTAAGCTCTAAATCAGGGCGGACAAGCTTCATAGGGATGCCGGGAAATCCAGCCCCTGTTCCCACATCCAAAACCTTTGCCCCTGGCTTAATTGAACAAGCATTGAGTACAGTGAGAGAATCGATAAAATGTTTTTCAGCTACCTGCTCTGGCTCTGTGATTGCCGTGAGATTCAAGCGCTCATTCCACTCCAGAAGAAGCTCCATATATCGCTGGAATTTTTCTAGCTGTTCTCCGGTAAGCTTTATATCAATTTCCCTGCCCATTTTTTCTAGCATTGCCCTTATATCTTCCATTTCACTTCTCCTTACATCTCTTTTCTCTTTCCGCAATTGAGTTCCGAGCTCTGCCCTTCCCCAGCCGCCAGCCAAATCAGGAGAACGGAGATATCCGCCGGACTCACTCCCGAGACCCTGCCCGCCTGGCCAATATTCTCTGGTCTAATTTTTCCTAACTTCTCCGCAGCTTCCAAGCGCAGCCCCTTTATAAGCTGATAATCAATGTCCGGCGGAAGCTTTTTTCCTTCTAGCCGGCGCATTTCCTGGATATCCGCCAATTGCCGCTTGATATACCCCTCATATTTTAGCTCAATCTCAACACTCTCCCATACTGCCTTCGGTAAATCCGGGCGTTCTTTATCTACAGGGCCAAGCTGAGAGTATCCAACCTGTGGGCGCTTTAACAGGTCGCCCAGCCTAACCCCAGTAGAAACAGGCGTTGTTTCACATGAAACAAGTATGCTGTTCAACTGTTCGCTAGGGGGAAGAACCGTTTGATTCACCCGCTTAAGTTCCCGGCGCTTTGCCTCCATTTTAGCAGAAAAGCGCTCCCAACGCTCATCAGATATTAAACCCAATTTCCGGCCAATGGGAGTTAAGCGCTGGTCTGCGTTATCCTGACGGAGCACCAGGCGATACTCTGACCGAGAGGTCATCATCCGGTAAGGGTCAGCCGCCCCCTTGGTAATCAGATCATCAATCAGGGTTCCAATATAGGAACTGGCTCGGTCCAGAATCAAAGGATCTTTTCCCTGAATTTTCAGTGCAGCATTCACCCCAGCCACTAACCCCTGGGCAGCCGCCTCCTCATACCCAGAACTGCCATTGAACTGTCCGGCGCCATATAGGCCTGGCCAATCCTTAAACTCCAAAGTACCATCCAGCAGTGTAGGATCACAGCAATCATATTCAATGGCATAAGCGCTGCGCATAATCTCCGCATTCTCCAGGCCAGGAATCTTCCGATAAAAGGCCGCCTGTACCTCCTCTGGCAAAGAAGAGCTCATCCCCTGAAGATACATTTCCTCAGTCTCCAAACCACAGGGCTCAATAAATAGCTGATGCCGGGGTTTATCCGGAAACCGGGTAATCTTATCCTCAATGCTGGGACAATATCGAGGACCAACGCCCTCAATCATCCCAGCATACAAAGGAGAGCGATGGATATTGTCCCGAATAACCTGGTGAGTCTCCTCATTTGTCCAACTAATATAACACACATCCTTATTCTCCAGCGTATGCAAGGTATCGTAAGAAAATGGCTCCACTGGGTCATCGCCCTGCTGAACCTCTAGCTGAGAAAAATCAATGGAAGACTTCCGCACCCGAGCCGGCGTGCCTGTTTTAAACCGACGAAGAGAAATGCCAAGCCTATGAAGAGAGTCCGGGAGAAAAGCAGAGGGGAACATGCCATCCGGTCCACTTTCAAAGGAAACTTCCCCCACAAAAATTTTACCACCCAAAAAAGTACCAGTACATATAATCACTGCCTTGGCCTGATAAACTGCTCCCAACCTGGTTGTAACCCGCCAAAATTCATATTTCTGAGCCAAGGCCACAACCTCTGCCTGTTTTAGCTCCAAGGCCGGGCAAAGCTCCAGCTTATGCTTCATCACCCGGGCATACTGATTCCGATCAATCTGGGCCCGAAGAGAGTGGACAGCAGGACCTTTGCCCAAATTCAGCATCCGGCTTTGAATCATGCACTGGTCCGCGGTTTTTCCCATCTCTCCACCCAAAGCATCAATCTCCCGCACCAAATGCCCTTTAGCCGTGCCGCCAATACTAGGATTACAAGGGCAATTTCCTACGGCATCCAGGTTAATTGTAAAAACAGCGGTATGGCAACCCAATCGAGCGGCGGCAAGCCCGGCTTCAATTCCAGCATGACCCGCGCCAATTACAATAATGTCAAAATCTCCAGCATGATAAGTAGTCATGAAAAACGGCCTTTCTTAAAGAATACAATATTATCTACACTTTGCATAACTAGCTCTCCTTTATGCGGTAACGATTTCCAGGCAGGCACTCTACCCTGCCCAGCATTTCCAACTGGGTTAAAAGGCGCAGTAAATTGCCTGTATCCATTCCAGTTGTTTCCAGTAACTCATCCAGCGTCTTTTCTTCCGCTGCAAATTGTGCAATTACCGTCTCAAGTTCTCCCAGCTCCTCCTTACATCCCGAGTCTTTCAGCATTGGCGCCGGTACAGGTGTTTTTTCCACAGGAGTAGAAGGCCTTTTTCCCTTAGAGGCAGACTTTTTAACTTTGCCCTTTTCAGGCTGCTGTAGAAAAGAGCCCATAGCTTCACGCATCTCATATTCCATAACAATATCCTGTACCTTGGTAAAGGGCCTCGCCCCATCCTCCAGCAAAGCCCGGCTGCCGGCAAACTCCACCGCATTCTCAGGGCCGGCGGCAACAAAGAGTTCTCTGCCCTGATCCGCCGCATGACGGCCATAAATCATGGTACCGCTCTTTAATGCCGCCTGTATTAGCACAGCGGCATGGCACATTCCGGTAATCAATCGGTTCCGAAGCTGAAAACCTCCTCTGGCCGGTGAGTCCTGACTCAAATATTCCGTAATCAACGCCCCGCCGTTTTCCAAAATTCTAGTGCGAAGTGTCATATTTCTAAGCAAATAAGAGCTGGACAGGTCCACAGGCAGCACGCTAATGGCTGTACCGGAAGCCTGAAGGGCTCCCGCAATTGCAGCGCTGTCCACTCCCACTGCTCCACCAGTAATAAGCACCGCATCCCATGCGGCGCATTCATAGCCTACCCGGCTGGCGGTTTGAATACTGAGGGGCAGCGCATCCCGAGCTCCAACAACCGCAATGCAGGGAGAATCATTTAAATCAGGCATCCATCCCTTTACATAGAGTACAGCAGGAGGATCAGGGATAAAGCGCAGGGCCTGGGGGTACCTTTCACATTCAGGCGTTAACATTTGCCAACCCATTTTTAAAGCATACTCCAAACTATACTTCGCCTCATCTAAGGACTTATAGCAAAGCTTTGTCATCTGCTTAGGAGTTAAAAATCTCATAGTTCGCCAACCCCGAGGCCCTAAAGAATAGAACTCCTCCAGACCTCCAGGAAAATTCTCATAAATTTGCCAGGGCAGCGGGCTGCCCACTCCAAAGGCAAGCTGCAGCCAGATCCAAAGCGCTGTATTCTCATGGTTCACTGTTTAAACCTCCATCCATTCCCAATTTTCTCCAATTCCCTATTTTCCCACACAAAAGGTATCAAAAACCTGATCAATCACCTCATCCGACACCCGCTTTCCTGTCAGCTCAAACAGAGCAGACAAAGCATCTTCCACACAAACCGTCACAGCATCTAAGGTAAGCCCCAGCTCCAAAGCCCGCATCCCTTCTTCCAGCGCAGCCTTAGAACGGCTAACAGCCTCCTGCTGCCGTTGGGTAAACAGCTCCCCAGCCTCTGGATCAAAGTCCCGCATAAAAAGGGAAAACTCCTTTTCCAGTTCTTCCAAGCCCTGAGATTGGCCAGCAGAAATAACAACCACATGAGAAAAGGCGGCATAAATCCGATCGATATCTAGCTTTCCAGGCAGGTCGGATTTATTAACAATCCCAATAGCAGGAATTCCCTGCAGGGACTCTATCAGCTGGAAATCCTGGTCGTCTAACTCCCGAGACCAGTCGAATACAGCCAAAACCAATTGCCCAGATAAAATTCGCTCCCGTGCCGCAGCAACCCCAATTTGTTCCGCCGGATCCGCAGTTTCTCGAAGGCCTGCAGTATCTGCCAGCAATAAAGGAATTCCAGCCAAAACCGCAGGTTCCTCCACCACGTCCCGGGTTGTTCCAGGAAAAGGCGTTACAATAGAACGGTTATGCCCAGAAAGCAAATTCATTAATGTGGACTTTCCCACATTCGGCCGGCCGGCAATCACCGTGCGCAGCCCCTCCCGGTATACCCTGCCTTTACGGAAACCCATAAGAAGACGTTCCAGCCTGGCAGAGCAATCCTGCAAACAGTCCACAAGCACGCTGGCCTCCACATCCTCCACATCCTCCTCAGGAAAATCCGCCCAGGCCGCTAAATGGGCAGCCATACTGCTTAACTTATCAGATATCTCCTGCACCCTTTGGCTAAGCGCTCCGCTTCCTCCCGCCCTAGCCATTCTGGCTGCCTGCTCCCCTTTCGCGCCAATCAGAGCCATTACAGACTCTGCCTGGGCCAAATCCATCTTCCCATTTAGAAAAGCCCGGCGGGTAAATTCTCCAGGACCAGCCAACCGAGCTCCGGCCTCCAGTACCCGGCCTAAAACCTGGCGGGTTATATACAAGCCCCCATGGCAAGAAAGTTCCACCACATCTTCCCCTGTATAACTTTTAGGAGAACGAAAAACAAGAGCCACACAGTCGTCCAGCTTTTCTCCTGTGGAAGATACTACCTTTCCATAAGCCGCTGTATATCCAGAGAGATGCTCAAGAGGCTTATGGGAGACTGGAGAAAAAACAGAATCCGCAACAAAAAGAGCCCTAGGGCCTGATATGCGCACAACGCCAATACCCCCTGGAGCCTGGCCAGTGGCAATGGCAGCAATGGTAGTGTTCAAAGCAATAACTCCTATTCCATGCAAATTATAATAAAGAAAAAACGGAGCAGTATATACTGCTCCGCCAAAATATCACTTTTTAGCCTCAATCTTCCCATAAATAGGCGTTTTAGGATCATCCGATTTTGGACCTCCCGCCCGCGGAGCCGCGTTGGGTTGGGAATTCCTCTGGGGCCTGCCGCCCCGGCGATCCCGATCATAACCCCGGTTTCCATTAAATCCGCCCCGCCCTCTGCGGTTATCCCGCCGGGGCTGAAAACGCTCTCCGCCTTCGGGCCCAATTACCACATGCCGTCCCTGGTCTTCTCCTTCGCTCCAGGATTTTGCACCATCCACAGCCTGCACAGCTGTGTGAATAATCCTACGCTCATAAGGATTCATGGGCTCCAAAGAAGAATTACGCCCAGTCTTCACCGCGCGGAAAGCCATCTTCCGGCCCAAGGCCTCTAAGGTTTCCTTTCGTTTCTCCCTGTAATTCCCTACATCCAAAGTCAGCCGAAAATAAGAACCTCCTGTATGATTGGCCACCAAGGACGCCAGGTACTGCAAAGCGTCTAAAGTTTCACCTCTATGGCCAATCACAAAGCCGATATCACCACCGCTTAAAGAAAGAGAAGCGCCAAACTCATTGTGATCCACCTTCACTGTCGCATCGGTTAGGCCCATACAAAACAGAACCCTGCGCAAATACTCTGCAGCGCTCTGTGCCGGATCCCCATCCATCACAGTTGTCTCCATCTCCGCTGTTTCAGGCTGAATAGCAGGCGCAGCAGGGCTTTTCTCCGGCTTTGCAGCGGGTTCCGCCGGTTTCGCCACAGCAGCAGGGGCTGGGTGAACAACCGGAGGCTTCGCCGGCTGTACCACCGGGTCGGGCAGCTGGATATATGCCCGTACCTTGGCAGGCCTTCCGCCAAAAAGCCCTAAGGTCTTTTTCTGAGGCATCTCAATAATTTCGCATTCTGCATCAATAGTTTCAACACCCAGTTCTCGGCAGGCGTTGGCAAAAGCGACTTCCACGCTGTCCCCTGTCGCAATTGCTTCTTTTATCATAAACATTTCCTCCTCTGCATAAGAGCCAGCCCTATTGGCAGCCCCTAGAATAATCAACACAAAAACTACTACTTTTTACTGCCACGATAACTGGCGGCATCCCCCGAACCCTGTCCGTTTTTTTTCTTTTTCTGACCCTGCTTTTGCTTGGTCTGTTCCTTTTCCGCTTTCTGGCGCATCCCCATAGCCAGCTTATCAGCAATCAGCTTTTGCTGTGCGGCAGGCAAAGGGCGCACATTAGCCTCGGCCAATTCCAAAGTAACTGCCCGCCTAGCCTCGTTCATAGCCGTAACCTGACTTACACTGAAATACCGGTTCATAACAAAAGTTTGAAGAGCGCTGGTAAAAATAGAAATAATATTATACATACCTACCGCAGCAGGCATAATAAATGCCCAGTACACGCTGATCAACGGGAACACATACAGCATAACCTTCGAACAGCCTCCCGGAGCGGTCTGGCCCATTGCCCTATTGCTATAAAACTGGAATCCAAAACTAAATACCAAAGAGAGCACAGGGATAATCCAAAGAAACGAGAAGAAAGTAGATTCCTGAGGCGAGGAAAGCAGATCTAAACCCAAAAAGCGGAAACCATTGGAAAAAAACTGAATTTTATCCAAATCCGCCTGCGAGAACATCGTCAGGTTTTCCTTCAGCGCGTCAAAATGCTTAATAACCTGCAGCTCTGGGTACATTCCCAAACCAGAGGCAGAAGCCAGGCCGGGAATCTTAGAGATGTAATCTGTAGCCTGATTGATGGAATCGGCAGCAATATGCAGGGTATTGGAAAGAGGCATAATTACGCTATAAAAAATACCCAGCATAATGGGAAAAGGGATTAAAGTGGTTAGGCAGCCAGTACTGGGATTAACCCCTTCCTTCTCGTAGAGCTTCATCAGCTCATCATTATATTTCTGCTGATTGTTGGCGTATTTCTTTTGCAGCTCTTTCTGCTTTTCCGAAAGCTTTGCCTGCGAAGCCATGCTTCTCTGCTGTTTTACAGACATAGGGAACATCAAAACTTTCAAAATAATAGTAAAGAGAATAATGGCAACGCCATAGTTGCGAAAAATAGAATATAAAAACCACAATAAATAGCCTAAAATACTGCCAAAAAAGTTAAAAATAGCCATAATAAGGTAAGCGTCTCCTCTTCGCCGGCACCGACGCGCCAAACAGTATTAGTATTTTCCTTTTTTCTTAAAAAACTTCGCAAGCCACAGAAAAAACAGGCTACTTTCGCCCTCTGGGCGCTTTATCCGGTACAGGATCATAGCCTCCCCGGCTCCACGGATTGCAGCGCAGCACCCGCCATAAAGTAAGAGCACCGCCTTTTAGCGCGCCAAAGCGCTCAATGGCTTCTAGCCCGTATTGAGAACAGGTGGGAATGTACTTACATGCAGGAGCTGTTCTGGAAGAAATGGAGCTGCGGTAAAATTGAATCAACCAAATAAAACAGCGCTTCATTTTCCGCTCCTTCCGCCAGGGCCTTCTTTTCCAGAAACAAGGCCCGCGGTTTTCAACAGCTGTTCTATACTCTCCCTAACAACCGTACTTTTTACAAAAGGCGTGCGGCCTCTGGCCACAAATACCAGGTCGTAACCAGGGCGTATTTGAGAGAGCAGCGGGCGGCAGGCCTCCCGAATCACCCGGCGAGCCCGATTCCTGTGAACAGCGTTCCCTATTTTCTTGCTGGTTGTAATGCCAACCCTTACATTTTTCTGCCGGTTCCGCAGCACATACAGCACCACCACGCCAGAAACATAGCTTTTTCCCCGGGAGTAGGCGCGGCGGAAATCGTTATTCCTACAAATTGAAATCAAAACGGTCATCCGCCTTCCATTACCAACTGGAGCTGTCATTTCTCAATATCTTAAAAACCGGCGTATCATTTTCAACGGCAGGCAAAGCCGGGCACAACAAATAAAGGCCATCCTAGGACCTGTTCACATAACCAGAGCCGCGCTTTTCTGGCGGAAACCGCAGGAAACTACCTGGAAAAAACACGCACTCAATTTATGTGGACAGGCCCCCGATGGCCTTTAAGCGCCGGATCGAAATAGACATAGCCCAAAATTTTGTAAATGCAGTCCAAATCAAAATTTTAGGTAAGCCCTGAAAACAGCTGTCTGTCCCAGCCGGCTTCTTGCAAGTACTCTGCGCCTGTTCCTGCAAATTGAAAGCGCCTTTATCAATAGGAAAGGCGCGCTCTGCCCTTCGCCCTGCGGCGAGCAAGTACCTTGCGTCCGTTCCTGTCGGACATTCTCTTCCGGAAACCGTGCTCCTTTTTTCTATGGAGCTTCTTCGGCTGATAGGTTCTCAGCATAAAAAGTCCCTCCTTTCGGGCTAATCCCTTGCAATTAAGAATTATACCCTAACTATCCCCCTTATGTCAACATAAAAATTCATAGATTTGGGATATAAAGGGGTGAAGTTTAGGATTTTCGATTTTCAGAAGAGAAAGTGCAGCCTAAAAAAGTAAATTTCTGGAGCAGCAAACCCATAATATGGGAAGAATGGGACCAAATATATAAATATCAGGGCGCTCCTTTTGGCTTGCGATGATTAAGGAAAAATGTATCGGCTCTTCTCCCCATGCCGGCACTATTTCGGGATTTCTTTCCTCTTATTCCATTATCTTTACACTACTCCCAGTTCATCCAGAGCTCTTTTCATCTTCCTCCATTGCTCCAACAGCTCATCACATCTCCCTCTCCCCTTCTCAGTCACCCGATAATATTTCCTTACCGGCCCTCCCGATACCTCTCCCTGATAGTTCTCCGTATACTCCCCCCTACAAAGTGCTCGTAGCAAAGCATAGATCGCGCTTTCCTGGGTATCGGGGAAGGCGGCGTGAAGAAGGGAGAGCATCTCGTACCCATACCGGTCCCGCTCCGCCAACAGATGCAGCATACAAAGCTCCATCAGTTCTTTTTTCAGCATAGGCCCACCCCTGCGGCAAAAAAGCCGACCAGACAAAAGAAAATATTGTACAGGCCAAAAGTCCCGTTCACAGGGGGCCAGTATTCAAATGTTAGGTCGCCGTCAATGTCAATACTCCAAGCCTCCATGGACCAGAGATACCGAAGGGAATAAGAGCAGATCACCAAAAGAGAAAGACCCAGAATATATAGCGCCCGCCAGCGCCGGTCTGATAGCCTGGCCAAGGCCAGCCCCAGCAGGGAAGCCAAAAAGGCAATTACAAAAACAGTTCGAATCACAAGCACCGCCGCCGGCCCCATGGGCCAAGCCTCCAGCATTATCTTCCTCCAATCCATCCGGACAACAAAATAGAGGATTCCCCCTACCAGTCCCCCGTTCGCCAACCCGGCCCCAATCACGGAAATCAGCAAAGGCTTGGGCAGCTTCCGTTTGCCCCCAATCCCGAAGAAAAACAGGGAGACAGCAGCCCCCAGCAAAGAAAGGGGAATCTGCCCTTCCAGCCAAACCTCCTGCCGGAGGAAAAAGCCCATGGCAGCAAAGGGGCACAAAAGCATAAGCCCCAGCATCAAGTGCCAAAGGACCACCTGCTTTTTCTCCGCCGCCTCCAGCACGGCCTGCATTGGCGGGGCAAAGCTGCTCTCATCTCCCCTGGCCTCGGCCAGCATTTCCCGGTAATCCTCCACCATCTCATCCGCCTCTTTTGAGGGCAGGAACCATCTGGCAGCCAAAGTAAGCCGTTTTAAGTAACTTTCGTTCAGCCGGTTCTCTTTTTCCACCGCCTCCCGCCGCTTTTTTCCAAAAGGGGCAAGGCCGATAAGGGCAAGCAGCAGGCCCGCGCCGAAATAGAAATTGAAAAAACGGGAAAGCTCTGAACAGAGCCCCCGAGGGTACGGATTACTTCGGGAGGCCTGGGCATCATTATAGAAACCATAGATCAAATTTTCTGTTATTCCCAGATTCCCGATTCTTGAGAAGGCAAAATTCCGCAAGGCAAAGCACATCAGCAAACCTGTCAGGGCGATTACGAATACTGCCCGCCATCTCCGGTCATACATTCTGGCCAGAACCAGGCTCAAAACGGCAACAGCTCCAAGCGCTGCCATAGCAATGGTGGACAGCACATACACATGCCCCAAATGGTAGGCAAAAGGATAGATATTCACATAGAAAGAATACATGCTTAACCCGTAAATGGAAGCCACCGCCAAAAAGGTCAGAATCAAGCCAGCCAGCAGGGGCTTGGAAAACCGCTTTTCCTCCTCTTTGCCAAACCCAAACCACAACACTCCAAGCAGAGCGGTCAGGTAAAGCATGTGCTCACCATAAAAGAAGGGAAGCTCTCCTATGCTGATAAAGAGAAAACAGCAGAACAGGATAAAACACAGACAGCACACAAGCAAAACCCAAATGAGCTTCTGAGTATGGTCAAAGGTCAAAAGCTCCAAACCCGCCCAGAGCACAAAGCCGAAAATCATAACAGCAGGAATAAACTCCATAAAGCAGCGATCAAATTCCGTCATCATCACATTGTCAAAAATGGCGGTGAAAAGAAATACGAAAAGCAGACAAAAGGTAAATACCCATCGCCAATACCGCTTTTTATCTGCAAAAGCCATTATGGCACCTATAGGGGAACCAAATTGTTTCTTGGCATCCCCATCTTCCCGCCCGGTTGAAAGCCTACCCCGGTAATCCTCAATTACTCGCGCCGCTTCTCCCTGGGGCAAAATCCACCGGGCAGCCAGCGTGAATTTCTCCAGATAGCTCAATTTTTTCATTTTCCATCCTCCTATTCAATCATTCATCGAGACAGCAACTACTGTCAAAAGTATTACTGTTAAAAGTATAATAGTTGATCAGAAGGGAAATGTCAAGACAATGTTGAAAAAAATTTGAAAATCCCCGGGGAGTATGTTATACTGTTTTCTGTCAACCGCCTAGAGCTTGTTTGAAAAATGGAAACTCTGTTTTTTTGGCCATAATTGGCCGTTTTCCGCGTTAAGAACCTTTGCCTGCTAACAAAAAGTTAGCTTAGGGTTCTTTCCTTACATTTGACCACTTTCTGCCAAAAGCCTGTGATTTTCTCTATTTTCAAACAAGCCCTAATTGTCAGAGGGGACAAAGAAAAAGGGCGTATACCGCGGGAAAACAGAAAAAAAGACATCTGTTGCCTGCTTTGGGGAGGCTGGGGAAAACCGTTTGCTTCTACCCCGGGTTTTCTGCCGAAAAGAAAATATGTATCAATTTGGAGGGTATGGTTTTTGGATTCTTTCGATCAAGCATGGGAGATTATCTGCGAGTACTGTAAGTCGCAGATTACAGACGTAGCCTATAAAACATGGTTCAGCCGGTTAAAACCTGTGTCGCTGGACTTTGAAAAGGGTGTGGCCACCATAGAGGCCCCCAACGAATTTCATATGCAGACCCTGCTGCGCTGCTACAGTGAGCTTTTAAAGCAAGCCCTGCAAAATGTGTTTGGCGACAGCATTACATTTGCTCTTTGTGTTAAAGAGGATGAAGCGCCGCCCGCTGGGGACGAGTCCTCTGGAGACGATGGGTATGAGCTTACCTTCGATACCTTTGTGGTGGGCCCATCCAACCGGTTTGCCCACGCGGCCTGCCAGGCCGTGGCCAGCAAGCCTGCCATTCTATACAATCCCCTGTTCATTTACGGCAATTCCGGCCTGGGGAAAACCCACCTGCTCTCCGCTGTCTCCAAGGAATTCAAAAAGAACTTTCCAGACCGCACTGTGGTATATGTAAAAAGTGAAGATTTTACCAACGAGGTAATTGACGCCATTGCAAAAGGCACCACTGCCTCCCTGCGCAGCAAATACCGGAACGCAGACCTTTTTCTGGTAGACGATATTCAGTTTATCGGCGGCAAAGTCTCTACCCAGGAGGAGTTCTTCCATACCTTTAACACGCTGTACGAGGCAAAAAAGCAAATTGTCCTTACCTCCGACCGGCCTCCCAGGGATATTGCAACCCTGGAGGACAGAATGAAAAACCGGTTTGAATGGGGTCTAACAGCCGATGTCCAGGCGCCAGAATTTGAAACCCGGGTAGCAATTATCCGCAGAAAAGCCGAAAGCTTCGACTTTGAGATTCCAGAGGCCGTATGCGAATATATTGCCAATAAGCTGAAAAACAACATCCGCCAGCTGGAGGGCGCGGTAAAAAAACTTCGGGCTTTCCATATGTTGGAAGGGCGTCCCGTAAATATTGCAACCGCCCAAACAGCCATCAGCGACATTATCAATAACTCCCAGCCCACTCCGGTTACAGTAGAAAAAATCATTGAAGAGGTGGCGAGGACTTATCAGGTATCTCCAGAGGATATCTGCTCCCAAAAGCGAAACGCCGCCGTATCGAAAGCCCGGCAGGTATCTATGTATGTGGTGCGGGAGATTACCCAGATGTCCATGGTAGAAATTGGACAAACCTTTGGCGGGCGAGATCACTCCACTGTGGTATACGCCCTGCGCCAAATAGAAGATAAACTGGAAAAAGAGGCCCATACAAGGGACACAGTGAATGATATTGTAAAGAATATCCGTGATAGATAATCGTATGGATAGAAGCACTAGAAAGGGAGACCATAACCCCCATATTCCGCTTTCAAACATTCCACTTTTCCTCAACAATCCACAGCACAACTTTCCACGCCAAGTGGAAACCCAAAAGCAGATTCCACTTTTTCCAAAATTATCCACCACAGGCAGTGAAAAGAAAGAACAGCCCAATCCCCCGAAAAATCTGGAAAAAGAAAGTTCTCCACAGTATCCAC
>CAJUSM010000015.1:27087-47893 GCA_910588935.1 uncultured Oscillospiraceae bacterium
CCACAGCCCCTATTACTACTTCTAAATCTATATCATATACAGAGAGGTAGTTTTCTGCATACTTGGCTGTAAACCCTTTATTTGCCGCCTGCCTCTTTCCGCCAAACTTCCGCCGCGAGAAAAACGCGGTACCCATCAACTTATAGAAAGGGATGTGACAACAGAAATGAAATTTACTGCTGAAAAAAGTGACCTGAATGAAGCCGTTTCCAATATACAGCGGGCTGTATCTTCCAAAACCTCTATCCCTGCCTTGGAAGGCATCCTAATTTCCGCCAAAGACGACCAACTGGAGCTTTGCGCTTACGATTTGGAGCTGGGAATTACAACGGTAATTCCTGCAAAAGTCCAAGAACCTGGAAAATCGGTACTCAGCGCAAAGATTTTTTCCGATATCGTTCGTAAAACCCCTGACCCTAAAATTGCCGTTACAGTAGACGAAAAAGAAATGGCTACCATTGAAAGCGGCTGCAGCCGTTTTTCCATTATTGGCATTCCCGCAGGGGAGTTTCCAGAACTTCCTAAGCTAACCGATTCTACCCAGATTAAGCTGGCTGGTTCTTTGCTGAGAAGTATGATCCGCCAGACAGTATTCGCTGTAGCGGAAAGCGACTCTAAGCCCATCCACCAGGGAAGTTTGTTCAACATAGAAGAGGGAAAGCTGGACGTGGTGTCTGTAGACGGTTACCGGCTGGCAAAACGCACCGAACCTATTGAGTTTGAAGAATCTCTCTCTTTTGTGGTCCCAGGCAAAACACTAACCGAAATCCTTAAGCTTTTAAAGGATTCTGAGGATCCCATTGAGATTTCCGCTGGGCAAAGGCATATTCTCTTTAAAATAGACAACTACACGGTGATTTCCAGTCTATTAGAAGGGGAATTTTTAAATTATAAAGCGACAATTCCTGTTAGCTGCAAAACCAATGTTGTTTTACGTTCCCGAGAGGCCATAGAGAGCGTAGAGCGGGTCTCGCTGCTGATTACAGACCGGCTCAAGAGTCCTGTGCGCTGCATATTCTCTGATAATGAGATTAAATTGTTGTGCACCACTTCTATGGGTAGGGCAAGTGACCAGCTTTTTGTAGAGATGGAGGGTGAAGAGGTAGAAATTGGGTTTAATAACCGATATCTGCTGGACGCCTTGCGAAATACAGAGTGTGATGAAATTAAGGTAGGGTTAAGCGGCCCGCTAAGCCCTATGACAATACAGCCCAAAGAAGGAGACAGTTTTCTGTTTCTTGTGCTGCCAGTGCGCCTGAAAACGGAATAAACCGGATTTGTTCCAAACTTGCAGGCAGAAGGATTGACTCCAAAGATCATATTTAAAAATGATTTGTAATAAATTGCAAGAACAGAATAGAAAAATCATTAAGGCAACAAAATAATAGCCGTCTGCAGACCAGGAGGAACCAGAGAAAATGGAAGAGATCAAAATTGAAACTGAATTCATCAGGCTGGACTCCTTTTTGAAACTGACAGGCCTGGTGGACACCGGAGGCCAGGCAAAGCTGGCCGTACAAGAAGGTAAGGTAATGGTCAATCACCAAATATGTACTATGCGGGGAAAAAAGCTTGTACCTGGAGACATTGTGGAAGCCAATGGCAGAAAATTTGCGGTGGAAACATGCACATAACCAGAATTGCCGCCAGAAATTACCGAAATTTGGCAGAGGGAGAGCTTTTTCCATGCCAGGGCGTCAATGTGATTTATGGAGGGAACGCCCAGGGTAAGACCAACCTTTTAGAGAGCCTTTGGCTGTTTACCGGCGGCCACTCCTTTCGAGGCTCTAAGGACTCGGAGCTGCCTAGGCTGGATCAGAAAACCGGAAAAAACACAGAATCTGCTCAATTAGCCATGGATTTTTTCAGCGAGGGCCGAAATCAGCAGGCCCAGCTCCATATTCAGGCCGGCAGAAGGGCCAGTGTGATTAATGGCGTGAAAAAAAAGACTGGTTCAGCTCTGATTGGCAAGGTGCGGGCAGTCATCTTTTCCCCTGAGCATTTGCTGCTGATTAAGGAAGGCCCTGCCCGCCGCCGGGCTTTTTTAGACGGCGCCCTGTGTCAGATTAGGCCGGGTTTTGCTGTGCTTCTCAATTCTTATCGCAGGACTTTGTTGCAGCGGAATGCCCTGCTAAAGGATATGTTTCGTGCGCCCGAACTGGCAGATACTATGGAAATTTGGAACCAGAGGCTGGTAAAGCTGGGAGCGCAGGTTATGGAAGAGCGAAAAAAATACACAGAAAGTATTGCCCAGGATATTCGGGAGATATACGGAGGCATTGCCAGAGGAAAAGAAAAAATTGAGGTCAGCTATGCCCCCTCGGTAAAAGGCGGGGAGACCTTAAGGGAAACAGAAGAGATATTTCTTCAGGAACTCTCCCGTACAGCTGGGGCTGATAGGCGCAGTGGTTTTACCTCTATAGGCCCCCATCGGGATGATCTCTATATTGCTATTGACGGGACGGCGGCAAAGGCCTATGGATCTCAGGGACAGCAGAGAAGCGCTGTGCTGGCTATGAAGCTGGCAGAAGCCCAGGCACAGGCCAGGTTTTCAGGGGAAAGCCCTGTGGTGCTGCTGGATGATGTGATGAGCGAGCTGGATGGAAACCGGCAGGATTATCTATTGAACCATCTTCATGGCCGCCAGGTATTTATTACCTGCTGCAGTCCAGAAACCGTAAACTTAATGGAAACCGGACAGCGGTTCCGGGTGGAAGCAGGGATTATTTATCCCCAAGAGCTTGCGGCAAATGAAAAACCAGCATTGGCTCCCCTTGCCAAGGAAAACGGCGTGAGGGCTGAAAAACTGAAATAATTACCATATTTTTGTAAGAGGTGGTAAAATGTACCTGTATTTGGGGCAAGATACCATGGTATCATTCAATAGAATAATCGGTATTTTTGACCTGGACAATACCACAGTTTCTGCCCAAACCAGGGAATTTCTGGCCAGGGCCCAGAAAGAGGGACGGGTAGTGGACGTAACCCGAGAGCTGCCTAAGTCCTTTATTGTGTGCGGCGATCAAGGCGGAGAGACAGTTTATCTCTCTCAAATGTCTCCTGCTACCCTGCTGCGCAGAGCCCGAGAGGGCCTTTCAAAGCAAGCTCTTATGTGCGGTGAAAAATGAAACCGGAAGGATGGATGGAAAGCTATGCGTTATTTTGGAGTACCAACCTGCCCATATTGCAGAAAACGGGTCAATCTTATTAGAACCTGGTCGCTGAAGCGGCAGGGGGAATACCAGTGCCCACGGTGTGGAGGAATCTCCAATATTTTCCTTTCTCCCCTAATCTATGTTTTTGCCTTGCTGGCCATTTTCGCCGGAGGGTCCATGTACTTTTTCCACAAGTTTATACTGGATGATATTGACCTGGAAACAGTAATTTACGTAATTGTACCTTTTGGCGTGTTCTTTCTCATCAGTCTGTTTATGGTCTATTTGGAAAAGCCTGTTATCAAAAAGGTTTCTAAAGCGGAGTTTGATAAAAGGCGCCGCCTGCGCCCTGCCAGCTCAGAGCCTCAGGCGTACCAGGCCCCTGCTGCTGGCGATTATGCCCCTAGGGCCAGCCACCGGCCTGGCCCTATCCGCCAGGAGGAGCGGCCCAGGCCTCAGGGGGGAGCGGTGAATCAAGAGGCATTTTCTCGGGCAAAGCAAAGGGCAGCTGTGGAAAACGACCAGCAGAGCCAGCGCATTCAATATCCCTCTCAGCGGGTAACCCCACCTGCCGCGGCAGCCCAGCCCCAAAATTCCCGTGAGGCGGACCTTAGAAATCCTCGGCAGGTTTCTGAAATATCCCGGCGGGAAGAAAAAATTGAAAAACCCAAGCCTATTCCTGAATCCCCTGCCCGCCCAGCGGGAGAGGGAGAACTGCCTAAGGAGCAGGCCCGCCCTGCCCGTCCGGCTGTGCCCGCAACAGCGTATGCCAGGCCAAATGGATATGCGGCCCGGTCATCGGCTTATCAGAACCGGCAAAGCCCGGCAGCTTCTGTTGCTGGGCGCCCTCAGGTGCAGAATACACAGTATCAGGCAAACGCTTATCAGCAGGCCAAAAATATGCCACATACCAGCGGGGCACATACCACCAATGCTTCAGAAAATGCTCCTAGGCAAGTGAGTCCGCCAGAGATCTCTAAGGGTAATGAACGTGCTATTCCAACGGTTTCCTCCCAGCCGGGCCAGGTAAATGCTGTCCATAATGTAAATGTAACCGGCACATTTAAACAGCAGGGCGCAGCCATACAGCAAGGCAGGACAGTCTATGACCAGCAAAGGGCCGCAGCTGTCCAGGCCTATCAGCAAGGGCAGCCTCAGCAGTACCGGTCAGCCTACCAGCGGCAAAGGGCAACCCAGCAGCAGTATAGCCAGGCAAAGGGTACTGAAGACGGGGTGAGGTACGAAAACCCTGCATTTAACGAACAGCGAGGCCGAGAAGCCTATCGGAACAACCAGAATAACCGATAGATTTCTGTTTAGCTTGCACAAAGCCGTAAAAGTCAACAAATAGGTGCCGTTTCCATTTGGGACCAGCGCCTCTTGCCTATTTTCTCTATTCTATGGCCTGCTTCTTCCCGCTTTATTCTTTGACAACTTTGCAAAAATCTGGTATAATATTAAGGCAATACCGCACAAAGACTTGGTACGCGATTTGCTCGCCCTTTTCTTGAATTTCACTTGCCAGCTTTTTAGATTACCGCTTTTCCATTGGTGCAAGCTGATAAGAAAAATACCGTGCAGTTGCCTGCAATTTTTTTGTGGTGTTGCCTTACAGGATCTACTGGTATTTCGCGGCAGGCAGATTCCAAAGCCTATAAAGCTGCGGCTAATTTTTGAGGTTTCCGCGTTGCGCGGAGGCTGGTGGGAGTATATTATTTAGAGCCATATCACAAAGCAAGAGCTGAACAGCATTTGGGTTGGAGGGTAATTTTCTTTGGATACAAATGAGATGAAGGAAGAAATGAACGGGGCAAACGAGATCAATGAGATCGCCAGCCTGAATGAGATAACTGATATGACAAAAAGCGACCAGGTGTATGACGGCGACCAGATCCAGGTGCTGGAAGGCCTAGAGGCGGTGCGCAAGCGTCCAGGCATGTATATTGGCTCTACCGGGCCTCGGGGGCTGCACCATTTGGTATACGAAATTGTGGATAATGCCATTGATGAGGCTTTGGCTGGGTTTTGCGATACAGTTGTTGTTAAGCTGCTGCCTGGCAATGTAATCTATGTTTCAGACAATGGTAGGGGCATCCCTGTAGGCATTCAGCATCAAACCGGCCTGCCGGCGGTAACGGTAGTGTTTACTATTCTTCATGCCGGCGGAAAATTTGGGGGCGGCAGCTATAAAGTATCCGGCGGCCTTCATGGCGTGGGCGCTTCAGTGGTCAACGCCCTTTCTACTTGGCTAGAGGTAGAAATTATCAGCGATGGCGAGCGGTATTATCAGCGCTTTGAGCGGGGTAAGGCCGTTACCGAGCTTATTGAAAAGGGCCCGGCTCCAGAGGGCAGCAGCAATGGCTCTGTTATCTGCTTTCAGGCTGATCCTGAAATTTTTAAAGAAACCACTGTGTACAGCTACGAAACCTTGCAGACCCGGCTGCGGGAGCAGGCTTTTCTAAATGCCGGCATCAGCATCCAGCTGATTGACGAGCGGGATCCAGAAGAGCGGATTCCAGAAGAACGGGGCCTAGAGCGCCCTGTGGTGAACAGCTATTGCTATGCCGGCGGCATTCGGGAATTTGTCAACTACATCAATCAGAAAAAGGCTGTAGAGGTTATTCACCCGGATGTAATGCATTTTGCGGCTGCAGAGGAAGATGCCACCGCGGAGGTGGCCATGCAGTATACAGACAGCTTTAACGAGCTGGTGCTGTCCTTTGCAAACGATATTCGCACTGTGGATGGGGGCACTCACGAGGAGGGCTTTAAGCGCGCCCTTACCCGGGTGATGAATGATTATGCCAGAAAATATAATATTCTAAAGGAAAACGATAAAAACCTTTCCGGTGAGGACGTGCGGGAGGGCCTAACCTGTGTGATCAGCGTAAAGCTGAAGGAGGCCCAATTTGAGGGCCAGACCAAGGCCAAGCTGGGCAATACAGAGATCAGCGGCCTGGTAAGCTCTTTGCTCTACCGGAAAATGATGGAGTATATGGAGGAGAACCCGGCAACCGCCCGGGCAATCTTTGATAAGGCCCTTACCGCCTCCAGGGCCAGAGAGGCCGCCCGGAAAGCCCGAGAGCTGGCCAGAAGAAAAACTGCCCTAGAAAGCAATTCCCTGCCTGGAAAGCTGGCAGACTGCCAGTCCCGAAACCCGGAGGAAACGGAAATTTATATTGTGGAAGGAGACTCCGCCGGTGGTTCGGCCAAAGGCGGGCGAGACAGAAAGTTCCAGGCCATTCTCCCCCTTTGGGGAAAAATGCTTAACGTGGAAAAGGCCCGGCTGGACAAGGTGTACAGCAATGAAAAGCTTATGCCTGTGGTTACGGCCTTGGGTACTGGCATTGGCGAAGAATTTGATATCAGCAAGCTCCGTTATGGCAAAGTCATTATTATGGCCGATGCCGATGTGGATGGCAGCCATATCCGCACCCTGCTGCTCACCTTCTTTTTCCGCTTTATGCGGCCTTTGGTGGAGCAGGGCCATGTATACCTTGCCCAACCTCCCCTATATCGAATTACAAAGAACAAGCGGCATTTGTATGCATTTTCCGACCCCCAACGGGATAAAATTCTGGCCGAAATGGGCGGGAACTGCGCTATTCAGCGATATAAGGGCTTAGGTGAAATGGATCCCATTCAGCTATGGGAAACCACTATGGATCCAGCTGTACGCACTATGCGCCGGGTAGAGGTAGATGATGCTGCCCATGCGGACGAGGTATTTACTATTTTGATGGGGGACAAAGTGGAGCCCCGTAGGGAATTTATTGTAGAAAATGCCCAAAAGGCAAACTGGGATATTTAAGACGGCACTGTACAGAGAAATACTCACATATTTTTCTCAAAGTTATAATCAGGGTTGGCAAAGCTAACTGTTATCATATACAAAGATAACTTGGAAAATTGAGTACAGGATGACCATAAAAGATAAAGCAAATCTCGTACAAGGCCCAAAGGCGGTCTTTTGCGCGGTGTTGCCTTAAGCGCCTGACCGGCGATGGGATAAGGAGAAGGAGCAATGTCTGATTTGGAAAACAACGGCTTGCCGCCGGAGGAGGAAACCGGCGAACGGATTATTGATGTAAAGCTCACAAGAGAAATGGAGCAGTCCTTTCTAGATTACTCTATGTCTGTTATTGTGCAGCGGGCCCTTCCCGATGTACGAGACGGGCTAAAGCCTGTTCACAGGCGCATCCTATACAAAATGTACCAGGATTCCCTTTGGCCTGACGGCCCCTACCGCAAATGTATGGACACTGTGGGTAAAACTCTGGCAGAGTTCCACCCCCATGGCGATGCCGCGGTATATGACGCCATGGTACGCTTGGCCCAGGACTTTTCCCTCCGGTATATGCTGGTAGATGGCCACGGCAACTTTGGCTCTGTAGACGGGGACCCCCCCGCCGCCCCCCGATATACCGAGGCGAGAATGACCAAGCTTTCGGTGGCCATGCTGGATGATATCAACAAGGATACCGTAGATTTCCGGCCCAATTATGACGACCGCCTGAAAGAGCCTGTTGTGCTCCCAAGCCATTTTCCAAATTTGCTGGTCAATGGCTCTATGGGTATTGCTGTGGGCATGGCAACCAATGTGCCCCCTCATAATATCGGCGAGGTAATTGATGGGGTCTGCTGTTTTATCGATAACCCAGAGGCTACCTTGGACCAGCTGATGGAGCATATTAAGGGCCCAGACTTCCCTACCGGCGGCATCATTATGGGCCGCAGCGGGATTCGGGCTGCCTATTCCACTGGCCGGGGAAAAGTTGTTGTCCGTGCCAGGGCAGAAATTGAGGAGGATGAGAAAACCGGGCGGTCAAAAATTATTGTAAATGAGATCCCCTATAAAGTAAATAAGGCAGAGCTGATCAAGAGCATTGCAGACCTGGTAAAGGAAAAACGGATAGAGGGCATTTCCAATGTGGACGACCACTCAGACCGAGAGGGAATGCGAATTGTCATTGATATCAAACGGGAAGCTTCGCCCCAAATTGTGCTCAACCACCTGTTTTCCCTTACCCAGATGCAGATTTCCGTTGGCGTTATTATGCTTGCTCTTGTAAACGGCAGGCCGGAAATCCTCAATTTGCACAGGATTCTGGAAGAATATGTGAAATTCCAGGTGGATGTGATCACCAGGCGAACCCAGTTTGACCTGAAAAAAGCCCAGGAACGAGCCCACATTTTGGAGGGTTTGAAAAGGGCTGTAGACATTGTAGACGAGATCATTGCCACCATTCGCGGTGTTCGGGGCGGCAGGCCAGAGGCAAAAGCCGCCTTGATCGAGCATTTTGGTTTTGACGATCCCCAGGCCGACGCTATTTGCCGGTTCCAGTTGGGCCAGCTGGCCGGGTTGGAAATTCTGAAAATTGAAAACGAATTGGGAGAGCTTCATGCCCAAATCGCGAATCTTACAGACATTCTTTCCAGCGAGGCCAGGCGCCGGGCCATTGTAAAGGACGAGGCTCTGGATATGAAGAAGCGTTTCGGCGATGAACGCCGCACCGAGATTGCTGCCATCAGCGGCGAAGTGGATGTGGAAGACCTGATTCCTATTGAGGAGTGCGTTCTCACCATGACGCGGTATGGCTATGTAAAACGGCAGAAGATGGAGGTCTACCGTACCCAAAAGCGGGGCGGCCGGGGTATTTCTGCCATGAGCCGCCGGGAGGAAGACGCGGCTTCCCATATTTTTGTAACCGGCAGCCATGATTATATTCTGTTTTTCTCCAATTTGGGCAGGATGTACCGGTTAAAGTGCTACGAGGTACCAGAAAGCTCTAGGACCAGCCGGGGGATGTTTATCAAAAATCTGCTTCCCCTGCAGGCGGATGAAACCATTACTTCTATTCTCCGCTTGGATGGTATGGACGATGAAAAATACCTGATTATGGTTACCAAAAAAGGAATTATCAAGCGTACAAAGCTCGCTGCTTTCAACAATGTACGCAAGGCCGGACTAATTGCCGTAGATCTGGATGAGGGGGATCATTTAGCTCTTGTACAGGTCACCTCTGGAGAGGATGAACTGATTGTAGCCACCCGCAACGGTATGGCCATGCGGATGAGTGAAACCCAGGTTCGGGAACTGAGCCGTACTGCCCGGGGTGTGAAAGTGATGAACCTAGAGGAAAACGACGAGATTGTGGGTATGGATATCATTCGGCCAGAGGCAATGGTACTCACAGTAAGTGAATCCGGCCTAGGCAGGCTTTCATCTCCTGAAGACTACAGGCTTCAGAAGCGAGGCGGTAAGGGCTTAACAAACTACCATGTGGATAAATTTGGTCCAGTAGCAGGGGTTAAAATGGTCTCTCCGGAAGAGGATGTTATTTTAATTGCCGAAGATGGTGTGGTAATCCGCATTCCGGCTGGTGATATCCGCCAGTGTTCCCGGCCAAGTAAAGGCGTGCGGGTGATGAGGCTCCAGGAGGATAACCGGATTGTCACCCTGGCCAGCGCTCCTAAGGAAGACGATGAGGCTGAAGAAAGTTCTGAACAGCCAGAACAGGAAACTGTGGAAACAGAAACCCTGCCAAAAGAACAGCCGCCAGAAGAGAAACCAGAATAAACCAAACAAAAAGCATGACAGCTAAGCTTAGCTGCCATGCTTTTTTCTATATTTTTGTCAAAAGTTTTATCCTAAGGGTTCATCTGACAAAACAACCTCAAAATCCGGCATTTCGCCTACAGCCTGGTAATAGGCCTGGCACATCACCTTTCCCTGTTCCCGGTAGATGCTGACAATTTTTTCAGACAGTTCAAGCTGTTCGTTAATATCATCTCCATATTCAGCGGCAATTTCTGTTTTTTTATCCTCCAGTTCTGCCTCCCATGTTTCCTGTTGGGCCTGTAGGCTGTCCAGCTGATCGCCAGAGAGAATTTCCTGGCAGTCCTTATAGGTAATATTGATCATTCGCCGCCAATGCTTTTCCGCATCACCATATGCCCGGAGAATCGCCTTGCTGGAATCTGCCAGGTCTATCTCGTCTTTCAGCATTTTGTCAATGGCATTTTCCTGGAAAAGTTGTTCAAATTCTCCCGCGGGGCTGGGTTCCAGCGTGGCCTCTGGGGTAGGAGAGGAGGTGGGCTGCGGTGTGGCCTCTGGGGTAGCAGAGGGAGTGGGATGTGGAGTGGCTGTGGGAGTCTGGGTAGGTTCTGCCTGAGAGGAGCTGGGAGCGGCGGAAGATTCTTGAGTATCTTCGCAGCTAGAAAGAACCATGGGCAGCAGCAATAAAGCAAAGGCCGCCAAAATGGCGGTAAGCTTGGAATTCTTCATGGGTTTCATCCTTTCATAAAGCCTTAAAGCAGGCCTTTTTCCACTAATTTGGCGGTTTTCAAAATGCCAATCTGGGTTTTGGCATCAGGTATCTGGTTGCAGCACACCATTTCTACCGCCTCTTCCAACGGAATACGGACCGTGTCCAAAAATTCGTCTTCATCCAAGTGAAGGGTATGTTGGTCGTCAGTAATCCGGCAGGCCCAAAGGCGGATAATTTCCCCGCAATAGCCGCCAGTGGGATACACCTCGCCCAGGGAGACGTAGTTTTCCCCTGTGGTACCAGTTTCCTCCATCTGCTCCCGCTTCATAGCCTCAAAGGGGTCTTCCCCTGGCTCCAGTTTGCCGGCAGGGAGCTCCATGAGCACTTTTTTGTATGGGTAGCGGAACTGGCGCACAAAAATAAGCTCGTTTTTGTCGGTGAGAGCAGCAACGCTTACCCCTCCCGGATGGTCCACTACCTCCCGTGTAGCGGTAGCGCCATTCTCCAGCTCTACCTGGTCCACATGAACATGGATGATTTTCCCATCGTAGATGAGCTGGGAACTAAGGGTTTTTTCAAATAATTTCATATTCTGTTTTCCTTTCTTAGAGCTGCGTCAAATCGTTCATCACCAATCCAGTGATCAGCTTGGGATAGAAATAGGTGGACTTTTGAGGCATCTTCTCACCATTTGCCGCCACCGCCCCAATTTCGCTAACTCTGGTGGGGTTCAGCAGGAAACAGCAGCAGCTTTTCCCAGCGTCCACAGAAGCTGCCGCTTCCTGGGCAGAGCGGGTGTAGGTTAAGTTAACCTGGTTAGCCATATTCTCCTTATCAATTCCAAGGAGCCGCTCTAAAATCAAGGTGTGAAGAATTGTCACATCCAACTGCCGGTAATCCGCGCTTACCTCTGGCAGCAGCTTTTTTAGAATAGAGGCATCATGGAGCACCAGCAGGCGCCAGCACGTTCCGTCGTAGCAGACAAAAGCATGCTTTCCTTGGGCATATTCCCCATCTAGAGCTGCTTGGGCCTCTTCCAGTCCCCCAAGGTCAGAAACCTCAAACCACTCTTTGCAGCCATTTAGCAAGGCCTGGCTGTCAAAATGCTGCAGCTCCCGTACCAGCCGGTGGGTGGGAAACACCACCAGGCCAGGATCTGCCATATCTGCCAGCATCATCATTACATAATCCGCCCCCGGACACCAGGGGCCCTGCTCTCTTAAATGATTTCGGTAATTGAGGGCGGTCTCATACCGGTGGTGCCCGTCTGCAATGTAGAGCTTTCGGCCGGCAAAATCCTCCTGAATGGCCTCAATAGCGGCAAGATCGTTAACCACCCACAGCCGGTGGGTAACCAAACCGTCAGAAAACTCGTACCGGGGGGCGGAACCTGCAGCCAGGTTGTCCAGCCGTTTTCTGGTTACATGGCCCTCATCCTGATACAGAGAGTAGATCTGGCTGAAATTGCAGTGGGTGGCCTGCATCAGCTGGAATCGGTCCTCTTTGGCCTTGCTCAGGGTTTCTTCGTGGGGCAGCACAACCCCTGCGGCAAAATCCTCCAGCCTTACCCGGCAGATTAGGCCTCGGAGAACCTTAGTCTCCCCTTTGTCCATTTTTGAGAGAAATTCTTGTTCGTAAATATACATGCCCGGGTCCATGTCGGTTTTTAAGATTCCCTCTTCCCGCCACTGGGCAAGGGTTTGCCCGGCCTGCCCATAGGGGTCTTCCCCTTTGGGCAGCTCTAGGCGGATTACATTGTGAGAGTTTCGGGATATAAAGCCTTCCCGCTGGGCATTGCTGATAATGTCATAGGGCGGGCAGGTTAGCTCCTCAATTTTTCCCGCCTTACCCAGGTCATAGCGCAGCGCCTTAAACGCTCTAATATCGGCCACAATAAAAGCCTCCTTTTTTATTGACGGTTCAGATTATATTGTAAGCTTTTGACCGCCCTGCGTCAAGCAAGAATCAGAAAGTCTTCACGTAATATTCACAATTCGGAGATATACTGAAGGAAAAATAGGACGGCTGTGGGCTCTAAAAGGGTTTGGGAGGTTTGCTGGGACAGCCAGTCGGGATGAAAGGGGCGCAAAAATGAGAAAACAAAATAAAGAAATAAAAACATAGCCCATTTTAATGGTAGGCAAAGGGATGGGGTTGAGAATTTCACCAGGGGTAAAATCTCAACCCCTGCACATGCCCCCCACGTTCCCCACTGGTCCGTATAGAAAAAAACTGCCAAAGCGGCGGGAAAAGTGGAGAGAAGGGGTGCTAGCCGCTTGACAAATTGGCAATATTTTGCCATACTATAAAGAAGTGGCCTTGGCCAAAGGCTGCTTCTGAAGCGGCTTCCAAATAAGCAGCTTTGTGCTATTTATGACATAGAAAGTAAGATAACAGGAGGAATCACGGAAATGGTAGAGGTCAGGAACCTGACAAAGCGCTATGGCGCAAACCTGGCGGTGGACCATGTGAGCTTTACAATTGACGAAGGTTCAATTGTGGGCTTTCTAGGCCCAAACGGCGCGGGAAAATCCACCACCATGAACATTATTACCGGCTACCTGTCTGCCACCGATGGCAGTGTTTCAGTATCCGGGAAAAATACTCTAGACGATCCCAATGACGTAAAGCGGCTCATTGGTTATCTGCCTGAGCAGCCCCCGCTGTATTTAGAGATGACCGTAAAGGAGTATCTGAATTTTGTTTACGAGCTGAAAAAGTGCAGCCTGCCCCGGCAAAAGCATTTGGAGGAAATTTGCCAGCTGGTGAAAATTGACAATGTATATCACCGGCTCATTGGCAACCTTTCCAAGGGCTACAAACAGCGGGTGGGCATTGCCCAGGCCCTTATCGGCAATCCTCCCGTGCTAATTCTGGACGAGCCTACCGTGGGCCTGGACCCAAAGCAGATTATTGAGATTCGCACCCTGATTAAGAACCTTGGCCGGAACCATACCATCATCCTTAGCTCCCACATTCTCCCTGAAGTACAGGCGGTATGTGAGCGGATTATTGTAATAAACAACGGCAAGCTGGTAGCCGATGGCGCCACCGACACCCTTGCCCACGATCTCTCAAAAGACCACCGGCTGATTATGCGGGCCGAGGGACCTGAAAAAGAGATTGTCCATGCCATTGCGGCCATGGAGCATGTAGCGGATGTGTACTCCTTAGGGGAAAAGGAGCCGGGAGCCTGTGACTTTAGCGTGGAGTCGGCCTTAGATGTAGATATCCGCAGGGATCTGTTTGCCCTGATGGCAAGGAACGGCTGGCCGGTGCTGGCCCTGAAAAACACGGATCTTACTTTGGAGGATCTGTTCCTCCAGCTGACCAGTACAGATGCCGCCATCAGCGGGAAAGAGGAGGAATAAACAATGGTAGCCGTATTCAAGCGGGAGCTTCGCTCCTATTTCAGTTCGCCCATTGGCTATGTCTGCGTGGCGGCTCTGGCTGCGCTGTATGGGTTCTTCTATTTTGTGGTAATGGTGCAGGGATCCTCCAGCTTTATTCCTAACATTGTTTACAGCACAATGTTTAACTTTTCTATGCTGGTAATTCCAATTATCACCATGCGCAGCATGACAGACGATCAAAAGAACAAAACAGACCAGATTCTTCTTACCGCCCCAGTAGGCGTTACCTCCATTGTGGCGGGAAAATTCCTGGCCTGCTTTGTGGTGTTCTTCATTGCCTCTACCATTGGCCTGTTTCCCGGGGTAGCTATGAGCTTTTTCTCCTCCCCAGGCTGGGGCGAGATTATTGGCAACTACTTGGGCACCCTGCTTTATGGCGGGGCAATGATCTCCATTGGAGTGTTTATCTCCAGCCTGACAATCAGCCAAATTATCGCGGCCATTGGTACCTTTGCTGTGTCCGTGTTCCTAATGTATATCGACGCTCTGGCCTCTTCCATTAATAACGCCGTGGTTGCCACTGTCGTCAGCTGGATATCCTTCAGCAACCGCTATACCACGTTCACCCAGGGACTGTTCAGCGTTTCCAGCACGGTGTTCTTCCTGAGCGTGATGGCAATTTTTGTGTTTCTCACCGCCCGCCGGGTGGAGAGCCGCCGCTGGAGCTAAGGAGGAATGAATACTATGGATGAAAACAACAAGAACCAGGAGACCCTGGAGGAAAACGCCTCTGTGCCTGAGGAAGAAATTCCCGGGGCCCAAGAGGTAAAGGAGGAGCTGCCCGCGCCCAAACCCCAAAAAACCAAGGGAGGCAGCGGCAGGCTAAAGCGCAGCGGTATGGCTACTATGATGACTGTGGTGTTTATTGCCATTGTGGTGGTGCTAAACCTGCTGGTATCCATCCTTTCCGACCGTTTCCCCTCTATGAATATCGACCTTACTGCCCAGGGCATGAACACCCTGTCTGAGCAGGCGCTAGAAATTGCCAAAGGTGTTACACAGCCTACAGAGATTTATCTCATTGGCGCGGAGGACGGCTACAGAAGCGATGCCATTGGCAGCAGCTACGGCCTAAAATACAGCCAGGTAGCCAACTTGGCCGAGCGCCTAGAAGAGGCCAATGGAAAAATCCATACCCAGTTTATTGATCCTGACCTAAACCCAAATTTTATCAGCGAATACCCTAACGAGAGCCTAAGCACCGGCATGGTTATGGTGAAAACCGACCGGCGGTATAAGGTGCTGGGGATGACCGATATGTTCTCTCGTACCCAGAACTCTACCACTGGAGCCATCGAATCTTACTCCAATGTGGACAGCGCTCTGGCTGGAGCCTTAGAGCTGGTGAATATGGAAAAAGTCCCTGTGCTTACCTTGGCCACCGGCCATAACGAGTTGCTGAACTCCTCCAACATGTCTGCCTTTTTGTCTATGATGGAGCGCCAGAACTTTGAGGTGCGGGAGATTGACCTGCTTACCGAGGAAATCCCTGAGGATACCCAAATTCTCATGATCCCCACCCCCACCACAGACTATACGGATGAGGAACTGGAAAAGCTGCGCGCCCTGCTGGCCGATGGGGAGCGTAAAGAATCCATTGCGGTACTGGCAGCTTTTTACCCCGGCCAGGGCGAGCTGCCCAAGCTCAGCAGCTTTTTGGAGGAGTGGGGCGTAAAGGTCCATTCCGGGGCAGTGGTTGCTGAAACCGACGACAGCAGATATATTTTGGGCAGCCCCAATTATCCCATTGTGGATAAGTCGGAGGAGGTGCTGAAGGATAAAACCTATAACCGGTTGATTTCCCCCATGAGCGTGCCCCTAGAGCTGATGTTCTCTGGAAATGGAGATGTGGGCACCCAGGCTTTGTGGACCACTGCCGACAGTGCCTACGAGCTTACCGAGGAAAACGCGGAGCAGGACCCCCAGGGCCAAAGCACATCTCAGCAAACAGTAGCTACCCTCTCCTCTGTTCTGCAGCAGTTTGATAACGAGTTCTATTACCGCAGCGTTATTGTGTATGGTTCTTCCTTTGTGTTTGTAGATGACTTTATGCAGACAGCCTTTGGCAACAGCGAGTATCTCTCTGACCTAATGAAGTACGCAACTGATACTGACGGCAGCGAGGTTTCTGTGCTGACAGAGCGGGTACAGACAAATATTCTGGATATCACCGCCTCTCAGGGCACCATTGTGATGCTGGGCCTGGGTGTGTTTACCGTTGGCCTGCCTGTGGTGATCCTTGCCATGGGTCTGGTGATCTTCCTAAAGAGGAGGCATCTGTAACCGCATGAAGAGAACCGGACGAAATATACTGATTATGCTTTTGGTGCTGGCAGTGCTGGGCGGCGCAGCCTTTCTGCTGCTGCAAATGCCGGCAGATGTAAGCGGCCAGGAGGAATCCTCTGCCGTAGATTCCAGCTCTGCTCCAGAGTCCGCCGCCATAACAGAGATTGAGGCAGACTCTGTGGAATCGGTGAAGGTTAACAATGCCAAGGATACCTATACAATTCTTGCCATCCCCTCAAGCGATGGCACCTCTACCGACTTTACAATAGAAGGCCTAGGGGGATACGACCTAAACAACACATTGGTTACCACCAATGTACGCACTATTCTGGCTCTAAGTGCCTCAAAGGACCTGGGCAGCCAAGAAGATTTAGAGGCCTTTGGCCTAAAAGGGGACGCAGCGGTCACGGTGACGATCCTTCAAAAAGATGGCACCAGTCAGGAGCTTATCTTTGGCTCGGCTGCGGCCGAGAGTGTGGGAAAGTATGTGCTCAAAGACGATAAGGTCTATATTGTATCTGGTGTGCCGGATAACTTTTATGAGAACCAGTATGCTTTCCTAAATAAAGAGATCTATACTGTTCCTGACCGTACAGAAGAGGTAGAGAACGAGGATGGCACCACCTCGGTAAATACCGCTACTGATATTATGTATAGCTTAACCCTGGGCGGAACCAGGTACCCAGAGGCTATCCAGATAGACTACAGCTCTAAGGCTAGCAGCGGCTACTTGATTACCAGCCCAATTATGGCTGAGTCTGGGAATACTCCTTTTGGGGAAATGGTTACGGCGCTAAAGTCCCTTACCGCTGACAAAATTGTACAGGCGGGAGTAACAGATGAGGTCTTGGAGAAATATGGGCTGAATGAGCCAGAGGTAGAGCTAAGCTTTAATATGAACGACAGCGACCATCAGCTTTCTCTCAGCGCCAAGAACGAAGAGGGAAACCGCTACCTTTTGGCCGACTCCAACGATATGGTCTACCAGGTATCAAACGAAGCGGTAAAAACCTGGGCAGAAGCGGATCTGTTAAACCTGCGTATGAGCTATATCTGGATTCCGAACATTAAGAATGTACAGAAACTCACTATTACAAAAGATGGGGACGAGGTATGGGAATTTACCATAAGCCGTACCAAAAATGAAGAGAAAAGTACAGAAAAAAATACAGAGTACGATCTGTCAATCACAGACGTCCAGGGCCAAGAGGTGGACTATAGCGAGGCCTACCAGCCCTTCTATCAAAAACTGATTGCTCTGGCGGTATTCAGCCAGGAAAAAGCAGAGTACAGCGGTACGCCTATGCTGCGGGTAGAGTATGAGTACTTTGATGGCGGCGGCGATGTGGTAGAGCTCTATCCTATCCAAGGGGAAAACCGTTATGCGGCCACCTTGGATGGAGTGTATAACGGTCAGGTGCGGGGCACAGAGGTTAGCGCCATGCTGGAGATTATGCCCTAAAAGCTTGAAAAAGGAGGAGTTTATGAAAAGAATTTTATGTGGCCTTTTGGCCATTTTGCTGCTAGCCGGGCTGCTGGCTGGCTGCAAAAAGCAGGAAGAGCAGCAGGAGGATTCCCCGGCCCCGGTGAATACCTCTGAACCATCGCCAAAGCAACAGGAAACTTACCGAATCGGTTTGATTCAGTTTATAGAATACGCGCCTCTGGATTCTGCCCGTGAATCCTTTATGAGCCGGCTGGAAGAGTGGGGCTTTGACGATGGAAAGGTTACCATCGATTATCAGAACGCTGGCGGCGACTCTGGAAAAGCAGACGAAATCTGCCAGAAGTTTGTAAAAAACCAGGTAGATGTAATCGTGGCCATTTCTACTCCCGCAGCAAAGTCCGCAGTAAAAGCGGCAGGCAGCGGCAGCACACAGGTGGTGTTTGTAGCGGTAGGTGAGCCAGGGGCCGCTCTTGAGATGGAAAACCTTGAACAGCCTGACGGTAATATTACTGGGGTAGCAGATATTGTGGCCGCCCAGGCAGTGGTGGACTTGGCCAGACAGGTTGACCCCGGCATGGCTAATTTGGGCTTGCTTTACGACCCCAGCTGTACTTTGGGGGCGGCTGCCATTCAAGCCGTAAAAAACTACTGCGGTCAGTTGGAGATTGCCGTAACCGAGGGTCAGGTGTCCAGCGCTGAAGAGGTAAAGGATAAGATGGCCGAGCTCTGCGGCCAGGCAGACGCTATTTTTACCCCCATGGATAGCACAGTGGCAGCCTCTGCCCCGGACGCTGCCAAGGCGGCCCAAGACGGAAAAAAGCCTTGGTATGTATCCACAGAGGATATGGTTCAGCAGGGAGCAACGGCCGGCGTAAGCATTGACTACAGCGAAGCCGGGGAAAAAGCCGCTGACATGGCAGTGCAGCTGGTGGCAGGAAAATCGATCTCTCAGCTGCCGGTATACAATTTTAGTGGAGGCCGGATTAGCGTGAACCAAGGGGCGGTAACAAGCCTTGGGGCTGAGATTCCTGAAGAGGTACTAGAAACCGCGAATTTTTATTAAGCTGGCCTAAGTGTCATATAGAAAAAGCTGTGGGAGAGCCCGCGGCTTTTTCTTATGCCCAGCCCTAGAAAAGTATTTTTGCAGGGCTTTCTTTTTTTGAGTATGAAAAAGCATTTCTGAAATAATATTTCACTATTTCCCCTCTTGCCTTGATACTGTATTCCCTGTTATCCTTTAAGGGAATAAACAAGCGGGTCGGGCATGGGACCGGCTCTCTTTCGCCGCCCCAGTAGACCGGCCTGCAGGAAGGGGTTAACTTATGGCGAATTTACAAGCAAGGAAAAACAAGGAAGGCCGTATTATATCTTATAGTATTCGGGTATACCGCGGTCGGGATCCGAAGACGGGAAAGCAACTCACCCCCTATGCCTGTACCTGGAAGGTGCCAGAAGGCTGGGGAGAAAAGCGCGCCCGAAAAGAGGCGGAAAAGCAAGCCATTCTTTTTGAACGCCGCTGCCGTCAGGGTGGCATGGCAGACGGGCGGCAGACCTTTGAAGAGTATGCGGAATATGTGCTTTCCTGCAAAATCACCATGGGCATGAAGCACCTTACAGAGATCCATTACCGGCAGAGCCTTCAGAGGGTTCTGCCGGTTTTAGGACCCATGAAGCTCCGCGACATTAAACCCCAGCACCTGAACCTGCTGTACCAGGCCCTCTCCTCCCCCGACGCCAGAAATGACAATGAGATGGAAGAGGTAAAACCTATTTTATGGAAAATCCTGGAGGAACGGGGAATTATGGGTGATCTGCCCACAAAAGGAGGAGGAAGGGTTAGCCTGGCCAGGCTTCGGGCAGGAAAAACCGTAAAGCCATCTACAGCGCAAAGAATTGCCGAAGCTCTTGATATGCCTATTAGTACACTATTCTCGCCTGTGCGCCAAGAAAAGACCTTAAGCTCGCGAACTGTAATGAATTGTCATTTGCTGGTATCCACTGTATTGGGCCAGGCAGAAAAGGAGCTGCTAATCCCTTTTAACCCTGCCCGGCGGGCAGTGCCTCCCCGCCGGGGGGAGGGCGGCGATCCCAACTATTTCCAGGAGGAACAGGTGGGAGAGATTTTAAATGCTTTGGAAACGGAACCAATTAAGTGGAGAGCAGCTGTAAACCTTTTGCTGGCTTCCGGCTGCCGGCGGGGGGAGCTGTTGGGGCTGAAATGGGAAAAGATCAATTGGGAACGTTCTTCCATTCGAATTGACTGCGCCATGCACTACGCGGCCGACCGAGGGCTTTACGAAGGGCCGCCTAAAACAAAAGACTCCATTCGTACTATTCGCCTGCCTGAAGAGACAATGGCTCTTCTTGCCGACTATAAAGCTTGGCAGCAGGCGGAAATTGCAGTACAGGGGGAAAAATGGAAGGAATCGCCCTATGTTTTTACTGGAGAGCATGGAGGCCCTATGAATCCATCTCAGCTGGGAAATTGGCTTACCCGCTTTGAAAAACGCCACAATCTGCCCCATTTAAACCCCCATGCTTTCCGTCATACCATGACTAGCCTTTTGTTATTTAGCGGCGTAGACAGCATCAGCGTAAGCCACCGCCTGGGCCATTCCAGCGTGGCTACAACAACAAATATTTATGGCCACCTAATGCAACAAGCAGAAGATAGGATTAGCGGAAGAATGGAGGAGATCATCAATCGGGCTAAAACCGGCGCGACAGACAAGGAGGAATAAGATAAAAAGGATTTCAAGTATCTACATATTTTTCGGATAAAAAATAGGGTTTAATTTATATAAAATCAACAAAAATAGCCATTTTTCTATTTTGGGGAGCTTCAAAGGAAAAACCTGGAGGCTCCCCACTTTTGCGAGAAATTTTCGCCAAAAAATCAACCATTTTTTCCCTTTTTCAAACTCTGCTTTCAACCAGTGTGAAAAAGCCACAAATTTTAACCATTTTTATTTTCCACACCCTGTTGAATAAAAGTTGAACTTGAATTATGTAAAGCGATTCTTCAACATAATTCAACAACAAATTACAAGTTGACCCATTTTTTATGAGAAAATAACCAAAGAGTTGAACAAAAGTTGAATTAAAGCAATATGGTTTCCTCAAAACTTATGTCAATCCTCTGGAATGTCAAGAAAAGGAGTAATTCCCCATATACCAAATTGCAGTATATAGTTAACTTCCACTCAGAGGCGAAAAGGCCTGCTGAGAATCTAA
>CAJUSM010000016.1 GCA_910588935.1 uncultured Oscillospiraceae bacterium
AGAGCACAGAGATTATGGTGGAAAAGGACGAGGGCGGCAAGGAAAAAGTGCTGGAAATGACCATAGAAGAGCTGGACCTTTCCGTCCGCTCCTTCAATTGCCTAAAGCGCGCCGGCATTAACACCGTAGAGGACTTGATCAATAAGTCGGAAGACGACATGATGAAGGTGCGCAACCTGGGCCGCAAGTCGCTGGAGGAAGTTGTGTGGAAGCTGGCTTCCCTGGGCTTCAGCCTGCGGAAAGACGACGAATAAGGACAGATAGGAGGAAACATCATGCCGGGAACCAGAAAGCTGGGCCGTGCCACGGCCCACAGAACCGCCATGCTGCGTGGGCTTGTAACGTTCTTTTTTGAGAACGGCAAGATAGAGACAACCGCTACCCGTGCCAAAGAGGTGCAAGCCCTGGCCGAGAAGATGATAACCCTCGCCAAGGAGGACAGCCTGCACAATAAGCGTATGGTAATGAGCTTTGTTACCAAAGAGAGCGCCGCCAGCAAGCTGTTTAACACCATTGCCCCTAAGTATAGCGACCGCAACGGCGGCTATACAAGGGTAACCAAGCTGGGCCCCCGCCGGGGCGATGCCGCTGAGATGGCGGTATTAGAGCTGGTCTGAGGGAGAAACTGACATAGAAAAAACGCGTTCCGGAAACGGAGCGCGTTTTTTTGTTGGAAGAAATGAGACGTAAGGCATCTTCCCCTCGAAAATAGGAGGAAGGTAGAGAAAAGCATAAGGTCATTGGTAAAGCCTTAGATTTTTGAAAGACGCCGCAAAGGATCATTGGTTAGCGGTATCTTCTAAAATCAATTTGCACCAATTTCTTTTTGTTAGGCAACATATGCTCCAATGCTTTCATTTGCTGATAACCAAGGCCAAGCATTGCCTTTTCCAAGGCAGATACGTCCATCTCATGGTGCACCTGGTCTAAGCAGTCAAATACATGAAGATAGGGAGAGTTAGATACCCAATGCCCTTTTGTGTTGATTTGAATGATGCAGGAAACATATATTGGGTTCACCTGCCTTACAGCTCGCTGAAAGCATTCATATCCAATATACTCAATCACCAGATTTGCAATCACCAGGTCAGCTTTTGGCAGACGGCTTGTTTTATCCATCAAATTAACATGCAAACACTCCAGAAGCCCATTTAGCTCTGGATATCGTTGTGTAACTGCCTGCAAATAAGAGGAATTGATGTCAACTCCATACACTCTTTCCAGTTTATCTTTCTGAATATGCTCCAGGCCATTGCCGCCCGCAATGCCAAATATCATAATAGTGGAGACAGGGTAAGTATTGAGTTGGGCTTTCATCATCTCATTCATCCCTTGCAGCTGCATTACAGAATCAAGGCTCATATGGCTTTCATAATCGGCTAATGGAATTTCTTCCCATGGATTTTTCAGGTTCTCACCTCATAAATTCAATTTTTTCAGATTTTTATAAGCAAAGAATAGTGCCGATGGGGCGAATGACACGCGCTGCCCCCCAAAGCCTTTCGCTGGGGCTGCTCTCGGATAATTAGCCTTCCTCTTTGGGGAACACCAGTGCCATCAGCCAGCAGTCCACCTTCTTCCCATCATGGAGCTCGTGCTGGGGAAGCAGTTTTACCTTTCGAAACCCGCAGGCCTCATAGCAGCGGATAGCCCGGAGGTTGTCTGTGTGGGGGTCCAAAACCACGCTATGGGCCCCGCGGTGCGCGCGAAGCTCCTCTGTAAGAAGCCGGATAAACGCCCTGCCTACCCCCTTGCCCCAATACTCTGGCAAGGCAATAAATTGGTCAATGCCGTAAACTGGCCTGTCTACCTTTGGGTACTGGTACTCTTCAAACCCCTCATCATCCAGCTGATAAACCTGGACATAGCCAATGTCTTTGCCCTGGTAACCAACGATACAACGGGAGGCGTTCCACTCATCCTCATAAAAATCCTTTTGAACCCGCTGGGGAGTATAGACAGTACTTGGCCCTTCCCAGTATTCCAGTACATGGGGGTCAGTAAGCCAGGTAAAAAGCAGGTCAGCGTCAGCAGGCTCTAAAGGACGAAGGCAAATGGGGCCCGAGGCCAAGTGAAATTCGTGCTGCACAGTACTCCTCCTTGAAAAATTACACTTCGGTGAACTCCATAATAAAGCTATGGGGTAATATTTTAGCCATAACCCGGTAAATCTTATACACAAAGTCCTTGGTATATACCAGCTTGCCCCGTTTGGCAGCCCGAAGGGAGCCCTCGGCCACCTCCTTAGGAAGGACTCTTGGCAGTCTGTCGATTAGGCGGGATTTTCCCTCGGGCACATTGGCAATGTTCCAAAAATCGGTGTTCATTGGCCCAGGGCAAACAGCCAAAACCTTAATGCCCCGCGGCCGCAGCTCATCGTGAAGAGCCTTAGAGAGGGCAAGCACAAAGGATTTTGTGGCGCAGTAAACAGACATGCGCGGGGTGGGGGCAAAGGCTGCAATGGAGGAAACATTGAGAACCAAGCTGTCATCCAGCATATAAGGCAGGCAGAGCCGGGTAATGCCTGTAAGGGCCCGGCAGTTCAAATCCACCATTTCTGTCTGAGAACGGCGGTTGGAAGAAAAGAAATCCTCACATTTTCCAAACCCCGCATTGTTAACCAAAACCTTAATTTCCGGGTTGTTTTCCTTTAAAAGCTGCTCAAAGACACCTATGCTTTCGTCCTTGGTTAAATCCAGAGAAATGGCCGCGATGGTCTTGTCCGGGTGGGCCTCTGCGATTTCCCGCAAAAGGTCCTTCCTCCTGGCCACCAGCCAGAAAGCGTCAACACTTGGATACTGTGCGATTATGGCGTTGATATACTCCTTGCCCAATCCGCTGGAAGCGCCGGTAATAACTGCAGTGACCATAGCTGTCGCCGTCCTTTCTTTCTTTTTTCAATGCCATTTTACGCTTTTCTGGCCAAGTAGTCAAGTAAAACGTGAGAGAGGATATTGGAAACGGGAATAGTAAAATTGACAGCCAGCCCGCCCGAAACACCGGGCTCCCCGATTCCTTCACAAAAGCTGTTCCGCAAAATAAGCGCCCCAGCCCCATGCGCCTGTAGGCAAGGCCTGTAAGTAAAGTTTGCAAGCCCAGGGCGGTTGTGCTATAATGTACGCAAAGCGTACATTACGGAAAAGCCTTGAAGCGTAAATCGCTTCTCTTTCGCTACGCGAAAGCACCGGGCTTTTCCAAGAGGATTTATGCTATAATTAAATCTAAATTATGATATCGCTGGACCGGCAGCACCTGGAGAAAGCAGGCCATTGCCGGAAGAAAGGTGGAAATTGCCATGAAAAAAACCTTTGCCCTGTTCTTAACTCTCGTATTTGCCATTTGCCTCCCCCTGTCTGTTTCCGCCGAGACTTGGATTGGGGTGGATTTTACTGTGGAAGTGCCAGAGGGAATGTACAGCCTGGGTCCTGGTACCCCCGCCAGCGACCCGGTTTGGGCCCTAGCCGGAATCCCCGATTCCAACGCCAAGCTGAAAGAGTACGATGAAATGGGCGTGCTGGTAGATTTTGTCTCTCAAGACGGCCGGACAAGCATTTCGCTGCTCCAAAAAGAATCCAGCTACACAAAAAATGTGTTCGACCTGTCCCTGCTGGACCAGGAGGGGCTGGATAAGGTGTTGGACGCCCTAGTGGATTCCAACGCTGAGGACATGGCGGTGACCAAGGAGTGGAACGAAGCCGGCGGCCGTCATTTCTACCGGGTCAGCCTGGATAGCACCGGGGGCGATGGCCTGCACGAGCTAATTTATGGCACTATAGTGAACGGCTATGCCCTTAATTTCCATCTTTTTACCGGAGAGAAGGAGCGCAGCCCAGAGCAGGAGGAGATACTCCAAACCCTGGTGAATTCCATTGAATTTACCAATGTGCAGGAAAAACCAGAGCCAGACCGGGGAGAGGCTCTCAACATGGTTTTGCTGCTTGGCCTGCTGCTGGCCGCGGTGGTGGTGCCGGCGGTTTACGTGCCCATTCGCGCCAAGATGGATAAAAAGAAAAAGGCCCGGCTGGCAGAGCAGCTCTCTGCTTATCACCGCACCCATAAAAGCGATACGGTAGAAGGGGAGGCGCTTTTTGTCAACGCCACCGACTGTACTAAGGAAGCCATCCACCAGTTTAGCTTGTTCCAAGCCTATATAAAAAATGTAGGCGAGCTGGTTTTTGGGGGCGTTATGTGCATTGTAATGCTGGCAGCGGCCTTTCTGCTGGATACAGAATGGTGGATGAAGCTCATTGCCACCGGTGTGTCGGTTTACTATCTTTACCGGATTATCGCCATGCCCAACACAGTGGAAAAAATCCAACAAAAGGTGTACGGCAGAGGCCCCTCTCAAACCGCCAGGTATTCTTTTTATAGCGAGGCCTTCCGGGTGGCAGGCATACAGTCTGCCAGCCTGCTCCCCTATTTCCAAATTACAGATGTGAGACGGAAGGGCCAGTATGTCTATCTGTATTATGGCCCTGAAAATGCCTATATGGTAGACCAGTACGGCTTTGAGAGAGGGAGCTTTGAGGATTTTATCAAGTTTATTGAGGAAAAGACAAAGCAGGAAAAGTAAAACGGGAAAAAGATTATCCGGCTGAACCCCCAGGAAACCCGGGGGGCCCGAGCCGTGACAAAAAAGATTTTAGGCACACAATCGCGGACTTTCGGCTATACCAGGGGGAAGAGCTGCCAAACCACCTATGCCGATCCTCCCTGGCGGTTTCAGAACTGCGCCGGGAAGATGGCGCCGGAACACAAGCGCCTAAGCCGGCACAGCACCATGAAGCTGGAGGCGATCGCGGCGGAAAAAAAGCCACCTATCCTCTGGGCGCCAAATGCCCTTTTCCCAGAAGGCCTGGGGCTTTGTATATAAAACAGGAGTGTCCAACCGAGGAGATAAAGGTAAGCTAGAGAAGAAAGAACCCAGCTCTCAGATGCCGTGAGAAAATGGGAAAAGTTTCGTAGACTTCGCTTCGCGAAGTCTTACCTTACTCAAAGGCCGCGGGGTGTGAGGCGGCGCCCCGTGACCTAGCCGCGGGCCATCAATCACAAAAAATATTTCGGGATGAAATCCCGACAATTCTGCAGCCTAACGATATGTTTCCACTTCCCCTCATAAAACCCTCGTTTTGGACACTCCCTATAAAACCAACATCATATGGGAAAAGGCGCGCAAAGATGGGATGCCGGATGGCGGAGGCGTGGGCTTCTGCTTTCGGAATGTAACGAAAATACTGCTGTTTGGAATAAAAGGGGACGAAAACCGTACCTGGCTCCAGGCAGAACCCAGGTAACCCCGCTCTGGGCCCCAAAACAGGAGCACCCTAGAAAGCCAGAAGAATTTGCCGGCCTAATTGGGCGGTGCTCTTCCTCGCCTTTTTTGGGGCTGTTTGCTCGGGGAGACCGGGAGGGCTGGGATATGTGGGGAAATCAGGCTATAGAGGAATATGAGCCAGCCATACGGTAGCGGTAAAGCCAGAAAAACAGGCCTGACCAGCGGAAAACCTACATATATCTAAAGAGAGGAGCTGGAAAAAGCCAGGGCTTGCAGGAGCCCGGCTGCTTGGCGCAAACTAAATGGTTTCAAAGCAATTAGATAGCATAAAAGTGTGATACTATAGAAAAATTTCATTAGGAAGGAATGGTTGAAAGTGGAAGAGAAGCAGCCGATTGCCATTATCGGTGCAATGGAGGTAGAGGTTCAGGCCCTTATTGCCGGGCTGGAGGAAACCGAGCGCACAGAGGTTGCCGGGCTGGTGTTCCACGCCGGCAGGCTGAGCGGCAGAGAATGCGTAATTGCCCAATGCGGGCCGGGAAAGGTAAACGCCGCGGTATGCACTCAAATTATGATTCAGGCATACAGGCCCAGCTTGGTGATCAATGTAGGCGTGGCCGGAGGCGTGGGCGTGGAGATTGGCGACCTAGTGGTGGCCAGTGCCTGCGTGCAGCACGATTTCGATACCACCGCCATGGGGGATCCCTTGGGCACGCTCTTTATCCGCAGAGGCGAGAAGGAGTCCCGAGGGCTGCTGGAGCTTCCCAGCGATGAAAAGGCTTCCGCGGTGCTGCTGGAGGCGGCAAAGAGCATCTATGGCCATGCTCATTCCGGGGTGGTGGCCACGGGAGACGCCTTTATTGCAGACCGGGAGAAGAACCGCTGGCTCAGCGAAAAATTTGGCGCCAAGGCAGTGGAAATGGAAGGGGGAAGCATCGCCCAGGTTTGCTATATGAACGAGGTGCCTTGCGCGGTGCTCCGTGCCATATCAGATAACGCAAACGATGATTCCCCTCAGGATTTCCCGGCTTTTACTAGGGAATGCTCAGAAAAGACCAGCAGGCTGCTAAAGCGGGCAATCGGCCGGCTATAAGGGGAAAAGCCATAACCACCATAGGGGGAAAGATGATATGAGAGAGCTTGAGCAGTGGGCCTATTCCTACCTGGGCAGGGACCCGGTGCTGTATATGGATATGCTGGAGGCGCTGCGTAGAGGAAGCGCGGAGGTTTCCGCTGTTCGGGAAGACGGGGTGCTGATTTTTGAACGGAACAGCAGGGCATACCTGTTGGCGGCCAAAGACTGCCAGGCAGGAGAAGCCCTTGCCGCCGGCGTAACTGGGCCGGTGCAGATGGCTGTGCACGACGAGGGAAACGCGATGGCGCTCCGAGACCATTTTCATTTTACCCAGGTAATGGAGTGCCTTTCCGCCGCGTATTTGGAGCTGGAGGCTCCCCTCATAAGGGGAACCTGCCAGATCTTGCCCCTGGAGGCAGAGGATATGGACAGGCTGCGGCAGACCTTTGGCGAGGAGTATGAAGAGGCGGAGCTGCTCAACCGCATCCGTGCTGGCCAGCTGCTAGGCGCTTACCGGGAAAAGGAGCTGGTGGGGATGATGGGGCTCTACCCGGAGGGGAGCATTGGAATGCAGGCCATAAAGCCAGGGGCAGAGGAAGCGGCCAAGGAGCTGCTGGCCGGAATAACCGCCTGGTGCCTGGAAAACTGCCTGGCGCCCTATGCCCATGTGCCTGTAGGGGATAAGGGAATGGAGGAGCTGTTCCGCCAGGCTGGGTACCATTTTGCAGAAAAAAGCCTGTTCTGGCTGGAGTAAGGCATCAGCCCTCTTTCCTGCATCCCTGGTATCCTGGTATGGTTATAACCCTGACCGTTGGCACTTTTGCTCGGGCTTGTTTGAAAATAGAGAAAATGACGAATTTTTGCCTAGAAGGGGTCCATTTCAAGGGAAAAACCGAGATTTGCACGCAACTCTTCGTCAAAGTTTCCGATTGGCGAGGATTTTTGACGCGGAAAGGGGCCGCTTATGGGCAAAAAGACGGCTTTTTGATTTTTAAAACACGCTCTCGTAGAAGATGAAAACCCAGCCCTTTTCATTTTAGAAAGGGGCTGGGTTTTTTCTTGACAAAACGAACAAATGATAGTACAATTAAGAACGAACAATTGATAGTTTAAGAGAGGAAGAGGAAATGGAGACAAAGGCACGAATTTTATGGGAGGCCCTAGAGCTGTTTTCCAGTAAGGGCTACAAAGGCGTTTCGGTGCGGGATATTGCCGGCGCGGTAGGGATTAGAGAGAGCTCTCTTTACAATCATTTTAAGGGAAAAAGAGAAATCTTCCAATCTATTGTGGATATTTGCCTGGAGAAAGCGGAAGAATATTACCGGGGAAAAAGTCTGCCCTTTTCTCCAGAGGAGGACCTGTCCCCTTTTGACCAGGTAGGAGGAGGGCTGGAGCAAACTCTTTTGAACACGTTCCGGTTTTTCTTTGAGGATCCCTGGAACCGGCGGTTTCGGCGGCTGCTGACAGTTAGCCAATTTGAGGACCCTAGATCAAGGGAACTATACAGGTGGCTGTACTGCCAGTATCCTATGGAAATTCAGGCCGCTGTTTTCCGGCGGCTGGTAAAAGCCGGGCATATGAAGAACAGGGATCCAGAGGCCCTTGCCCTGGAGTTCTATGGAGCGGTGCACCTGTTGCTGAGCACCCGCGACAGCTGGGAAGAGGCGGAGGGCCCGTTGCTAACCCATATTCAGCTGTTTGTAGAGCAAAATCTTTTGGAAAACAGGGAAGAGCCCTATAGGATATAAAAAGGAGAGATGACGATGAAGACCCTTATTATATATTGTTCCAAAACCGGATTTACCCAAAAATACGCGCAATGGCTGAAAGAGGACCTGAACTGCGACTGCTATGCCTTTGACCAGCGCCGGCTGGCAAATTTGGACCAGTACGATACCATTGCTTTTGGCAGCGGCTGCTATGTGGGAAGAATCCACAAGCTGAAGTGGTTTAAAGCCCAAGCAGCCAAGCTGGAGGGGAAGAAGCTGGCGGTTTTCTTTACAGGAGCCATGCCGCCAGATCCCTCGGATATCAAAAGACTGGAAGAAGAAAACTTTACGCCGGAGGAAAGGGCGCGTATAAGGCCCTTCTATCTCCAGGGCGGGCTGAACTACTCGGGGATGAATGGCATGGATAGGCTTTTAATGGCAGTATTTAAGAGAATGCTGAAATCTACCGCAAAAACAGCGGAGGAGAAGGTTATGCTCCAGAATATACAGCACTCCTTTGACAAAACTGATAAGGGAAACCTGGCCGCGCTGGAGGAATACCTACAGGCATAAGGCGGAGAAGAAACTGTTATTTTGCACAGCCTTACAGAAAATAAGAAGAGCTCCTGCGGCAGGAGCTCTTCGCTGTATTTACCTGGGGTTCCTCAGGCGGACGATATCTGCGGGAACAGAAAAATTAGTAGTATCTTATTACAGCAATCACCTTGCCCAGTACAGAGGCGGCGTCAGAATAGATTGGCTGAAAATCCGGGTTTTCCGGTTGCAGACGAATTCCATTGGGCTCTCGGAACAGCCGCTTTACAGTGGCCTCATCGTCAATCATGGCTACCACAATTTCCCCATTGTTGGCTGTAGGGGTTCGTTCGGCCACCACATAATCGCCGTCCAGAATGCCCGCATCCCGCATACTTAGGCCCACCACATGCAGGGCAAAAAGCTCCTTGCCGTCCTTCTGGGGGAAGGGGAGGTAGCCCTCAATGTCCTGAACCGCTAAAATGGGCAGGCCCGCGGTAACCCGCCCCAAAATTGGCACCTGGGCGGCGGGCTGGCTGCCTTCAATGCGGATAGAACGGTTTAGCCCGGCATCTCTGGTAATATAACCCAGCTTTTCCAGGGTTTTTAGATGGGCATGAACCGTGGAGGTGGAGCGCAGGCCGGTAGCCGCGCAGATCTCCCGAACAGTAGGCGGGACACCCCCGGGCATGGTTTTCACGAGAAAATCATAGACTTTTTGCTGGCTTTTGGTCAAACCGTCCATATGCACTCCTCCTTCTAAAATTGCAAAGCAGGCTAAAAAATAAACCGCTTGGAGTTTACAGGTGATTTTTTATGGAGCAAAGTGAAAAGCGCTTGCCCGCAAACCCATTTGATGAAGCCATTATACCATATAATTTGGAAAAATGCAAAACATCTGTTTGAGAAATTCCATATTTTTTTAAAAAAGATTCCCCGTGTAAATTGTTAACAAAATTGGAAACATTTTTTTAAGGTCTATTCACAGGCCTTTAACAAAGTCTACAGCATAACCAGGTATAATAAGCGTGTACTCAAAAGAAATGGACCGCACCTTTTCTTGAGATACATGTTCTACCCTCCTCAATAATACCCCTCAAGCAAAGCGAAAGGACTGGCCACGAGCTGGTCTTTTTCGCTTTTTTCCTAGCTTTCTGTTTCCCCTGCATATTCCAGGTTTCATCAGGCCAAAATACAGGTGCGAGAAAATCTGTCATAGAGGCCTTGCCTCTAGCCTGAAAGGAATGTCTGAGTATGAATGGTAAACGTTTTTCAGAAAATAAGGCCAGGCGGAACGGATTTTACCTGGCGCTGGCGGTTTGTCTGGTGGCCGTGGGCGTGGCAGCCTGGAGCACCTTTGACGCGGTGCAGGGGTACATGACCGCCGCCAACAGCGACCCCACCGCCAGCCAGGATTCGTCCGCAAAGGTATCTAGGCCCAGTGAAGACCCGGAAGCCCCCAGAACCCCTACCCCCACCGCCAGGCCCTCTGTAGGCAATAGCCAGGCGGCGGTGCCCACCCCTTCTGCTAAGCCAGAGGCAACGCCTGCCCCTACGGCAAAGCCCGCGCCCTCTGCCTCCCCGGCGCCCACCGCCCAAGAGGAAAAGCTAGAGAACAGCCAGGAGGAGGAGCCCCCCCAGCCGGTAAACGCCCCGCTGTACGAAATTAGCGAGGAGATGATCTATCCGGTGCTCTCTAAAGAGGTGGCGAAAGCCTATAGCTCTGGGGCGCCTGTATATTCCGCTACCATGAAGGACTGGCGGATACACACCGGCGCCGATCTTTCGGCGGAAGGGGGCGAGCAGGTATTTGCCTGCGGCAATGGGATTGTACGGGAAACCTACAGTGACAGTATGCTGGGAAATGTAGCTGTAATTGAGCATGGTGATTACGACTTCTACTACTGCGGCCTAGGAGAAAACTTTCTTGTAGCGCCTGGGGATGTAGTGAGCATGGGTCAGGCCATTGGTTCGGTTACAGCTGTGCCGGAAGAGTCGGCCGACCAGGCCCATCTTCATTTAGAGGTGCGCAGGGACTCCACATATTTGGATCCCCAGTCGGTAATTGAAGGAATCGACTAGCCCGCGTCTCTGTCAGCTAGCGCTAGCGCAAGCATATCAATATAGTTGTAGAAAAAGAAACGGGGCCTGCCGCCGGATACCGGGGCGGGCCCCGCTTCTTTTCGGCCATTGCCAAAAACGGGGGGAGGTCAACAGAGGGTTATTTTTGTGACTCGTACTTCTTTTTGGTAGCCATGCCCCCGCGTATATGGCGCTGTGCCTTATTCACGGCCAAAACGTTCTTTACGTCACGGTATAGGCTGTGGTCAATATACTTTAATCGTTGCGATACATCCTTATGTATGGTTGTCTGCAATCACTACGGTTTCTTCCAGATCTAAATCGCCTAGAAGCCGCAGGTAGATGTCCACGTTGCCGTCCTTGTCCACCTCGATTTTCTGGATCAGCCGCTTGAGCTGAGCGTTGGTCATGGAGCGCACATCGGTGATGTCCTCGATGGTCTTGAAGGTGTTTTGCAAGATGCTTTCCAACTGGTCGCCTTTGGTGATATTGTAGCCGACGATTTTCAACTCGTTTTCGATGCGCTCGATTTCCTTCTTTGAGCCGCCTATCTTCTCGTTCAGCTCCTCCCGGCTGATAAGGTCGTCGGTGTACATATCCATGTACTTCTGGCGGGTCTTTTGGAGCTTAGCAAGTTGGGCGGTCAATTCCTTTTCATACTCCTGGTTATCATCCTTAGCGCGGTAAACCCGCTGGAACTCCTTGACAACATAGGGGATGATATTTTTCTTGGCCATCAGCACCTGGGCGAAGTATTCCTGCAAGGTGCCTATCAATTCGTCCTCGTCCACGGTGACGGCGTTGGGGCAGCTATCCGCGCCTCGCCCGGTGTGGCCGGAGCAGACCCAGCGCACATAGGTGTTTTTGTAGGTGCGCACGGTGCGGTAGAAGGACCAGCCGCACTCCTTGCACTTGATGAGGGTGGAGAACAGGTGCTTGTTGCTCTGGCGCTGGTGGTCGGTGCGGAAAGTCTTGTGGCGGGAGTCTAAGATTTCTTGGGCCTGCTGGAAGGTTTCGGGGGAGATGATTTGCAGTTCGGGCCTGTCCACCACGATCCAGTCATCCTCAGGCTTGTCCGCTCGCTGGCCGGTGAGGAAGTCGGAAACTTCCTGCTTGCCGTTGATGATTTTGCCGGTGTACAGCTCGTTGGTGATGATGCGGCAGATGGCGTTCTGGCTCCAGGAGCAGTTGCGCTTGGTGCGCAGGCCGCGCTCGTTGAGGGTGTTGGCGATTTTCGCCGCGCCCGCCCCTTCCTCAGTGTACATATGGAAGATTTGGCGGACAATGTCAGCCTCTGTTGGGTTAATTGCCAGATTAAAATAGTCCCCGGCGGTCTTATCATAGCCGTAGACGATGTTGGGAACCCGGCCTTTTTCAGCATTCATCTTCTTGCCGAACTTTACCCGCTTGGAGGTGTTGGCGCTCTCCTCTTGGGCCAGCGCGCCGAAGATAGTTAGCACGAACTCGCTGTTGCCCATGCTGGTCATGTTGGCAGTGAGGAACTGGGTCTCGATGCCCAGGGCTTTCAGCCTGCGGACGCTTTGGAGAAGGTCCACAGTGTTCCGGGCAAAGCGGCTGATGTCCTTAACCACAACCATGTCGAACAGATGGTGCTCGGCATCCGCCATCATCCGCAGGAACTCCTTGCGGTTCTTGATCTTTGTGCCGGAAATGCCCTCGTCGGCGTACAAGCGCACAAGCGCGTCGCCGGTGCGCTTGGTGTATTCTGAGAAGAATTCTTTCTGGGCTTCTAGGCTGTTAAGCTGGTCCTCCTTGTCGGTGGAGACACGGCAGTAGGCAGCGATGTTCATGGGGCACCTCACTAATCAATTTAAAACGTTTTGTTACTACTGAGTTTACCACACTTCTTTCAGGAAAGCAATAAAAATATTGGCGGAGCCGTTTTTTCGGCCCCGCCATATTTAAGAATTTGTTTTGATAATCGATTCTAATTCTTTATGAAGCATGGGAATGTCTACCGATACGGTGTCCCACACGATTTGCATATTGACCCCGGAATAGCCATGCACAATCCGGTTGCGCATGCCGTAAATCTGCTGCCAGGGGATGGTTTTAATCTGCGCCTTTGCCTCGTCGCTCAGAGATTCCTTTGCAAGCTCGCCGATTTGCATCAGGTTGAAGACGGTAGCCTCCAAGCGCATGGCGTCGGATGAAAAATCTTCCAGCGTACGGCAATCGGCACAGTAGCGCATAATGCTTTCGATATGCCGAAGGATTTTTCTCAGCACCGCAAGATCCTTACTGCCCATAAATCGGCACCCCTGTCTGCCGTATCTCTGCATCAATTTGAGAGCCCTCCTCGATTTGTGAAACATCGATAAGGTCAACCGGTACGCTCAGTGTGGATGAAACACCTTCCAACAGGCCAAAGAACGCCAGCCCGCGCAGGCCGCTGTCAACCAGAATGTCCACGTCACTGCGGGGAGTGGCCTGTCCCTTTGCGTAGGAGCCGAACAGCACCGCTCGCCGCACGCCATAGCCAGCGAAAACCGGCTGGAGGATATTTTCGATTTCGTGGATGGAATAAACCTTTTGCATAAGGCCGCCCCCTTTCAAGACTATTGTACCGCATTGGCGGAAAAATAGCAAGAGAAAATCACATTGCCCTGGTAATGGCTTCATGTTCCGTTTCTTCCCCGGCCTGAACTTCTTGCGCCGCCTGTTGGACCGCGTTTTCGACCTTTGGGCGGTTCGATTCGAGGAAAACCTTTAGTATGTAGTTGGCCGTTTGGCTGTCGGGGTTTGGATTATGAAAACGGTAATTCAGCTTTTTTTTACTCAAATTGTTTGCCAGGCCTCCTTTGGATTCAGTTTCTCGATGTGAATATATATGAAAAGCGGCCCGGTGATAGCACCGAACCGCTGGGGTAAATTAATTGGAGTTGGATATTATGCCGGCTGTCAGGCCAATGATTGCTTCCAATAGGCGGTCTTTGCCGTCAAGAATTCAGCAAATGCGTTCTCTCCATCGCAGGAAATGCCACTGACCATGCGCTGGCCGGTGGCATCATCCGCAACCTTTTTCTCCTGCAAGCAGTAGGAAATCACGCCTTTCATGGCACAAATTGATTGGCGGCTCTCCTGGGTAAATTTTACGGTTGCCATTACCGCCCTCCCGCAATGCGCAGGAGCTGTTCGTAGAGCATCCGTTGACCCTGTATGACATCCGAAAAGTCAGCGGAGTGGAACGCTCCCGCATTGATTTTCATGGTGATTTGGTTGATGTTGTTGTCGATTCTTTTCAGCTCAATCAGCAGAGGCTTGATGTTCTCGGCAACGTGAATCTCCGTGCGCAACGATGTTGCAACGAAAAAATCTGTAACGCTGAGTTGAGCCTTCTTTGCTTTCTTTTGAATCATTTCTTTCTCTGTTTTTGTCAGACGAATCGTCAGAGTTTCTGCTCGTTTTCTATTGCCTTTCATACCTTTCTAAAGTGGGTACGGGCTTCTGCCCGGTTCTTTTGTGCGGGGCGGACAGCCACGCGCTCTGCTTGCCCCAGCGGGAGGCCCTTACGGCCCTCCCCTGCCGGGAAATCCGGCCCCTTTGAATCTTGCCGCGAAACGGGGCCAGAATTGCCCCAAAACGCCCTTCTCAGGGCCTGGTGGTGGAGACGTACCCGACTGCCGCCGAAAAACGCCAACACGGGCCTGCTGTGGCCTCACAGGGGCGCAAGGGTCGAAAGCAGCGGCTCACGCTGAATGGGCGTTATCCCTAGAGGATACCGGGAGTTCAGCATTGTAAGGGTCGCAAGGGACGGTAAATCCGGCACCACTCAAAGTTGCGTCACTTGCGGCACTTACGTCCTTTGCAGAGACAAAGAAGACTTGCACCAGCCGCTGTCCATTACTTTTGCGGCTTTGGAAGAAGACACCCTTTCCCGGCTGAAACCTCATGTCCTGTAGGGTTTCGCCGTCGATGACGGTAAGCTTTTCGATGGGTTTTGGCATACACATCAGTCCTTTCGGTAAAATAGAAACGCTCCCAGCTTGAAAAAGTGGGAGCAGTATTCATATTGCAAACCGGAAAGGACTCTGGTATAATTTGGGCAAGAGGTGACTGCCGTGCCACAGGTCAGGTATAAAATCTACTCACTTTCTGCTAGCGCCCTCATGGCCTATGCTCAGGGAGGTGCGGAGAGCGGCTATGCCTTTACTCTAAATGCTAAAGCAACGGAGAAGTGCAAGGTACTTTCCTCGCTCCATGAGCAACAGGACTGCGCGCTGCTCTTTCAGACTATGTGTGTTCTGCGTGGAGACAACTACCAGCTACCGATGGAGGACACGCTCATCAGCGACCTGTCGGACGTGATTTGCTACGTAGATTCCAGCAATATCTTCGACCGCAGCGCCGCGCAGAACCGTCATGCCGTTCGACAGAAGAAAGCAGAGAGTATGTTCCGGCCAGAGGGCATCGTGCTGGATTTTGGCACTGGACCCTGTCGGTATCTGGCTTTCGAGCGCTCCAACAGCATGAGCTGCAAGGCGCAGCTCTCTTTCGTGCGAGAGGACATTTACGAGCCGCTGCGCCGGAGGATCATGCTGGATATGAAGATTGGTTCTTGCTAGTTGAGCAAACTGTACGCCTATAATGGACGGATGCTCTCCGGCGGAACAAGGTAAGATGGGATTGAAATTGATAAGCCCCATCGGGTGATTGTGATCGACAATGAAGAATCCAGTGTGTGGAACGTGCCGGTCATCACCGTCATTGATAAGTTCATGCCCCTGCTTCCAGCTTTTTGGCGGCAGGGACCGAGTCAAGAAAAAACGAGAACCTTTGATCAATTCAAAACGCTTTTAAAAAAGCATTTTCGCTGGGAATCACAGGTTTTTGAGAGGTATGCATAAATAAAATGAACTGGCATTATATATCAATACGCCAGTTCATTTCTAATTTACACGTACCGGATAGTAATTGGATGTATTGTGCTTACATAGCATTTGCCGCTTGTGAAAATAACATATCACATTATTTAGTAATTCCTGCCACGCTATATGGGAAGGCCATTTCACTCCATAACCCACAATAGAAGTTCTGTTTTGCTATCAGATAGCCTCGGCTTTATCCAAAAAGAAGAGCGCAGAACGGGTGTCCGCCGCGATCCGTTCAGGCACACGGTAGGAACAACCCAGGTCCCAGCCGTGAAACTCCGCCAGGATTGTACACAGTTTATAGCTGGATATTTCCAGCGGCCGCTTGCCATCATATACTTCCCGTGGGATCATATGCGAGGTAAACCCCCTTTTGCCATAAGGCTGGATCAGCAGGATCCGCCCATCCTTGGAGATAAGAAAGCGGATCCGTTCAGGACTGCCCATGGAGCGAAGGGCTTCCACAAAAATATGGACCCGATTCGCTTTCAAATAAAAAGAGATGTATACGCCATTCATTTTGCCGTCTTTTTCTCTTTGGCCTTCCACTGCTCAGGGGCGCTGAAATCAAAGAGGAGCATGATCTTGTTCTCCACTGTCACAACGTGTCCCACGGCCCTGTAGACCCAGCTGGTATCCCAGCCCCATATCTCATAGATTTGTGAGGAGAACCGGACGGATTCCATACGTCTTGGTGCGTACTCTTTAATGTTTTTGCGCCATATGATGCTGTCCTTGTCTTTGACGGTCACCGGGACGGCCAAAAGGCTTTTCTTCTGTGGATGTACCTCCAGGCGGATGCGCTCACAGCAGTTCAGCGCGGTCAGCGCCTGCCTGTTGAAGGTTATCCCCGAACTCCAAATGGTGCAGGACGGCGAAGCACAACTGCTGACACGGGAGAAAAGCTCCCCGCTGACTACTTGAAACCCCTCGATTGAAATCGGCTCTACTTCGGACTGGAATTGATTCATATTCATTTGCTCCCCTCCTAAACGCGGTCCGTGGTAATATATCCATCCGCAAGGTTGATTTTATAGCTGTCTTCATGCCGTTCTGCCGGGATGCCGAAATACTCCCGCCACTCGCCGGGAAGATAGGACTTTCCCCTTTTTCCTCCCACAAACAGTTCAAAGTCGGTCAGCTTGAATAGAAACAGCACTTCCTTTTGATAGACGGCGGGATTCCCCATGATCTTATACCTGTACTCACTGTCCCAGCCCATCAGATCGAATATTTTGGCGGCGAATATCCTGCAAAGCATATCCCGGTTCACAAGCTCCTTATCCCCGCCGCCTTTCGCCCAACGCAGGGCGTCCGGCGTTTCGGGCGGGCAGGGCCGGATGATCAGCCGCTTTTGCTCCGGATGTATCAGCAGCTGTATGTGCGTTACCCCCGGAAACCGTCTGAGACAGGACATATTGAAACGGATGCGCGCCGGCCAGATGGTAAGCGCTGGTTCGCGGGTATGGGAGAACAGTTCCGCTTTTGTGACCTGGAACCCCGCCAGGTCCGGTACGATCTCTTCTTCCCCGTCAGGCATTGTTTTGCAGAATATCTGGTCCAGCTTATCCTGTGCCGCATTTCCAACACCATCCTTCTTTTTGAGTTTGTCCGCCAACGCTTGAAGCTCGCAGCCGGTGGGTGTTCTATATTGCTCGACCCCCGGGGCAGGCACGCTGGGCCTGTCCGCTTGCCACGCTGCGCTTTGCCCCATATAAAAGATGCCGTTCTCGCGGATGTGGTCATAGAACTCATCGCCAAAGCTGTATTCCCAGGCTTCCGGGTATAGCTCAGCGCGCCGCAAGCGGGCTCCGCTGGTTGGAGACAGCGGCACGGCAGACACCGCGTCTTCCAAATTATAAACAATAATCTGCTTGTGCTCCCGCTGCACCCATGTCCCCCGGACCTTATATAAGTAATTCGGGTCCCACTCCATCATGCGAAAGAGAGCCGTGCCAAAATGCTGGCAGCGCAAAATTTTTGCATACAAGGGCATATGCCCATCAGGGCGCCATTTGATGCAGTGTACGGCCCCTTTGTCACAGGGCCGTATGGCGATCTTCCGCTGGGAAGGATGCAGGAGCAGCTGGATATGGCCCACGTCGGAAAACGTCCTCACACAGAACAGGTTGAATATGATCTTGTCTATCCCGATCGTTACCGCCGGCCCCTCATATCGTGCCTGCGTAAACTGGCTCCTGACCACCTGATAGCCTTTGAGGTCGAACAGGGAAAAAGAACTTTTGAGCAGGCGGATCTCCCTGCGCGGCATGCTTACGCTGTTTGACAAGTCATAATACAGCCCGGGGTCGTCATTAATCCAATGGTGGTTAATGGGAACGAAACCGCGAAAGACGCCGTCGTCTATCACATGGAGGGGGGGCATTCCGCCGCGCATACTGTGCTTCCTGTTTTCAAGGAGAGCCTGCGCCATCTCGAATTTTTCCCTTGTAATGATTGCTTCGTGTTGCTCCCTGTAGTAATACTGATCCACGTCCTGGCGGTTCTTTTTGCGCTTGTGGTTAAACAGGTCGGAGGTAAAGGTCTTCCAGGTCAGGATATCGCCACAGCAGCGTTCGTTGGAAAGGATGTAGCCCACCGAACTGTTGCTCCAGCCGGTGTTTCCGGTTTTTGTCCCGCATCCAATATCCGTGAGAAAAGCGGCGATATCTGCCTGGGACCAGCCATACAGGTAAGCGTCGAAAATAAGGCGGACCACATTTGCCTCGGCCTTGTTGACGACCAGCGGGGCATGCTTGATGTAGTGGCCGGCGGCGTCCCGCTGCCTGTCATAACCAAGCAGAGGAGGGGCCAGCAGTTGGCAGTCCTTGAACCGTTGGGACAGGGACCAGATCATGGCTTCCCGCTTTTTGACGGATTCCTCCTGGGCGAAGGAGGCAAGAAAGGTGAGCATAAATTCGGAACTTTCTTCGATGGTATTCAGATTATCCGTTTCAAAAAATACCCCCACCGGCGGATCAAGGTTCTTGAGCCTACGGACCAGAGAGATACAGTCCACCAGGTTCCTGGCAAAGCGGGAGACGCTTTTTGTTACGATCAGGTCATATTCTCCCTTTTCACAGGCGGCGATCATGTCGTTAAACGCCGTGCGGTTCTTCAGCGAGACCCCGGAGATCCCCTCATCGGCGTAAATATGCCGCAAACTCCAGTTGGGCCGCTGGCCTGCCAGCTGGCGGTAGTGGGCCTGCTGAAGCTCAAAGGAAGACAGCTGCGCGTCGTTGTCGGTAGAAACGCGGCAATACGCGCATACACGGAAAAGCCGGTTCCTGAGAGTGGCTTTCGGTTTGGCGGGAATAAAGCGTTTCTCCCAGGTATCGTGATCCGGGGAACAGATGGGTTCAGGCATCGGGTATCCCCTCCTCCTGTAGCTGGCGAAGCTGTAGGTTCTTTTTCGACAGTGCGAAAGCAAGCTTATAGGCCAGGGCTTTTTCCTCTCCGTTCAACGTAAGGGAGTCAAACCCGAGGGAATCCGTGCGTCCCAAAAGATAGTCTGTGCTTACGCCAAACACATCTGCAATCCGCGAAAGCGTGTCCAACGAGGGCTGCCGGATGTTACTTTCGTAGGACGAGATGGTACTCCTGTCTACACCGATTAGGTTGGCCAGCTGGCTTTGGGCTAAATTTTTGGACTGCCGGAGATAACGGAACCGTTCTGGAAAGTCAAAGATCATTGCCTACACCACCTTGCTGATTATAAAGAATTATACCAGCAAACCTGTTACAGTGGGTAGCATCTGTGCGACAGTTTGTAACGTTTGGGCTTTTGGAGCAGCTTTTTGATGAGACTCGGCTTAACGGTAAAAAACCAAAACTCTCTGAATAGAATTGAATAATTGAGCTGAATGTATGGAAGCCGTGCTGTGAAAAGACAACATTACCGCCCCCGCATGATCGACAAGACCCTACAAGAGTATCTAGCCACCTTCGGAGCCGTCTGTGTGGATGGGCAAAAATGGTGCGGCACAACCTGGAATTTATCCTGCCACGACGGTGCGGGGCGCAATGGCAAGCTGCGTATGCGGCCCGCGTCTCTCTACGAATTCGGCGATTCCAGCAGACAGCATTGTTGCCCAAGGGATATTTGAACGCTGTGGTTGGCGACGACATGTACCGCATCGATGGCGTCAAGAGGGACACATCCAAGCTTCTGCGCTCCCTGGCCCGGAACGAGAGGACGCCCCAAGGGTCAGCATCCTGCTACGATGTGTGTGCTGTGCGGATTGGCGAACGCGGCGTACCAGTGGCCGGACGGAGTGCTTGTGGTGCTGGTCACTGCGCTGAAAGACTAGGGGAACAGAAAGAGCCAGTGTACACTCTTGCATCTGTGTACACTGGCCTTTCCACTATTTCACTAGCCATAGCAACCGTTCTGTTTTGTTTCTTCCATATGTACAGTGCTTTTGCTAACCCCAAACTGTTTTGCCGCGCAGCGGACAGTGGCTTTGTTTTCAACGATATACTCCCCTAGCTTAGTGGCGCGGTCGTCGATTACATTGTTTGACATACAGGGCACCTTCTTTCGGTGCTATATATGTATGCATAACAATAAAAAGGTATGCAGGCAAGGCTTGCTCAAGGATTATTCGCGCACAAAACAAGAGAACAGACGCGGAGAGCCTTGAGGGCGCGCCTGTTCTCTTTGCCTTATTATACTCCCCCAAAAGGTGAAGCGGGAAAAATCTATATTTTTTGCCGGCACAGCAAAAATAAGCGGAGCCCTCTATTACGGGGGCAGCACTTTTGAGGCGGGTTAGCGGTTTTGCCGGTTTTGTGTAAGGCGGCGAAGCCCCCACCGGGCCATATAAGAGGATAGGGTGCGTATGGCGATCTCTTTGTGGTAGGTCCGCCGGATCCATTCTACAGTGCGCCCTTGGGTCCACACATGGCCCTCCAGGCCAAACTCCTGGGGGGTGGTGAATGTCAGAATTCGCTGGATTTCGTTTTGCTCCTCTTGGCTTAGGAGCATAGGCTTGCCTGGCTTACGACGCCTTTTTCTGGGATTCAAGGCGGCTTCGGCGTCTCGCTGGTAGGCGGTCCAAATTTCGCTAATCCGGTTTTGCCGGATGCCCACAAGGAGCTCAATCTCCTTCCCGGATTTCCCCATTTGCTTCAGGCGGACCACCTGCCTGCGGATTTGCTGGAGGCCGTCGCCGCTGATTTTTCTTAAATCAATATAATCTATAGTATCCATATTAATTGAAAAGCTCGCGCTGCTTTTATGAGTAATAAAATAATTATATATTTTTCTTGTGACAAGGGCAAACTACATACAAGTCGTGCCTATACCAAAGATACCCCACAACAAATAGAGCTTGCCCGCCCGCAAAGGCAGGAGGGCCGAAAAAGCGAAGCTTAAAATAAAAAGGTATAGATTTTTGTATGTGCTGGCATTGCAAAAAAAAATTGCAAAAACCCTTATCTTTTCGCCCGATCTGCCGACTATAGTGGTGTAAACGAAAAAATGGAGGCTTACAAAAACCTATACTTTTTTGTAAGCGCCCCAGAAAATCGTTCACCAGCAAGGAGGGAGCCTATTGCTGTCGTTGCGCCTAAAGTCCGGTGAATATCTGACCATCGGCGAAAATATAGCCGTACAGATTTTCAGGCAGACCGGGGATTCTTTTGAGGTAGCGGTAAAAGCGCCCAGAGAGATTCCGGTACTGCGGGGAGAGGTCTTTGAGCGAAGCGGCAGGCGGCCAGAGGGGCTGCGGGAATTTCGGCAAAAAAGCCCTTCTCAGCGGAACTCCATTGCCAAAAGGCAGACAGCCTTGGCAAGACAGGAGGAACTGCGGGAGAACCGCCTGGCACTGATGGGGAAGATGACAGAGGTTCTGGACGAAATGGAAACAGGAGCCGCAGGAGACGGAGAGAGAATAGCTATTCTTCGCCGCTTGTTGGAGCAACTGGGAGAGGAGCTGGGCTAGAATGGAAATCTGCACACAGAAGTTCCGGCTTTTTCCAAGCGAGGCCCAGGCAGAGCTTATTGAGAAGACCTTTCTTTGCTGCCGTGCCCTCTGGAACAGGATGATTTCTGATGAGGAGAAACTTCGTCAAGAGATGGGAAGGCACTTTATTCCGGCGCCGGCCAGGTATAAGCGGGAAATGCCCGGGCTAAAGGAAATTGACAGCCTGGCCCTAAGCAGCCTGCACCAGAAGCTGGAAAAGGCTTTTCGAAACCATCTGTACAATCCCCATGACCACCCAAAGCCAGAGCCAATGGCAGAGGTATACTGCTACACCACCTTTTGCCAGGCTACCAAGTATGGCCCCACGGTTCGCTTTACCCAAGAGGGGCTAAAGCTGCCTAAGCTAGGAGTTGTAAAAACAGAGCCGCACCGGGAATTGCCTGGGGAGAGCTTGATTAAATCGGTGGTAATCCAAAAAGACGGGCGGGGTTACCTTTGTATATTAACCTATGAGGCAGTGGCCGAAGCGCCGGCAGCTGCAGCAATGGAGAGATTGCCCGCATAAATTTGCTTTCATCCGGTCCGCGGCCGGCTGAAATATAGTTTCGCTGCGTCAAAAACCCTATGCACGTTCGGCCGACGTGTTAGGGTGGCGCGCAAATCTCAGAGCCCTGGCGAGGAACGCCAGTGGCGAAGCTTACGCAAACACTTTATATTAAAGGAGAAATTAAGAATATGCGTATTCAACACAACATTATGGCGATGAACGCCTACCGTAACTATAACAACAACACCACTTCCCTGTCCGGTAACCTGGAGAAGCTGAGCTCTGGCTATAAGATCAACCGCGCTGGCGACGACGCCGCTGGTCTGGCTATTTCTGAAAAGATGCGCGCTCAGATCACTGGCCTGGATGCCGCTAAGAAGAACGCCAAGGACGCCAACGGCCTGATTAAGACCGCTGAGGGCGCTCTGCAGGAAGTTCAGGACATGCTGAACCGCATGGTTTACCTGGCTGAGCAGTCTGCCAACGGCACCTATGACAATGATATTGACCGTAACGCTCTGCAGGATGAGGTTGACTCTCTGACTTCTGAAATCAACCGTATCGGCGAGACCGCCAACTTCAACGGCAAGAAGCTGCTGAACGGCGAGATGGGCAAAGACGCTGTTACTGGCAAGGGCATGCAGTTCCAGATTGGCGACACCGCTGCTTCTGCTGACCGTCTGCAGATGACCCAGGCTCTGGGTACTTATGCCAGCTTTGACCTGACCAAGTTCATCTCTTCTAAGAACACAGCGGCTAAGCAGAGTGGTACCGGTCAGGCTATGGGCCAGGGCGGCATTTACACCATTGACATCACCAACGCTTCCAGCGCTCTGCAGGCTGTTGCCTATCTGCGCGGTGCTACTAGTGGCGTAAATACCGCTATCCCTGCCACCAAGGGCCTGATCAACATGGTTTCTAAGTTCCGCGGCAAGCTGGGCGCTGTTTCCAACCGTCTGGACCACACCGTGAACAACCTGTCCGTCATGCAGGAGAACATTCAGGACGCCGAGTCCACCATCCGCGACACCGACGTTGCCGACGAGATGATGAAGTACACCAAGAACAACATCCTGATCCAGTCCGCTCAGGCGATGCTGGCCCAGGCCAACTCTGTACCTCAGGGCGTTCTGCAGCTGCTCCAGTAATTATCGCTCTTTTCGTTCAACATTCTACACTAGAATTATACAAACGAGGTTGGGGCGGGCGTGTGCCCGTCCCAATTTTTCGTTTTTGGAAAGCATTTAGCTTATGAGGAAGGAACCATAATGACAACAATTGAAATGGCGAGACGTTTGGCCCAGCTAGGGCAGGCAGAAAAGGCCCGAGAAGGGTTTGAACTGGCACTGCGGACCCAGGAAGAACTGAGCCCAGCGGACAAAATGGAAGCCGCGCTGTTTGTGCTGCACTTTGGCGGAGAGTACAAGATTGCCTATAGGGCCCTTTTGGAGCTAAACCATGAGGGTGTGTATCGGGAAGAAACCGCCGGAATTATGACAGAGGCTTTTTACCAGCCCAACCAGAAGCTGCTGCGCTCTCACTATGAGAACAACTGTAAGCAGTTAAAAAAGTACAAGTATTTTTTTCGGAACGATTTTCTCCCTTTTGAGGAGCTGCCTATTCAGTTTTATCCCTTTGACGACAGGACCTATATTCCCTGCCGTAAGGGGGAGTTGGGAGAGGTGACAGACTACAGCGAGCCTGTTGTTACCCGAAACTTTTTTCGTAATTTAGAAAATCCAATCCTAGCACAGGATGTTTACTCCCAGTATGAGCTGGAATATCTGAATGACAATGTGCGGCCCAGCGAGTGGGTGGGCCGAGAGAACCATATTTACCTGCACTATACAGACTGGGCGGAGTTCTGCGCCTATCTTCAGGTAATAAACTGGCGTAAAATTTTGGCAGACGAAAAGGTGATTTTTCTAATCGGCCAAGAGGCTGCCCGGTATCCCATTGATTTTAAAGAGGAGTATGGCATAGACTACAGCCGGTTTCCTGTAAAGCCCATTGGCCTGCGGGAAATTAACCGGCTGGTGTGGCAAACCCAGCTCTCTTACCATAACGGCGGCGACTTTTTTAACGAGGTGCTGGATGGCCACCCCAACCTGATTTGTACCTCCAGCATTATGTATGAGACCATGGAAAAGACCATTGATGACATTCGCTCCACTTTGGACGACGCCAAGAATTCCCGGGAAATCGTCGAGGTTTTTGATGAGGCGGACTGGGGCGACTCCAGAATGATCCAGGAGCTGTACCGTTTGCGGGACAGGACAGACAAGGATATTCTGGTGGCCTTTTTCTGCCGGGACGCGGAGCATACCCATACCCTGGATCCGGCGGCAAGAATTGCCCCGGCCATTATGTTTCAGCCCCATTTCGGCCATGTGGCAACCAATCTGGTGGGGGACAGCCAGGGGCGGGCCATTATGACCTCTACCCAGTATGATGAGATTTGCAATTCGCCTATATTCAAAAATTTCAAATATATTAAAACCTTTACGCCTATGCGCCGGATTACTACCAGCTATGCGGCTGCCATTCGCTTTATGGCAGACCAGCCGGAATACCTGCCCAATGGCAAGGTAGGGGTTATACGGGATGAAGTGATAGCCCGGGTGAGCTTTCGAGGCTTTATGAAGGATCCACAAGAGCGGGTGTTTAAAGACTCGGTTGTTGTACGCTTTGAGGACGCAAAGCTGAACCCAACGGCGACTTTTCACGCCTTGGCGGAGTTTTTGGATCTGCCCTATACAGACACCATGAAGTATTGCTCCTTTAACGGCGAGCGGATGGAAAAATACTCGGAAGACGGCGTTGCGGAGGGGTTTGACACAGGCGCTGTTTACCGCACCCATGACGACTTTGCTACCGACGCGGAGCGCTGCTATATAGAGTATTTTCTGCGGGATGCATACCAGTATTATGGATATGACTTCCATTACTACAAGGGGGAGGTCATGGACGAGGACCGGGTACGGGAGCTGACAAAGGGCTTTACTGTAATAGACCACTACATGCGCAAGACCCTAAGTCTAGGTTACCAAAAGGCGGTGGAGCATAACCGCGACGAGGACAAAAAGGCGGGGCTGTCTCCAGAGTATGCGGAGACCATAGAGGAGGAAGCCCAGCGTGTGATGGAAGAGGAGATGGCAGAGGCGCAGGCAAAGCGGCTGTTTGTGGCAAATTTATTGACCGAGGGGATTACCTTGGTCAATGTGAATGGCCAGCCGCTGGCATTTACACCAATGCTTCAGTTAGACCCAGCGCTGATGGAACAGCCGCTGTACCATTGATTAATTTTAGGAGGGAACCAAAATGGAAGGAACAGTATACTTTTTTACGGGCCTGGCCGGTGCGGGAAAGACGACCATCGGCGGGCTCTTTTATGAGAAATTGAAAGCGGTACGGCCAGACGCGGAGTTGATTGACGGGGACCGGGTGCGCAGGGTGGACCCAGAGGATACTGGGGTAATGGATGAGGACCGGTACACCACCGAGGCCCGGAAGGCCGGGGCGTGGGACATGTTTGCCCTTTGCCGGGACATTGCCCGAGAGGGCCGGGATGTGGTGATCTGCAGTATTTCCATGTATCAGGAAGTGCGGCGGTGGAACCGGGAGAATATCCCCAATTACCGGGAAATCTATATTAAGGTTACACACGAAACCCTGTACCGGCGGGATCAAAAGCAGCTTTACTCTACCAAGACAAAAAATGTGGTGGGCGTGGACCTGCCATGGGATGAGCCGGAGTGCCCGGATGTTGTGGTTCAGAATGATGGGGACGCGGCGCCGGAGGAGATTGTGGAAGACTTGGTCAGAACTTTTCTCATGGAGGTACCGAAAAAATGAGCATAGTGGATCTGCATACCCACAGCACGGCCTCAGACGGGCAGTACCCGCCGGCAGAGCTGGTGGCCCTGGCGAAGGAGCGGGGGATTGAGGTGCTGGCCCTTACGGACCACGACAATATTGACGGCCTGGACCAAGCGGTGGAGGCCGGGACTCGGCTGGGCGTTAGGGTAATTCGGGGCGTGGAGCTGAGCGCGGACGACCATTTGAACCTGCATATTCTTGGCTACGGCTTTCCGGCTGCAGCCCCTGGCCTGCGGGAGATGATTGTGGAGCTGAAACAGGGCCGGGGCAGGAGGAAATATAAAATACGGGATTACTTGCGGGCCCAGGGTGTGGAGGTAGACTTGGCCCTGGTAGAGGCTTACGCAGAGGGCGGCGTGATTGGACGGCCCCATTTTGCCCAGGCCCTGATAGAGCAGGGCTATGTTGGCAGCCGCCGGGAGGCCTTTGACCGGTATTTGGACACCCCGGAGTTCCAAAAGTTTGACCGGGGAAAGCCCAGCGCGGAAAAGTGCATACGAACCATTAAGGCGGCGGGGGGCAAGGTGTCCCTGGCGCATCCCTACCAGATTGTGCTGAGCGAGGACGGGGACAAAAACCTGGAGGCGCTGATTGAAAGGCTGGCAGGCTATGGCCTGGATGCCCTGGAGTGCTTTTATCCCAAGCATAGCCCAGAGCAGCAGGCCTGTTATCTAGGCTTGGCAGAACGGTTTGGGCTGGGTGTAACCGGGGGCAGTGATTTTCATGGGGAAAAGAATAAGCCGGATCATCCGCTGGCTACATGGAATTTGGATGTATCTTGGCTCACAAATTCGCAATAGGTTCTGCCCCCTGAATGGATGGGTATGGGTGCAGTTTGGACAGGCGGTAGAGGTGGAAACGAAGGCGCCGTGTGTTAAGAGGCCGTTCAAATTTGTTTTTTTCTCTTGAGATTGTGAGCGCAACTTGAATGAAAAGGGGATATTTTAAAATGGAAACGATACTTGACAATTATCAGAAAATTTACTCTATGTTAGAGGATGACCTGTCAAAAGATATTTTTTTAAATCGGTTGTGCTACTTAATCTCAAATGATTTCAGGTTTATAAAAAGAATTATACCGCCTAGCCTTGTGTGCGGGGAGCATTATATCTTTTGGGACGAAGTGCTTTCAGGGATTCCAGCAACCAGTAAAATAGTCTTATATGGCGCGGGCGATTATTCAAAAGATTATTTTCCGGAATGGAGCAAGGATAAGCGGATTATAGGTTTTTGCAGCAACAATAAAAAGAAGCAGGAGACTGGTTATCTAGGATATCCGGTTATGAGTCCTGAAGAACTATCAGTTCAGAAAGAGTATTATGTAATTGTAAGCGCGGTAAAGGAAAAGCCTAAGAGAGAGATTTTGGCGCATCTAAAGGAGATAAATTATCCTGCTGATAAAATATACAGTTTGTTTGAGAGAGAAGCGGAACAGGGACAATATTTTGACACTGACTTTATGGAGTACAGTAATCAGGAGATCTTTATTGATGCAGGGTGCTATCATTTGGAGAATACGATTGAATTAGAAAAACGATGCAAGGTTAAAAAGGTTTACGCGTTTGAACCAGATCCAGATAATTACCAAGTTTGTTTGGAAAGGAAAGAGCAACTTGGCATGGAGGAAGTAAAAGTTTTTCAATGTGGAACCTGGAGCGAAAAAACATGGCTTCATTTTGCTGTGCGCGGGACAGATGGCACTCATATTACTGAAAATAGGGAGGCAATTTCGATTCCAGTTGCGGCAATTGACGAAACCGTAGAGCCTGATGACAAAGTCACATTTATAAAAATGGATGTGGAGGGCGCAGAGTTAGAATCTTTAAGAGGCTGCAAGAGGACAATAAAGAAATATAGGCCAAAGCTTGCAATTTGTATTTATCACAGGCCAGAAGATATGATTCAAATTCCAATATATATTAAGGAATTGGTGCCAGAGTACCGGCTTTATATTCGGCACCATTCGAACTGTGCATGGGAAACAGTATTGTATGCAATGCCATAATGGCAGAAAGGGTGAACGCTATGAATTTCGAACTAACTGCCTCTATGATGTGCGCCAATTATGGCAACCTGGAGAAGGAGGTCCGCGACTTGGAGGCGGGCGGCATTGACTCCTTCCACATTGATATTATGGACGGGCGCTATGTGCCGAATTTTGCCATGTCTCTCAATGATATGCGGTATATTGCCACGGCCACGGCCACGCCTATGGACGTGCACCTGATGGTGGAGCACCCCAACAATCACATCCAGCTTTTCCTAGAAAACCTTCGGCCTGGGGATACAGTGTACATCCACCCTGAGGCAGAGTACCATCCCTCTACTACCCTGCAGGCGGTGATTGACGGGGGGATGATTCCGGGTATTGCCATTAACCCAGGCACCTCGGTGGAGAGCGTTTTTGAGATGCTGCGGATTGTGAAAAAGGTTTTGGTGATGTCTGTGAACCCGGGGAACGCGGGGCAAATGTACCTGCCCTATGTGGGCAAAAAGATTACAAAGCTCCTGTCTATTAAGGAGGATATGGACTTTGAGGTCTACTGGGACGGGGCCTGCAGCGCGGACAAAATTTTGGAGTACGCCCCTAAGGGGGTAAAGGGCTTTGTGCTGGGCACCACCCTGCTGTTTGGCAAAGACAGGCCCTATGGGGATATTTTGGATGATATCCGCCAGCTGCGGTTTTAAGCCATGAATATTGCCATTGTTTTATCTGGCGGGGCGGGAAGCCGGTTTGGGGGCCAGGTTCCCAAGCAATATTTAGAAATGGCCGGAAAGCCGGTGGCGGTGTATACGCTGGAGCAGTTTCAGCGGTGTGAGCGGGTGGAGCACATCCTTGTAGTAGCGGAACAGTGCTGGGAAAAGGAGCTGTTGCTTTGGCGGGGCCGGTACGGCCTGGATAAGCTGCGGGAGATTGCCCCGGCAGGCTTGGACCGGCAGCACTCCATTTTAAATGGACTGCTGGCAGCGGAGAAGTACGCGGCAGAAGAGGACACCGGTGTGATCATTCAGGACGCGGCCAGGCCGCTGACCTCCCCAGCGCTGATCGACCGCTTGATTGCGGGGCTTGCTAAGGCTCCGGCAGTGCTGCCGGTAATCCCGGTAACGGATACGGTGTATTACACTGCCAATGGCCAGCAGGTGGACGGCATACCGGACCGGGAGACCCTGCGCGCCGGCCAGGCCCCAGAGGCTTTCCGGTTTTGGGCTTATTGGGAGCTCTACAAAAATACGCCGCCAGAAAAGCGCGGCGCCATGAGCGGCAGCTGCCAGCTGCCCTACAGCGCGGGCTGGCGGGTAAAGCTTGTTCCGGGCGAAAGGGAAAATATCAAGCTGACATACCAGGCGGACTGGAAACTGTGCGAGCTGATTCTGAAAGAAAGGCAGGGCAAGGGATGAGAGCATATGTGCTTCATGGCGTGGGAGACCTGCGCCTGGAGGAGCGGCCTAGGCCGGAGCCACGCCCAGGCTGGGCCCTGGTAAAGGTGCTGGCCGCGGGAATCTGCAGCTCTGATATTCCTAGGATTTTTCAGAAGGGCACCTACCATTTTCCCACCATCCCTGGCCATGAGTTTTGCGGCCTGGTGGAGAGGGTGGGAGCCCCTGAGGACCAGGGGTGGATTGGCAGGCGGGTGGGAGTGTATCCCCTAATCCCCTGTAAAAAATGCCCCTCCTGCGCCAAGGGAGAGTATGAGACCTGCAGTGACTACGACTATATCGGCTCCCGGCGGGACGGAGCCTTTGGAGAATATGTGGCTGTGCCGGTATGGAACCTGCTGGCGCTGCCGGACGCGGTAAGCAGCCAGGCCGGGGCTATGCTGGAGCCGGCAGCGGTGGCCCTTCACTGCGTAAAGCGGTTGGGCAGCCTGAAGGGCAAATCCCTGTGCATTGTGGGCACTGGCGCCATTGGGATGCTGGCAGGGCAGTGGGCCCTGGCTCTAGGCGCCAAGGCGGCGGTGAAGGGCAGGAATACAGAGAAAGCGGCCTTGGCGGAGCGCTGCGGCCTGGCCTATCTCACCCATACCGGCCAGGAATTTGATTGTGTTATTGAGGCAGTAGGGACCCCGGAAGCCATTGGGGAGAGCATTGCCCTGGCAAAGCCAGGAGGAGAGCTGGCGCTAATGGGCAACCCCAGCGGGGACATTCCCCTGGAGCAGGACATCTACTGGCGCATCCTGCGCCGGCAGCTTCGGCTTTCCGGCACCTGGAACTCCTCTTTTGCCGGGGACGGCAGCGATTGGCGGGAGGCGCTGAAGGGGATGGAGGCAGGCCGGATCCAAATAGAAGCCCTGGTTTCCCATATGCTTCCCTTTTCTCGGCTTATGGAGGGCCTGGAAATGATGAGGGACAAAACCCAGGCGTTTTGCAAAATAATGGTAGGAGGCGATTTTGCTTGCGGCTGAAAAAGGACAGCCTCCAGGGATTTGCCCAGAGGATGAAGGCAGAGAAAGGGAAAATCGCCATCTATGGCGGGGGAGCCATTGGCCAGACTGTGGCCCCATACTGGCTTTGCAAATATGGCCTAGAGGAGCAGGTACTTTGCTATGGGGATGCAGACAGCCGGAAACAGGGGACAACTGTGACGGTGGGAGGCCGTGCCGTGCCTGTTCTCTCCCCGCAAGCCCTGGCGGAAAAGGGAAAGGGCTGCACGCTGCTGATTACAGTAAGCGCCTTTGACGCTGTGGTAGAGGCCCTGGAGAAAATACCCGGCCTGGAGGAGACGGAGGCCTATTTTCTGCCGGTTATGCTGATTGAGAGAGCCCATGCCTTACAGGGCGGCGGTGTGGTGAAGACTAGCTCGACCCCCCTTATTCCCAAAAAGATCCATTATTGCTGGTTTTCCGGCAACCCCATACCAGACTCCTTGCAGCGGTGTATAGAGACCTGGAAAGAATTTTGTCCGGATTATGAGATTGTCCGCTGGGACGAGAGCAATTATGATATCAGCTGGAGCCCCTATATGACACAGGCCTATGAGCGGAAAAAGTGGGGGTTTGTGCCAGATGTGGCCAGGCTGGACATTCTTTACCGCCATGGGGGCATTTACCTGGACACAGATGTGGAACTGGTGCGAAGCCTGGATGAGCTGCTTTACCAGCCGGCTTTCTGCGGGGTGGAAAAATGGGGCTTTGTGAACTTTGGCGGGCTTTCGGGCGCCTGCAGGGGAAACCCTGTTCTTGGCAAAATGCTGGATTACCGGAATACCATCTCCTTTGTGATGCCAGACGGCACATGGAATCTGACCACTTGCGGCAGCTACGAGACCAAGCCTTTGGCAGATATGGGCTTTCGGCCGGATAACTCTGTGCAGGAGTTCTCCGCCGGGGCCCTAAATGTGTATTCCTCGGACTTTTTCCATCCTTTTGATTATATGAGCGGGGAGACGGTGAGAACGGAGAACACCTTTTCTATTCACCATTTTAGCGGCACTTGGCTGGGAGAAGGGGCGGCAGAGGAAAGACGGCGGACAAGAGAGAGGTACCAACAGTTTTTATCGGAGATGGAAAATGGATAAGATAGAAAAAATGGTAAGTATTGTGCTGCCGGTATATAACGGAGAGGACTATATTGAAGAGGCAGTGGAGAGCGTGCTGGCCCAGTCCTATAAGAACTGGGAGTTGCTTATTGTAAACGACTGCTCTACCGACAGAACCGGGGAACTGGCAGAGGCATATGCCCGCCGGGACCCTAGGATCCGGGTGATTTGCAATGAGGAAAACCAAAGGCTGCCCAGGTCGCTGAATATTGGGTTCCGCCAGGCAAAGGGAGACCTTTTTACCTGGACCTCGGACGACAACCGGTATAAGGAAACCGCCATTGCGGTGATGGCCGGCTTTTTAGAGGAAAACCCAGACTGCGGCTTTGTGTGCTGCGATATGGAATATATAGACGAGGCGGGAAAGGTAACGGGAAAGGCCTCTATAGGCGTAAAGGGGCTAAGCAGCGATAACCCCATTGGAGCCTGCTTTTTGTATACCCGGCAGGCGGCGGAGTGCGCTGGGGAGTATGACCCGGATATGTTTTTGGTAGAGGACTATGACTATTGGATCCGCCTGAGCAAGGGCTGTAGGCTTTGCCATATTCCCCAATGCCTGTACCAATACCGTTTTCACGGGGGCAGCCTGACCATGACCCGGGATAGCCAGATTCAAAAACAGCTCTTCCGCCTGAGAATGCGGGAGCTGGATTACCTAATCTCCCGGGGGGAAGAAGAGGAGCGGGAATTGCTGTTTGTAGGGCTATGGTCTTACCACAGGGAGACGGCAAACCAGCTGAGAAAGCGTTTTTTCGGCAGCGAGAGCCTGCCGGAATCTTTGCGCTGGCTGGAGAGAATTGACAGGGGAGGATTTGCAATGGACAAGGCGAAAGGAATTATCCTGTTTGGCGCGGGCCTGTACGGCAGGAAAGCCCTGGGCCATTATGGCCAGGAAAGGGTCAGCTTTTTTGCAGACAACAATAAGGAGCTGGCGGGCAAAGAGGTGGAGGGAAAGACGGTTCTCTCCTTTGACCAGCTAAAGCAGCTCCACCAAGATTACCAAATTGTCATATCGGTGGCCTCTAAAACCGCGCCAGCGCTGGCCAGGCAGCTGGAAGAAGCGGGGATACACGAATACGTGCTCTTTGCCGAGATGCTTCGGGATATGAAAGCCGAAGCCGCGGAAAACGGCGGGAATTGTGGGGATGTTTTTCCCAAAGCAGTGAAATGGATACAGGAGAATACGATTTCCGGCAAGGGGATCATCAACAGCACCAATCTGCCAGAGCCATACCCGGAGGTAGCGGGTTACTATATACCTACTTTGCTGCGCTGGGGCTTTCGGGACCTGGCCCTTACCTACGCCAAATGGCTCTGCGGCATTCAGAAGCCAGACGGCTCTTGGTACGATACCATGGACCAGCATCCCTATGTGTTTGACACCGCCCAGATCCTGAAAGGCCTGCTGGCGGTTCGGGAGCTGTACCCACAGGCCGATGGCCATATTCGCCAGGGCTGCGACTGGATTCTTTCCAATATCCAGGCCGACGGCCACCTAACTACCCCGGACCAAAGCCAGTGGAACAGCCAGGAATGCTCGGACCTGATCCACCTGTACTGCCTAGAGCCCCTTTACACGGCGGCAAAGGCTTTTGGGGAAGAGCGCTACCGCCGGGAGGCGGACCGGGTAAAAATGTATTACCTGGAAAACCGGATGGATGAGATAATGGGCTTTGGAATGCTCTCTCATTTTTATGCTTATGTGATGGAAGCCCTTTGCGATATTGGCGAAACAGAACTGGCCCAAAAGGCGATGGAGGGCGTGGCTGCCCTGCAGCGGGAAAACGGCATGGTGCCAGCCTACCGGGATGTAAACTGGGTGTGCTCTACCGGCCTGTTTCAGTTTGCCTTGGTGTGGTATAAGCTGGGAGAGCTGGAAAAGGGCAATAAGGCTTTCCGGTACGCCTGCTCCCTGCAGAACGCCTCTGGCGGCTGGTACGGCGGCTATGCCACCAAAGCCAACGCAGGGGTTTTGGAGGAAAAGGAGTATGCAACCTATTTCTCGGATGGCGAGATTAGCTGGGCGGTAAAGTATTTTCTGGACGCGCTTTCGGCCAAGTGCCGGCTAGAGTTTGAGCGCCAGGCCCCCTCTTTTTTCGACTCCATTGCTAAAACAGACGGCCGCTACCAGGCTGTGCTGGCAGAGATAGGGGAAACCGTGGAAACTGTGTGCGATGTAGGCTGTGGAAAGGGGAACTATCTGCGGAATCTGCTGGAGGATACCGCGGCCGGGAAGATCCGGTTTTTCTGCACGGATATTTCTTGGCAGGTTATGCGCAAGGTGCCGGAACAGGTGGAAAAGCGGCAGGGTACCCTCACCTGCATCCCTTACCCGGACAACAGCTTTGATATAACCTATACCGCCGAAGCCTTAGAGCATGCTATTTGCCTGGAGAATGCCGTAAAAGAGCTGCTTCGGGTGACCAAGCCGGGAGGCAAAGTGGTGGTAGTGGATAAGAACCTTGGGGCTAAGGGAGCATTGGAGACAGAGGAATGGGAGCGGTGGTTTGACGATGCCTTTTTTGAAAAGATGGCGGAGGAGAATGGCTGCAGGTTAACAGTGCGCGGGAATCTGCCCTATGAGAACGGGCGGCAGGACGGCCTGTTTAGCGGCTGGATACTCCATAAGCCTTAATTCAAACTGTGTAAGGGAACCGCTGCGGAGCAGGACGGTTTCCTTATGCTGTTTTTCTCCCGTTTCGCTTTTATATGTGCCATAGATAACAAAGGAGGCAATCAACATGATCCGACACAACCGCCGAAATTTACGTTTCCGCCAGTTCGCCGGGTTCCTGCTGGCCCTGAGCCTGTTGGTCTCCCCGCTTATGGGCTTTCCGGCCCAGGCCGGGGAGGGGGGGCATTCCCATGAAATGGGCGGGACGGTACTCAATTTTGATACCCCTCTCACCGCTGGCGGTACCATAGCCGGGGGGAACTACTACCTGGCAGAGGATGTGACCCTGACAAAGGGCATTACAATTGGCAGCGGCAAGGTGGTCAACCTGTGCCTGAATGGGCACACCTTAAAGCTGGACAGCACGGCGGTTTCCACGTTTATTACGGTGAGCGGGGAACTGCATATCTGCGACTGCCAGCCAGACGCCCCCAACAGCACGCCCCTTACCGACCCTACAGCCGAGAACGCTGGCGAGGCCAGCGTAACAGGAGGCCTGATTACCGGGGGAAAGCCGGTGCTGAAAAACAGCGGGGTTTTGGAGCTGTACGGCGGCACCATTGCCGGAAGCACCGCCTCCAGCGGGATTAACAACGGGAAGACCTTTCATATGTATGGGGGCGCGGTGCTGTATAACAAGGGTACCTCTGGCGGCGGGATTACCAACTCTGGCTCGTCGGCAGTATTTACCATGGAGGCGGGCATAATTGCCAATAACGCTGCCAGCAGCAATGGCGGCGGCGTGAATAATGCCACCTCGGGCACATTTACCATGAACGGTGGCACCATTGAGAATAACGCGGCCACTGCCAGCGGAGGCGGTGTTTATAACGCTGCCAAGACCAATGTTTCAGGCGGAACTATCCAGAACAACGCCTCTCGGAGCACCGGCGGCACTGCCGGGGGCGGAGGTATCTTTAACTACGGCAGCAGTACCGCCACGATCACTGTTAGCGGAGGAGAGATTACAGGGAACCAGGCCGCGTCGAACGGCGGCGGCATTGGCATGGGCACCTCGGGCACAATCAACCTTACCGGGGGCAAAATCCATGACAACACGGCAGCGGGAAAAGGGGGCGGCATATATCTGGGCGCGGTTATGAACCTGTCCGGCGAGCCGGTGGTTAGCCGGAACACGGTGGACGGCCAGGCAAATGACGTGCATTTGGGCGGTACCGCAACTTCTCCCAAGACTATTGGCCTTACCGGTCCTTTTACTGGTTCCATTGGCGTAGTGCCGGCGGCAACCCCTACTTTTGCAAAGGCGGCGCTCATTGCTAAGCCTGCCAATGGCTATGGTATCACAAAATCGGATATGGATCATTTGCAGGATGAGTCTGGTATGGCAGACGAGGGCTACTCTTTCCAGCTGAACGGCGGGAACATTGAACTGGCCTATCAGGCACAGGCAGAAGAAGTCCCCCAAATTGCCATTGACTATCTGAACGAACAGTTCACAGGCTTTGTTCAGGGCAAAAGGTATTCCATTCAAAACAGCGCGATGCAGGCCACCCACACTACTGCCCCCAAGCCAACCCCAATTCCGGAGGCAATGATGGGGACCACAGTGGAAATTGTGTGTAAGGGCCATGCCACCCCCACGCCTCCTACCCGGGACAGCGCCCCCCAAAGCCTAAATGTTCCCGCCCGGCCAGCTGCCCCGGCAGTGACAGGGCAGAATGAGAGCACCGCTGGGAAAAAGGACGGCAAGCTGATTGGGGTTAGCGCGGATATGGAGATAAAACGGAATACCGCAACAGCAAAGTGGGGTTCTATCCCGGCAAACCTGATTTGGATTGGGGAAGACGGGAAAGGCGAGTTGGTGGTAGACAATAACCTGAAAACAGTTCTTGGCATGACAACCAGCGTGACCTATCCCATTACCATTTTGGTGCGGGAAAAGGCAGTGGAGGGCGCAAGGTTTGCCAGCGGAGAGCTGGCGATTACCATAGAGGCTTCTACTGCCATGGAACAGCTTCCTGTGCCGGACACTGTGTATATCGATTACGCGAAGGAGACCCTGGCTGGGTTTACAGTAGGGGAAAACTACCTCGTCCGCTTTGAAGGGGCAGATGGGACAACGGAGAAAGTCTTTAAGCCCTCCACGTCTACGCCGGAATTCAAGCTGGAGAGCACAGGCTACAGCTGCATGGGCAAAACCCTGGAGGTGCTGCGCCAGGGGAACGGAACCACTACCAGCAACAGCGAGCCCCTCGCCATTGCCGTGCCCCAGCGGCCCCAGGTAACAGCCACTGTGGTGAACACCAGCTATTCTTATACAACAGATGGCCAGCTTACCGGCCTGCAGCCTGGCACCCAATACCGCAAGGGCAGCTTTGGCGGCTGGGAAAGCGCCAATGGAGACTGGATTGGGGATTTGGCGGCTGGGGATTACCAGCTGCAGATTCCGGCCACAGGCTCCAATTTTATCAGCGAGATTGTAAAAAGGACCATTGCCAAGGGGCCTGAACCCAATACTGAGATTACGGTTACCCCGCCGGTGTTCCCAGAGGCAGTGGTTGGCTACGAGCAGCCAACAGCTTTGCCCCTTACAATCCAGCACATAGCCAGTGCCAATATGGATACTGTTATTACAAAGGCTGCCCTGAGCTCGACCACCCAGTTTACCCTGGAAAAAACAGACGGCGGCACGGTAGAGCTGGGCAAAACCAACCAGGAATACGCCATTCTGCCCAAAACAGGCCTGAAAAAGGGCAGCTATTCTGTAACGGTGACTGTAACCTACCAAAAGCGCAGCGCCAGCTCTGGCGCTGTTGGCACGGCCATTGCCAAGGCCACGGTGGGGTTTGAGGTAAAAGGCAAGCCCCAGAACCCGCCCCCGGCCCCTACATTAAAGGAGGCGGGCCAGGACAGCATTACCTTGAATACCCTGCCGAAAAACCCGGATACCAATATGACGGTACAGTACAGCATAGACGGCGGAAATACCTGGCAGAGCAGCACCCTGTTTTCTGGGCTGGCGCCGATAACGGAATATGAATTTGTTGCCAGATATAACGGCAGCAGCATCTCGGTAGCCAGCTCTTACGAGCCCTCGGCCCCCAGCGCGCCCCTAAAGGCCGCAACCCTGGCGGCCCCTGTGTATACGGTTACCTTTAATGCCAATGGCGGGCAGGTAGACCTGGCCTCCGCCCAGACCTCTGGCACAGGAAAGCTGGATGGGCTGCCCGCGCCGGTGTGGGCGGGCCACAGCTTTGCCGGCTGGTTTACAGCAGCGGAGGGCGGGGAACAGGTAACGCTGGACACGGTTTTTACCGGCGATACAGAAATTTTTGCACACTGGGCAGAGAGCAGCTATCCCCTGAGCTTTCAGCTGAACGGCGGCAAGGCGGAGAATCTGCCAAACAGCTATGCCTTTGGCCAGACCCTTACCCTGCCGGTTCCGGCGCGAGAGGGTTTCCTCTTTGCGGGATGGTATCTGGACAGCGGCTTTGCCGGGGATCCGGTGGCGGAAATTACCCCCACAGATACCGGTGCAAAAACCTTTTACGCCAAGTGGACGGAACAGGCAGGGCCTACCCCGGAGCCTACTCCTGAGCCCACCCCCGGGCCTACCGCTGAGCCTACCCCCAGCCCCACGCCTAACCCGGACGAGGGCGGCACCAACAGCGAGGTTATTGTAACAACTCCTGCGCCTGGCGTGCCTGCCCCGGATGAATCGGTAACAGGGATTCAGGCCAACAAGGTGGTAATGGACCAGGAGGCGGAAAAGATTAAGCGGGAGCTGGAAGCCAGCCCGCCGGGCACGCCGGTGGACGTTAAGGTTATAATGCGGGTAGAGCCCAAGGCCGAGGCCAATGTGGCCCAGGCAGAGGAAATTAAGGCAATGGCAGGAGACAAAAGCCTGGCTTTCCTGGACATCTCCATGAAAAAGGTTGTGAATAACCAAGAAAGCGACCATGGGGAAACCAGCCATATTATGGAGATTGTAATCTCTTTCGACTTTGCCGGTAAAGGCGATATTACCATGTATCGCAGCCACAATGGGACGGTTTCTGCCTTAACGCAGTCAGACTCCAAGCAGGATGGCACCTTCCAGGTAGACCGGGCCAATGGCAAAATCTATATTTACACCCAGAAGTTCTCGACCTATGCAATAGGCTACAAGGCGATTGCTCCCACTGCCACCCCAACTCCCACCAATACTCCTGCTCCCACCAACGCTCCTGCTCCCACGCCCTCCTCAACGCCTCCTTCCGGGGGATCCGGCGGAGGCGGCGGAATCGCGTTTTACCAAATTGTGGTGGAAAAATCTGCCCATGGCACAGTAACCGCCAGCCCCGCCAGTGTTTACAGCGGGGGAAAGGTTAGCCTAAGCGTTCAGCCGGAACGGGACTACCAGCTGGATAAACTAACCGTAATGGCCGGGGACAAGGAAATTGAGGTAAGGCGCCGGAACGGCCAGTTTACCTTTACCATGCCCGCTGGGAATGTAAAGGTGTGGGCAGAGTTTTGCCTGATTTCTGACCCCATTGCCACGCCGGAGCCCACAGCGGAACCTACCCCTGCGCCCTCTCCTTCTCCCTCTCCCTCTCCCTCTCCCGCGCCCCAGCCCCCAGAATGGGAGTGCCCCTTTGCGGATGTGCGGCCAGGGGCCTGGTATTACCAGGCGGTAGAGTATGTTTCTGTAGAGGGCCTGATGAATGGCTATGCAAACGGCCTCTTTGTTTCTGGGGACACCCTTTCCCGGGGAATGCTGGCCCAAATTTTGTATAACCGGGAAGGCCGGCCCGAGCCAGACGGAAATAGCCGGAGTTTCCAGGATATTGCCCCTGGGGACTGGTACGCCCATGCGGTTGGCTGGGCGGCTGGCCAGGAGGTAGTAAAGGGTTACGGCAATGGGCTGTATGGCCCCAACGACCCCATTACCCGGGAGCAGCTGGCTGTAATGCTCTGGCGCTACCTGGGAAAACCCCGGCCCGCAGGGAACACGCTGAACTTCCCCGATGGGGACATGGCCAGCGCCTATGCCCGGGAGGGCCTTTGCTGGGCAGAGGAAAATGGCATTGTGACCGGCAAAAGCGGCTGGCTGGATCCCAGGGGGCGGGCTACCCGGGCCGAGACCGCCCAGATGCTGAAAAATTGTTTTGGCAGTACGGAAAGTTCAAACAGTTAAGGGGCTTTTGGCATAATTAAGCAGGAATTTTTGGCCCTTATATTTCTGCGGAAAAAGGTGTTTTCGGGTTACAATATGGGTTAAATTGACGGAAAAACGGCTTATTTTTTCAGGATAGCCAGAGATTGATTGTGCAAAATGCCGTTTCCATAAAATTTATTTGGCCCGACTTAATTTCCTGCTAATTATGCCGACTATACTTGTGAAGCCAAAAGGAAACATCCTGGCTGGGTTTATCCGGCTGGGCTGGAAATAAAAAACAGGAGGCTCGCTCCATGACAGAAAAAAAACAGACAACCCGGAATTTAGTGATTGTTCTGCTGGTGCTGATTCTGGGCGCCCTGTGCTTTTTGGTAGTACGTACCTTTTTGCAAAAGGAAGACCAGCCGGAGGAAGAGACGCTCTCTAGCCCCAAGCTGGCTTATGCGGAAGGGACCACGGTAGTGCGGGATGGTAACGCGCTTCAAGACGCAGTGGAAAAAATGGCACAGAAGATCGAAGAGGGCAATATGGTTTTGGAATACGAAACCGAGGCCGCAAGCAGCAATGGAGAGGACTTTGTAGGTTATCTGGCCAACGCATCTGAAAACTCTTACGATATGTATTTTGATATCTATGCCGATGAAAAGATGACAGACGAAATCTTTCTCTCTGGCCTAGTCCCCCCTGGAAACGCGATTGAGAAGATAAAGCTCAATCGGAAATTGGAATCTGGCAACCATTCCGCTTACCTGGTATTTACTACTGTAGAGGAAGACCATGAAACAATGCACGGCCAAGTAGCGGTAAAGATTACGCTGAAGGTTCAATAACTGGTTTTGGCTATTGAGGAGCCGTGTATTGCTACCGGACTCCCTGGCAAATATTTTTCAGAAAGGAATGTTTCATTATGGCATTCAAGAAAATTATGTCGGCTGTTATGGCTGGCGCAATGGTTCTGTCTCTGGGTGTAACCGCGTTTGCTTCTTCTACTTCTGGCGGTGTTACTCTTGAGGGCGAGCTGGGTTACGAGCTGGGTGTAGAGGGCACTACCTCTGTTCCCACCATCAAGGTTGTGGTTCCTGAGTCCGCTGGCGTAATTGCCAACCCCTACAGAATTACTGTAGACGCTACTGCCATTGGCGGCACCGCCACAGAGAGCGGCCAGATCATTAGCCCTGTGCAGTACGTAAAGAACCTGAGCCTGATTGATGTTGACATCAAGACCAGCGCTGCAGGCTATGTAGGCGGCGAGTTGACTTTTGGTACCTTTACCGCTGGCACTGAGAAGGGCAAGAAGGCTGACGTTTCTATTGAGGCAGCTCTTTGTGATGGTACCACTGCTCCCACCACTTATTCCGAGACCCTCAAGCTGACAGCAACCGAGACCCCTGCGGCGGTAGGCGCTGTTAAGACTATGGCGAAGTCTTCTGATGGCACCACTGTTGCTACTAATGGCGCTTTGGCTTTCCACTTCATTGGCACCATGAACGATGCTCCCGAAACTCCTTGGACTGAGGAAGACACCTTTGGTGCCACTCTGGTCTTTGAGTTCACCGGCAAGGCCAATGCTGGCACTCCGTAAGCAACTAGCTTTTTAATCGCAAACTAACCACCGTAGCCGCACAGCTGGTCCCCAGCCGTGCGGCTGCTTGGTTCCGGGAGGTACCCCAGTATGAGAAAAAAGCTTGCGTGCCTGTGCCTGGCCCTGGCGGTGCTTTTGCCGGCCTGGCCCGCTCAGGGGGAAGCGCCGCCGGAAACCGCGGATAATACCCCGTCTGCCCCCGCGGCGGAGGAGACGCTCCCGCCAGAAACGCCCCCAATAGATGTTTTTCCCACAGAGGCGCCGCCTATTCAGGAAACACCCAATCCCCAGGAAACACCTGTGCCCGAGCCTACGCCGGAGGCAACCCCGGTTCCCAGCGCCTCGCCTATGGGGGAGGAGCCGGGGGAGGAGGAAGAACCGGTAAGCCCAGAGGCGAGTCCCTCTCCCTCTGTTTCCCCTTCCCCTTCTCCCAGCGCCACGCCAGAGCCTGAAGGGGAGGCCATCCGGGTAATGGTGCCGGAAAGTGGACAAGTGGTGGTAAACCCCTACGGTATGGCCATTCAAGTAGACGGCCAGAACCGGACAGAGCAGGTTATCCACCAGGCCCAGGGCATTCGCAACTTAGGGCAAGCCCCAGTGGTTATGAATGTGCAGGCAGTGGGCCAGGCCATAGGGGAGAGCAGGGTGCGCTTTGTCACCAGCCCTCCCAGCCAGGGGGACCAGGGCCAAGAGGCCTTTGTTTACGCGGAGTTTGGCAACCAGCCCAATTCTTGGGGCGGCGCCTTTACAGACGCGGGAAACCAGGTGCTTGTTACCGAAGAGGGCAGGGAAAAGGCCGGTGTGCTGCGCCTAGAGCCAGAGAGCGAAGGCTATTTTCGACTATTCGGCTCCCTCTCTGTCCCTGAGCAGGATATGTGGACAGAATCAGACACTATTCGGGTGCGGCTGATTTTTAACTTCAGCGCCCTAGAATCATAAGCAAGAGAAAGCCAGCAAAGGGGAAAACCCGGACGCTGGCCTTTCTTTTGGCCATTTTCTCTGGGGGGAAGAGAAGCCCTTTCTTTTTGCTGACGGATATGCTACAATAAAAAGAAAAGAGGGGGGAACGCTATGCTCCAATCCGTTCTTTTTGACATTGACAATACCCTGCTGCTGAAAAAGCCCTCTATCCCAGAGCTGGTTTTTCAGCAGGCCGCCCCCAGCACGCCTGGCTTAACCCAGCAGGCTGTGGAGAAAGCCTATGGGGCCAGCGAGCTTTGGCAGGGCAGGCAGATTCAAAAGGAAAATGAAACCGGTGTAAAAATGCCAGATCAGGAATACCTGCAAAACGTCTTCTGGGTAAACCAGCAGGCCCTGGGCTTGGCAGATGAGCTGGCAAAGCCCTTGTTCCAGGTTTTTATGGGGGATTATGAAATAAGCTACCAACCGGCCCCTGGGCTGAGAGAGGTGCTGGAGGACTTAAAAGCCCAGGGGATTTCCCTGGGGATAGTGAGCAATAACCACAGCGGCGTGCGCCGGGCCCTGGAAGAATGGGACCTTCCCCAATATTTTGACAGTATTGTTATTTCCCAGGAGGTAGGGCTTTTCAAGCCGGATCCCAAGATTTTGGAGTTGGCCTGCAGCCAGCTGGGAACGCCCTGTGAGGCAAGCCTGTATGTAGGTGACCACCCCTTTGACGTGCTCTGTGCCCATATGGCCCATATGCCTGCCCTTTGGCTGCCTGTTAACCAGTTTATGGCCATCCCAGAGGGTGTAGAGCCCCCGGAATTTACAGCCCGTTCCTTCCCTGACGCTGGGAAAATCCTTCGGGAGCAGATCTTCAGGGGAGAGGAAGAGGGCTTATAAAGGAAGGGGGCGAGAAAATGCGGATTACCGCGTTGGCGGAGAATACAGCGGCAGACCACCGTTTTGGCAGGGAGCACGGCCTTTCCCTGTATATCTCTAGGGGGGAGCAAAAAATTCTGTTTGATATGGGCCAGACCGGGCTCTTTTGGGAGAATGCCCAGAAACTGGGCATTGATCTGGCAGAGGTAGAGGTGGCTGTGCTTTCCCATGGTCATTACGACCACGGCGGCGGTCTGGCCAGGTTTTTAAAGGGGAACTGCCACGCAAGGGTGTTTGTCAGCCAATATGCCTTTCAGCCCCACTACCATGGGCCGGACCGGTATATTGGCCTGGATCCGTCTCTGGCCGGCTCCTCCCGGCTAAAGCTTGCCGGAGACTACGAGGCGCTTGGGCCAGGGCTCGCCCTGTACTCCTGTAATCAGGCGGCCAGAAAACACGACCTGGGCAGCTGGGGGCTGGAGACGGAAGAAGAAGGGGTTTTGGTTCCAGATGACTTCCGCCACGAGCAGTATCTGCTGGCAGAGGAGGGGGACAGGCGAATTTTGTTCAGCGGCTGCTCTCACAAAGGAATTCTAGATATTGTGGACTGGTTTCGGCCTCATGTGCTGATAGGCGGGTTTCACTTTTCCAAGCTGCCCTTGGGGGAGGAGCTGGCAGAATATGCTAGATATCTGAACAGCTTTGCCACCGAGTTCTATACCTGCCACTGCACAGGGCTCCCCCAGTTTGCATATATGAGCCAATGGATGGACCGGCTGCACTATTTGGCAGCTGGCCAGACCATAGAAGTTTAACACAAAAGGAGAAATCTTGATGAAGATTGCGATAACTTACGACAACGGCCAGATTTTTCAGCATTTTGGCCGAACAGAGCAGTTTAAGCTCTACCAGGTGGAAAATGGAGAGATTGTCTCAGCCCAGGTGGTGGGCAGCAACGGCACAGGCCATGGGGCCCTGGCGGGGCTGTTGGCCGGGCTGGGTGTAGAGGCGCTTATCTGCGGAGGCATTGGGGGTGGGGCTCAGGCGGCCCTGGCCCAAGCGGGCATCCAGCTGTACGGCGGGGTTTCGGGGGACGCGGACCAAGCGGCAAAGGACTTTGCCGCGGGGCTTCTGGCCTTTCACCCGGCAGTGCATTGCAGCCACCACCAGCACCAGGCAGAGGGGCATAACTGCGGGACCTGCGGAACCCATGGCTGCGGAGGCCATAATTGCGGCTGAGAAGTACACGCTTTTCCAGTGGGGATTTCTCGATTGCCTGCAAAATGGCCCAGGGGAAAGGCTTTGTTAGCCAAAAGCGAAGGGAGGACAGCCGCCAATGGAGGATAAGGAAG
>CAJUSM010000017.1 GCA_910588935.1 uncultured Oscillospiraceae bacterium
GTTACCGAACTCCTCCGAATCCATGGCAATCGTTCAGCAGACGAACAAGCTGGTTTTTCGTCTAGACGCGCTTGTAAAACTCTCTCGCTGTGAGGGTGGACTCATTGAGGAAAACGTACACCCAGTTGAGAATTCTGTAGAAACTCTGGCAGCTCAAGCACTATCAGCCGTTGTGCCCGAAGCTGGGAGCAAAAACATAGCGCTCTCTGCGAAAATCCCCTATGGCCTGACCGCCCTGTTCGACCCGCGCTGGACCGCCGAGGCATTGGGCGCCGTTCTTGACAACGCCGTTAAATATGCGCCTGGGGGCTCGAAGATAGAGATCGCGGCCCAGCGGTATGACAGGTATATCCGGCTGGATGTTCTCGACAAGGGCCCCGGCATACCCGAGGAGGAACTGCCGGAGATTTGGAAACGCTTTTACCGCGGCAAGACGACCTGTGACGCCTCCGGCGTGGGTATCGGCCTGACCCTCTGCCGTATGATAGTTCAGGCCCAAGGCGGCCGGGTACTCTGCCAGAACCGAGAGGGCGGCGGGTGCCGGTTTAGCATTTTTCTGTCCGCTGAATAGAGAATCTTTCAAAACTGAAAGATTTCGTTACGTCCCAGAAAGATTCGTTTGTTATAATTGAGAAAAATCACAGAGAAAGGATAAAGTCATGCTCATACAAACGAATCATCTGACAAAAATCTACGGCAGCGGGGACAATGCCCTGCGAGCACTGGACGGAGTTAGCTTGTCCATAGAGCGGGGCGAGTTTGTGGCGGTGGTTGGTTCCAGCGGCAGCGGCAAAAGCACGCTTCTGCATCTGCTTGGCGGCATCGATATCCCTACCGGGGGCACCGTGACCATCGACGGCACAGACCTCTACTCCCTCTCCCCCGACCCGCTGACGGTTTTCCGGCGGCGCTATATCGGCTTCGTGTTCCAGAGCTACAACCTTATCCCCGGCCTGAACGTCTGGGAGAACGTAGTGCTGCCCATGGGCCTTGACAAACTCAAAGCCGACCCAGAGGAAACCGAGCAGCTTCTCTTTACCCTTGGCATTTACGAAAAAAGGTATGCCCTGCCCTCCCAGCTTTCCGGCGGACAGCAGCAGCGGGTGGCGATTGCCCGGGCGTTGGCCACAAAGCCCCACATCGTCCTGGCGGACGAGCCCACAGGGAACCTGGACAGCAAGACCAGCCTGGAAGTCATGCTGCTTCTGGAGAAGCTGAACCGGGAATTTTCCCAGACTATTTTGATGATCACCCATAACGAGGAGCTGGCCCAGATGACCTCCCGGCGCATACGCATCGAGGACGGGCGCATTATTTCCGATAGCAGGGAGGGCTCAAAATGATTTTCCGGCTTGCACGCTTGCAGATAAGCTCTCACCGGCTGCGCACCACATTCGTTGCCGTGGCGGTGGTGCTCACCACGGTGCTGTACATGACGGTGATTAGCTTTGCCTACTGCGCTTTGGATTCCGTACAGCTCTCCAAAATGTTGGCGTCTGGCTCCGACATCCACGCCTCCATTTTTGATATGGGATATTCTATCTCCGGGGAAGCCTTGCGGGAGGAAATTCAAAGCGCCCCCGAGGTTTCGGAGACATTTCTGATGTCCTTTGAGCCTGTGCACTGGGTGGAACCGGCCGAGGCGAACAGCGTAGAGCAAGGGTTTGGTATGCTTTTTGTGGACAGGGAGAAGGTCCTCCCCCACCTGTTCATGACACTGACCGAGGGCCGGTTCCCCCAAGGGGCGGATGAGACTCTGCTCTGCCGGGAGGTGTTCCCCACGCTTTCCATTGGCGACCAGGTCCGGTTTTTCATTAAGAGCGTAAAGGTTGCGGAACCGATGGAGAGAACCTACACCGTTTCCGGCTTCTACCACAGCGACGCGGACGTGCCGCCCCCGGCGGTAGCGCTGTATGGGGAGCACGTGGCGGAGGAATTGGAACTGAGCGTCATAGTGCAGTTTCACAGCAGCTTCGGAATAGACCGGCGGCTGGACGCAGTGGTGGAGCGGCTGTCACAGTGGGAGACCCCCGGTGAGGAGCGGCGCAGCCAAATCAACTACGCCTTTGTCGCCGCGGATTTGGGTAGCCTCCTCCAGCCGGATATTGTCCTGATGATACTCTTGGTGATAGGGGTGCTGTTCCTTGCGGCGTTTTTGCTCATCTACAACGTCTATTCCATCGCGCTGACCCAGGATATGCGAGCCTTCGGGCTCTTGAAGGTCATCGGCATGACCCATCGGCAGATGAAAAAGCTGACGCTGATGCAGACCGGGCTCATTGCCTGCGGGGCGCTTCCAGTGGGGCTGGCAGCTGGGTATTTTATCGGGTTCAAGCTCCTCTCCCCTATATTTATGAGCATGAGCGGGGAGGTGCTGCCTAACCGGTTCAGCCCGATTATCTCTCTGATCAGCGCCGGACTGACACTGTTTACCCTGTTCTTCTCGGCCCTGCGGCCCCTTGCACGTATCAAGAAAATGACGCCCATACAGTCGATCTCTCCCGAGCCGGAGGGCAGAGATCCCAAAAAGGAAAAGCGCCGGGAGGCTCCCGCCTCTCCCAGAAGCCTGGCTATGGCTGGGCTTCGCCGGAGCCGGGGGCGGATGCTTGTCACTTCCCTTTCGGCGATGGTGTCCGTGCTGCTGTTTATATTAGTGGGTGCGTTCACGGAAATTGACACGATGATTGGCGGAAAACAGTTGGGGATGTTTGACGTGGAGCTGGGGCTGTGGGACGGGGGCCGCACTGGCCTTATCCCCGAGGAGCTGACAAAAATCTCTAAATTCGCGGCGGTGGAGCCGGATATCCTCGATAGCCTTGCCGGCTCTGACAACGTGGAGGAAACGCGGCTCCTGCGCTTCCAACAGATTGACGCGGACATCACCCCCGGGCTGGCAGAGGAAATCAGGGACTTTATGACGGGGTCGGAATACGACTTTGTGCGGAAGGAATACCAGGATATTCTTGACATCGGCAGTGTAAAAGCTGCAGTTCTCTCCCTCCCTGACGAGCTCTGCCGGGAGATCATCGTGTCCCAGGAGGACAGGCTCAATCCAGCTTACTATGACGGAGAGGAACTGTACGACGGCCGGCACGTATTCTGTGTTTCCACGGAAAGCGACGGGCTGACGGCCTATCTGAATCTGCGCCTTTCCTCCGGAGACGCGCTCTCCTCAGACAACCTTAGCAAGGATTATCGGGTTATTCACCTGGAGCTGCCCTCCGGTCTCTGGACGGCGCTGGGAAAGATTTGCGGAAGACTCACGGCGAACTCCGCCGGCGTGGAGGAAATGTTTTTCCTGCTGCCCGAGAGCGTCTTTGAGAGGGAGTTCCCGGACGCGCCGGCGTTCACGGTACTTGTAAACGCGAAAGAGGGCCGGTCGGACGCGCTTCTGGAAGAGGTACAAGCCCTGACGGAGGGGCGCGGCGTGGGCTCCGGCGACACAAGTTTCGAGTATCTTGTGGGCGGCAAGCTCACCAACATGAAAGCATTGCAGGAACGGCTGAGGGCCATCCAGCTTACCGGCTACAGCCTTTGCGGAATCATCTTCCTAATTGGGCTTTTGAACATGGTGAACAGCGCCCTTACATCTACGGTACTGCGGCGGCGGGAGTTCGCCATGCTGGAGACCGTGGGCATGACCCGCGGGCAGCTGCGCCGGATGATGGTGTATGAGAACAGCGTGGGCGGGGTGTTCGGGCTTGCGGCATTTGTAGTTGGGTCAGCTTTATCCAACGCGCTGCTGGCGCGGGTATTCGACGTGAAAGTTTCCGCCATATCCCTGCCCGCGGTGGGGATACTGCTTCTCCTATTTGCCATCGGTGGTGTGGCGGCGGAGCTTTCCTATCGTATGGCAACCAAAGCCTCTTTAACCGAACGGGTGAAGTGGAACGAATAGCAGAATAGAATGGAGCGTGTTCGATAAAGCATCAATAAATTACCAAAGTCCCACTTAATTTATCTTTTAAAATTGCAAATTGTATCATACCGAGGAGTTGGTTTTTCCAGGCAGCTCCTTATCCTTTCTTTTAATAAAACTCAGAGCACAAAAATATCCCGACCCTCCACAGATCGTATTTCAGAGATAGGATCTCTTCGATGGTCGGGACATTTTGTAACTAGTTCATGATTGTTTCCATTCCCCACTCGTCACACAAAAACGTCTTGTTTTTTCATTACGAATGGAAAAAGAAAGTGTTGACGTGTTAGCACAGCGCAAAGCTGCCAATTAGTAAGATAACTTAGTAATACCATGTTTCCTGGCGGGCCATACCTGCGTTTTGAGAAGAAAGCGGATTTTAGGTTGCATTTTCCTTATGACTATGATAAACTAAGCTTGCGACACAATTCCATATTTCCCTGCTCAAAAAGTGTGCGTTTTTATCACTCGGTAAAAACGCGGGCTCTTTCCTCGCATACTTTTTGGGTATTGTAGGAATTGTGTCGCAGCAATGGAGTTGTGCGTTTTTCGGTGCGCAGTTTTGTCTGCGCACTTTTTTGTTTCCTCAGTGAATGTTTAAGGAGGGGTAAACTTGATTGAAGTTAGCCATCTAAAAAAGGAGTTTAAAATACCCGTGCAGAAAAAGGGGAAATTTTCTGCCATACGAAACCTATTCTCCAGCGAGCACATTATCAAGCGGGCCGTGGACGATATTAGCTTTTCCTTGGGAGATGGAGAAATTGTTGGGTTTATCGGAAAAAATGGCGCGGGGAAATCAACCACCATCAAAATGCTCTCCGGCATTTTGCAGCCCACCTCTGGGAGCGTCACGGTAGACGGTATCCACCCCTTTGACCAGCGCATGGAAAACGCGAAACAGATCGGCGTGGTATTTGGGCAAAAAACCCAGCTTTGGTGGGACGTACCGCTCATAGAAAGCTACCGCCTGCTGCGGGAAATTTATCAAATTGATGAAGATACATACCAGAAAAATCTAGACAGATACGTGCCCATGCTCGGCCTAGAAGAGGTTCTGCAAAAACCAGTGCGGCAAATGAGTTTGGGCCAACGGGTAAAGTCTGACATTTGTGCGGCGCTGCTCCACAATCCGAAAATCCTGTTTTTAGACGAGCCTACCATCGGCGTAGATGTTGTATCCAAGAAGTACCTTCATGATTTCATCTCAGAAGTCAACCAAAAAAAGGGCACCACAGTCTTGCTTACCACCCATGACATGGGCGATATTGAAAAATTGTGTTCCCGAGTGGTGGTAATCGATTCCGGCCATCTGATGTATGATGGCGACCTGGAGAGCATGATACAGCAGTTTGGCGCTATACGCTCCCTAATGATCGAATTTGAAACGCCGGTTGCAGACTTCCAAGTAGAACATGCTGAATTGACAAAAAGCGATGGGAATCGAAAATGGTTTTCGTTCCATCGGGCTGAGGCTACACCCATGGGTCTAATCCGGACCATAGGTGACCGCTATCCAATCCACGATATTGAGATCATTGAGCCTGATATTGAGGGGATTGTGAGGAATCTCTATGAGAGTAAGTAATGGTGTGCGCCTGCGGACAGGCGCAGCGTTTCTCCGCAACGAATTTTTTAATATGAGCATTTACCGCGTGTCTTTTTGGCTGAATTTTATCTATACCTTTCTTATGATGTATAGCGTGGGCTATGTGTGGCGGGCCTTGTACGGGGCCAATCCCACTGTAACTGGAGTTCCGCTTGGGGAAATGATCTCTTACGCTGTGCTCGGTGTAGCTTTGGAGGCTATCCTGCATCCTAGAAACGGCCCGCAGAGATATATTATGGAGCAAGTTCGCAAGGGTACCATTGAGATGGACATTTTGAAGCCCTTAGACTTTCAGTTCTATATGTTTGCAAAAAACATGGGCAGCATTTTGGTACGCTTTCTGTTTTTGGTGTTGCCTTCGCTCATTGCGGCTTTTTTCCTGTTTTCATTGGAATTGCCAAGCTTACCCGCTTTTTGTGGATTCCTTTGCAGCTTGATATTCTCCGTTCTCATCAGCTTTTTCTTAAACTTTATCTTAGGGCTACTCAGCATGGTCACTATGAACATTCGAAATATCAATTGGGGATATAACGCATTGCTCCGCTTTTTTTCCGGGCAAATGGTGCCCCTATGGATTTTTCCTAGTGCACTGGGCATAATTGGCAGTTTTCTGCCATTTCGCTGTATTTACGCAATCCCCATGTCCATTTACATTGGAAACTATGAGGGAATGGGTATGCTATGGGCTCTAGGGATTCAACTTGCATGGATACTGGCTCTTTGGCTGGGGTCCCGGTTGCTGATGAGGCGAGTGTTCGCCAGAGTAATGATACAGGGGGGTTAAAAATATGCGCAATATCCGGTTATATGGGCAATTTTTGCGAGTGGCAGTTTTGGGAAAAGCACAGTACAAAGCCGACTTCTTTGTAGGCATCATCAGCGTTCTCATACTGAACGCAGTGAATCTCTCTCTTATCGGGGTCCTCGTGTACAATTTTAACACACTGGGTAGTTGGAACATCTGGGACTTAATGTTCCTATACAGTTTTTGGATGCTGAGCCGGGGGATATACGGTGTGTTCTTCTGGCACCTGTCCGATTTAGAGGAGATGATTGTAAGCGGCGCCTTCGATGCCTATCTAGTTCGGCCGGTCAGCCCATTTCTGCAATTTATTGGCAAGGATATTAGCTATACCGGTGTAGGCGATTTTCTGGTGGGCGTACTGGGATTTATTTTGGCCGCTTCGCAGCTGGGTCTGCCATGGCATATAGGGCAATGGGTTTATTTTATAATATGCGTACTGTCCGGCGCGTTGATTCAAGTAGCCATCAACTGGATTGGGGCCAGCCTTTGCTTCTGGACCACTCGTTCGGGAGCCGCCATGTCTATTGCCGAGCGGTTTACCGTATTAATGCAGCAATATCCGGTGAATATATTCGGTAGATACTTTCAGGTTTTTGTAACCTGCTTTCTGCCAGTGGCTTTTATCAATTACTACCCCAGCGTAGTGCTGCTGAATAAAGCGGCAAAGGGAATACAGCTTTGGCACTATTTTGCGCCGCTGGTAGCTTTTCTGCTGCTGGGAGTGGCGGCGTTTGTTTGGAAAAAAGGTGTGAAACGCTATGCGGGCACAGGGAACTAATCCTCCCTCTGTTTAACCCTTGAATCCCGCAAAACCCAAACCAATTAAACCCCCAAAGATTTTCTGTCATTTCCGTATATCTACACCGCGTCATTATCTGCCAAACCTTTAACGCCCAGAGGATGCTTCGATTTTATCCCGCAATGTAAATCCGAAAAACAGTGATCAGCCAACTTCTTCCTTACATTATCCTCTCGCTAATCACCCAAAATGACTTTTTTACTAAGTGCATTTTCTTCTTCCGCATGCACGTTACGAAAACTCAAATCAATCTTTAACTCGTCCCCCTCAATCCGGGCAGTAACTTTCCCATCCATTTGTTCCATCAGTTCCCGAACAATAGCTAAGCCCAAGCCTGCCCCGCCATTACCGCGGGCTGGGTTCCCTTGGTATAGACGGTCAAAAAGGCGGCTTGGATCGGGCTGGGGGGCAGCCCCTATGGGATTGGCAAAACATATGCCTCCTTCTATGGCTGATATGGTAAGATCCCCACCTCCATGCCGGATAGCATTGGTAATCAAATTCTTGTAAATACGCCCTAGCGCCTCCCTGTCGGCATAAGCGGTTATATCCTCTCTGGCAAACCGCAGCCGTGGCTCAATTCCTGCTGTTTCCAGTTGGGGATAAAACTCCGCTAACGCATCATACAGTGGTGGGAGAACCGCTGCCACCTCACAGTTTAATGGCAGCGGGCCACCTTGCAGGCGGGTGTAAAGGAATAGTTGCTCCAGCATCCCATCTAATTCCTTTAACCGTCTCCCAATAATTTCCAGGTACTCATCTTGACGCTCTGGTTCCTCCTCCAGCAGCTGTAAATATCCCATGGCTCCGGCCAGCGGCGTGCGGATATCGTGAGAGATACAGGCCATCGAGTGTTTCAGTTCCCGCTCCCTCCCCAAGGCCTCCTGCCGGAGCTGCCGGCCTTTTTCCAGCCTGCTATTCACCGCCCTGCACAACCGCCGGGCGGGCTCACCGCCGGTTTGTGTGGTCAGGCTTAGGTTACTCTCTGCCGGAGTGCTCTCCAATATCTGGGCCATTTCCAGCAATTGCCCGCGATACACATGCAACCGAAACAGTGCCAGTGCCAACGCAAAAATAATTAGGAGCAGAACCGGCAGCATAGAGAGTCCTCCCTTTAAATATCCCGATTTTTCGTCAGCAGTAAGCTGCCGGCAATATAAAGCGCACTCCATCCAGCCACACTGGCCAGAATTACCCAAATCTGTTCCATCCCTGCCTGAGGCATGCAGCAGCTGTTTACCAGGGAACTGACAAAATAGTTCTCAATACGGGGCCAGCCCAATTTTCCTGTAAACATGCCTACCATTAGCGCAGGAATTCCCCCGCCGCACAATACTGACATAAGTATCCCTAAAGACACGCTGCGTGTTATCAGTACCATTGTCAGCGCCATTAGCGAAAACACCCAAATAGGCAGCCAAATCCAAAAGGTGTAGCTTACAATATCACCTATGCCGCTGGCGGTTGGGCGCAGACCAAATAAAGGCGGCAGCACAAGGGAGAAAAGTACTCCCAGCACGGTAATGATACCGCTGTATACCCCGCCGATCAGCGCCTTGGCGGCTACATATTCCCACCGGTGAGGCCTTGCAAAGCAGATATTTTTGATGTACCCCCCCGTAAAGTCATTTCCTACAAAGAATGTCATTCCCATACCAGTCAATATGAGCAGGAAACCGCTGGACAGGCACTGGTGGACAAACGTCAGCTGACTCATTCCGGCAATCTCGGCTCCCACCTGGTAATCCACGGCTTCCACATCCGCACCGCTCTGTTCCATAGCATCCAAAACCTCTGGAGAGGATATGATTGCCAGCGTAAGACATATAAACGCAATCAGTGCCACAACGAGTGCCATTATAATGTAAAAAGTCCGGCTTTGGAATAGCCTGCGGCTATCCATTCGAAACATATTAAGCATGGCTTGTCCCTCCCATTTTTTCCAGAAAATAACCCTCCAGATCCTGCTGGTGCGTGCCCATTTCCTCCACAGCAATGCCGGCCTGAGCAAGCGCCTGGCCTACAGACTTCATATTTACTGTATCGTATATGCGCATTTCCCCTTCTGGGCGCATTTCCCAACGTCTCAGAGTAAACTCCCGCTCTAAAATTGCAGCGGCCTTTTTAGGCTGGGCTGTGCGCAAATGCAGGTAATCGGTGCATTTTTGCTCTAACTCCTGAGCGCTGAGCTGCTCAATCATTTTACCCTGGCGGATAATGCCATACCGGGTGGCTATTTTGCTCAGCTCACCTAAAATGTGGGAACTAAGCAGAATGGTTAGGCCCCGTTCCCGGTTAAGCCGCTGCAAAAGTTCTCTCATTTCCCGGATTCCCTCTGGATCCAGACCATTGATCGGCTCATCCAGCAACAGGAGGTCCGGGCTGCCCAGCAGGGCAAGCCCTACCCCAAGCCGCTGCTTCATTCCCATGGAATACTGTTTCACTGGCCTTTTCCCATGGGGGGAAAGGCCCACAGTACAAAGCGTTTCATCCACTTGCCGCTTGGGGTCATCCAAGCCCAAAAGCGTGGCATAAAGATACAGATTTTCCCGGCCGCTCAGATCATGGTACAGTCCCGGCTGCTCAATCAGCACTCCTATGCGCCGATGTGCTACCGTATCCCTAAGAGGCCTGTCAAAAATAGTAATCTCGCCTTGTGTGGGGCTTGCCAAGCCGCATAACAGCTTAAGCGTGGTCGATTTTCCCGCGCCATTCTGACCAATAAAGCCGTAGATATCCCCTTGCTCAACCTGCAGCCCCAGGTGGTCTACAGCCCATTTGTCCTTGTAACGCTTGGACAGGCCTATTGTCTGTATGACTGCCATTCCAATGTCCTCCTTTGCTTTGTTTGCAAGGCATAGTATAGCAGGCAAGTGTCTAAACTTCGCTAAGAAAAGGTAAAGAAAGTACAAAGTTCAGCTCAGCTTAAAACCAATCCCCCATACGGTCTGAATATAGCTATCTGTGCCGCTGGGGCGAAGCTTGGCACGGATATTGCTGATGTGTACGTTTATGGTCTTATCCTCAATCGCGCAGTCTTCCTGCCAGACTGCTTCGTAGATCTGTTGTTTTGTGAAAACCTTCTTAGGCCGGCGCACCATGAGTTCGACTATTTTAAATTCATGGGCAGTCAGTTCTACTGGCTGGCCGGCGGCTGTCAGGATCATCTCCACTATATTCAGCTGCCAGTCCCGAAAGTGCAGCACCTCGTCCGCCGGGGCTGTACTGGCGTGGCGCAGCTGAACCTGTATTCTGGCCCAAAGCTCTTCCAGCTGATAGGGCTTGGTCATGTAGTCATCTGCTCCCAGGCTCAATAACTCTACCTTATCGGAAAGTTCAGAGCGAGCTGACAGCACAATCACTGGCACCCGGCTTTCCCGGCGTATCTCGTCAATCAGTTCACTGCCAGAAAGTCCAGGCAGCATTAGGTCTATCAGCATTAGATCACAACCAGAGCTTTTCCAAAGCAGCTGGCCTTCGGTGCCGGAAAATGCTTGGATACACTGGCATCCATGCCGCCGCAGGTATTGGGCGGTGGAGTTGTTGATATCGGTATCGTCTTCTATAATGAGGATATTAGGCATAGGCCCCCTCCTTGCTTTCTCTTTTGCCGAAAAATAGTATAGCATCAAATCCAAAGACAGTCAATTCATGGGTTCCGATTCTAGGATATGGGGCAACGTTTCGTATCTCTTCTCACTGTTCCCCCGTCTATCCAGTTAAAAGCTAAGCCAAAAGTGAAGATTTTATACTGCACTTCCTTTTTCATTTTAAGTGCGCCCCTAGAAATGCTCTAAAGGCATGAAGCTTTATACAAAACAAGCATTGGACATATCTATCCTCTTCCTGGTAAAATAATAGCAGAAACCAGCAGGAGGGAGCGCCCATGTTCACAAACAAAGAGCTTAAAAACTTGATCATTCCACTGTTTTTAGAGCAGCTATTGGTGATGCTGGTAGGCATTGCCGACACCTTTATCGTTAGCTATGCTGGAGAGGCGGCGGTGTCTGGGGTTTCGCTGGTAAACTCTTTCAGCACCATCTTCATCTATCTGTTTACGGCCTTGGCCTCTGGAGGCGCGGTGGTAATTAGCCAGTACATCGGCCGGGGTGTCAAGGAGGATGCCAGCGAGGCCGCCAGCCAACTGCTCACAGCCTCTACCCTGTTTTCACTTATTATCTCGTGTATTATCTTAATACTGCATCGCCCCATGCTCAGCACGCTTTTTGGCCAGGTGGAGCCAGATGTCATGGAGGCTTGCACCATCTACTTACAAATCTCCCTGTTCTCCTACCCGGCTCTAGCGGTTTACAACGCAGGCGCGGCCCTGTACCGCAGCCTAGGCAAGACCAATGTAACCATGTACATCTCCATCGTTGCCAACGCAATCAACGTGGGGGGCAATCTCATCGGCGTGTTCCTGTTAAAAGCAGGCGTCGCTGGTGTGGCCTGGCCCACCCTTATCGCCCGGGTGTTCTCGGCTATAGTGATCACCGCGCTTTGCTTTGGCAAAAAAATCCGCGTATGCTACACCTGGCCGCAAATCTGCAGGTGGCATGGCCAGCTGATGAAGCGCATCTTACGCATCGCCGTGCCAAACGGGGTGGAAAATGGTATTTTTCAGCTGGTAAAAGTGGCCCTTTCCAGCGTAGTGGCCTTGTTCGGCACCTACCAGATCGCCGCCAATGGCATTGCACAGAGTATCTGGAGCCTAGCGGCTTTGGCTGGGGTGACAATGGGGCCGGTGTTTATCACAGTGATTGGTCAATGCATGGGCGCGGATGACACGGCCTTAGCAGAGCTTTATTTTACGAAGCTGCTAAAAATAACTTTAACGGTCTCCCTTATCTGGAACGCGCTGGTGTTCGTCCTCACCCCGGTGATGATGAATTTCTACCATATCTCCCCAGAAGCCAAGGATTTGGTGATTGTCCTAGTGCTCATTCACAATGTGTTCAACACTGTGGCCTTCCCTATGTCCGGGCCGCTTGCAAATGGCCTGCGGGCAGCTGGAGACATCAAGTTTACTATGATTGTATCCATCGCATCCACCATCGGCGGGCGGCTGGTATTCTCCATCCTGTTCGCCATCGTGCTAAACTGGGGCGTTATCGGCATAGCGGCGGCAATGTGCTTAGACTGGATAATCCGGGCAGTCATTTTTGCCATACGGCTGAAATCTGGCAAATGGAAGACATTCAAAGTCATTTAATAAAAGGAGAAGACTATGGAGCTGCGTGTCTTGCGATACTTTTACACGGTGGCAAGGGAGGAAAACATCACCCGCGCTGCCCAGCTTCTGCATGTTACTCAGCCCACCCTGTCTAGGCAGCTGATGCAGCTGGAAAAAGAACTGGGCACGGTGCTCTTCCACCGAAGCAGTCACCGCATTGCACTTACAGAAGACGGGATACTTTTAAAGCGCCGAGCACACGAAATTTTGGAATTGTCAGAAAAAACCTGTCGGGAATTTCAGAGCCGGGAAGGACTCTCTGGAGAAATCGCTATTGGCTGCGGTGAAACCTGCAACATGGCCTATCTGTCCGACCTGATGATGTCTTTCCGGCAAAGGCACCCGTTGGTGCAGTTCCGCATATATAGCGCCACAGCAGACGAGGTGAAGGACCACATGGAAAACGGTTTGTTGGATATGGGATTACTCATGGAACCAGTGGAGGTGCGGAGATATAGCTATGTTCCCATGCCCTACCGGGAACGCTGGTGCGCTCTGGTGCGAAAGGATTCCCCCTTAGCAGCACTCCCCCGCGTCACCCCCAAGGACCTGCTGCCTTATCCCCTGCTGCTGGGCTGGCGTGATGAGGTGTTGGATATGCTGAGCCAATGGTTTGGGGAAAAGCTTTTTGCCCAGGTGACGGTTGCCGCCCGATACAATCTGGTCAATAATACAGCGGTGATGGTGCACAGCGGCATAGGCGTGGCTCTAACTCTGGACAAGGGATTTTTACCCCATCCAGACCTACAGCAGGTTTCCCTTTCTCCGGGCATTGAAAGCGGCGCTGTGTTGGCATGGAAAAATGAGCTTCCCTGTTCGCGGACGGTAGAAAGCTTTATCTCACATGTTCAAAATACGCCTGAAGTATAGCACAAACATTACTTAGCGAAAAAAGATGGAGGACTCAGTATGAAGTACACAAAATTAGGCAATTCCGATTTGAATGTTTCCCGCATCTGTATGGGGTGCATGGGTTTTGGCGACCCCCAGAAAGGGATGCACTCCTGGACGCTGGACGAGGCAAGCTCCAAAGAAATCGTAAAACGCGGATTAGAGTTGGGAGTGAATTTCTACGATACTGCCATCGGATACCAGGGGGGCACTGGGGAGGAATATTTAGGCCGCATCTTAGGGGCTCTGACCAAACGACAGGACGTAGTGGTTGCAACCAAATTTCCGCCCCGCACCCAAACCGAAATCCACAGTGGAGTTACTGGCCAACAGCATGTACAAAATATGTTGGACACTAGCCTGAAACACCTTGGCATGGACTACGTTGACTTGTATATAGTTCACTCGTGGGATTATAACACACCCATTTTCGAGATCATGGAAGGCCTTAACAATGCCGTAAAAGCGGGTAAGACGCGGGCAATTGGCATTTCTAATTGCTACGCTTACCAACTGGCGAAAGCCAATGCCATAGCGGAGCAAAACGGCTTCGCCAAGTTCGTGTCCATCCAAGGCCACTATAACCTGATTTTCCGGGAGGAAGAAAGGGAAATGGCTAAGCTTTGCAGAGAGGAGAACATTGCCATGACTCCCTATAGTACCTTGGCGTCTGGGCGGCTCTCTCGGCTCCCCGGCGAAACCTCCAAGCGTTTTCAGGCGGATTCCTATGCCAAAGGCAAGTATGACGCCACAGCGGAACAGGATAGAGAGATCATCTCTCGGGTGGCTGAGTTAGCCAGCCGGCATGAAGTAAGCATGACAGAGGTATCACTTTCATGGCTGCTGACAAAGGTCACCGCGCCAGTAGTAGGGGCTACCAAACCGCACCATATTGAGGGCGCCGCTAAGGCTGTTAACTTAGAATTGACGACCGAGGAACTGGCCTATTTAGAAGAGCCATACCTTCCTCATAAACTGGTGGGTGTAATGGCCCAGAATGAATCTACGGCAGAAAAAAGTTTATCTGGGCGCTAATGGAAAATGAAGCAAGGTTGTTAAAACGTTTCCCTATGAGGGTGTGCAAACCCAGCCAAATGATTTTATACGAAAACTAAAAAACATAAAAAGCCTCCGATACTCCCACTTAACAGGAATATCGGAGGTCCTTTGATTTAAGAATGTAAAAACGGAATAGTAAAATTACAGACGCTAAGCGGAATGAATAAACCACATAAGTACACTCCCGCCCTTTTGTTTCCTTCCGGTAAGAGGATTGGCCATTTTTCTAGTTTTCTCTTTTTTCTTACCAACACCAACGCAGTCTATTTCTTCTCTTTATATGTGAACTTGACAGCTTTAAGTTGAAGCCTGCCCTGCTTTACCAGCACCTTCACGGTATGCTGCTCCCCAATAGGAATGGTAACCGCACAGGAGTCCTGGAGCCTCAGGATATCCCCTTCTTCCAGTGAGACCGCCCCAAAACTCTTCACATCACATCACATAAAAGCTCTGCCTGGGCTGGCTCCGCGCCGGAAAAGCGCACAGTACAAGGTGCTTTAGCCTCCCGTGCCGTATAGTTGGCAAATTCTCCTTCCCCTAGCTCTAAAGCCAGGTCAGTAAGGGGCGGGGAATACTGCTCTTCATTTTTGCCTTTATACCGGTTAAATTTGGGGTATGGCAACGCCAAGCAAGTCGATATCTGGACTTTTTGCGGCAAGCCGCGGAACTTACCGGTGGATCCCGCAGTTCTCCAACTTGATCAGATCCAAAAGTTCATCCATAATACGAATGGGCTCTTTATAACTGAGCCGGAGTCCTACCATTTGAAAGGCCTGTATCTTTGCCCAATCTTTTGGCAGCAGGTGGTTAACCGGCCCGTAGACGTGAACCCCGCCGCTTTTCGCGGTTTTTCAGCCGCAAGGGGAATAAGCTACGCCGTAGTGGGCGCAAATATCATAGAACACGTTATCACTGGCCGGTTTGGGAAACGCATTCTCCCAGCTACAGCGGGACGTTCTGCTCCTCTCGTTTTAAAAGCCAAGGGTACAAGTCTCGAATTTCTGGCGAAGCCCCATATAACTGGATAGAAATCCTCCAATTGTGGCACTCCGGGTCGTACCGCCGGGCAAGCTTTTCCCATAATATAATTTGACACTCCTTTGACTCCACATCCAGGAAAACAGACGGGTACTCACAGAAAGGCTGTCGCCGGTAGCCCCATTGCCGAGCAAAAGAGCCCTTGTCAAAGTGAATGCCAGGCTCCTCTTTCGGCAACGCGTTGGCGTTAAGACCCACTCGAACACAATTAAAGCCCATTTCCGCCATCAAGGCAATGTCTTCCTCCCGCAAATGGTTTTCCTCCCAGCGGTCCCAAAATGTATTCAAATACTTTTGCCCGCACAACTCCCGAATCTGCTGGCTGACAAACCGGCGACAGGTCAAACGGCCCAGGTTGTGGTTGTTGCCCGGGCCAGGGAAAAGGAGACATTGGGCCTGTTCTCTGAAAAGGGCTGCAGAGCCAATCACAAGACCTTCCACATCCTCCTAGTTGGCCGCACCATACCCATGCAGGATAACCTCTTCCCCATCACCGTTTACAAAGCGGGTTCCCTGGGGTTTCAGCACTCCCTTCACGCATTGATTGTGGTATTGACTGACTCATGCTTCTCATCATCCCTTTATTGTTAATCTCCTATACAATCAGCATCCGCCGCTTATGCTGGTTGTGGCCGAACTCTGGGAAATAGACGATCTCCTGCTTTTCCGGGTCGGAAAGCTTCTCCATCTCTGGGGGCATGTAGGAATGGGTAACGCAGAACCCATACTGGATATCATGATAGCCCTGGCAAAGCCCGCCTTCTTTCTTAACAATCAGGATGGCTGGCTCTAAGGGATGCCAGTGGGTATGCCAGTTCTGACGCATCCCCTCTGCTGTGTAGTCCTCGCCGTTTATACGCCATATAACCTGCTCTTTTGCGAATGTCTCCCCATCTACTGTTAGGCTGCCTGGCTTAATCTGGCTGAGAAACACACCACGGTAATAGGGCAGGCGGAGCTTCAGCTGAAATCCCACTGCTTTTCCATTGTCATAGATATTCCGAAACCCTACGGATTGAATAACCTGTTTTTCCATTTGTTCTTCCCCCTCAGTCTCCCAGAATATTTTTCATTAGGATATGGTGGCGGCGCAGCATTTGTCCCACCTCGTAGCCTGGCTCGTACTTGTCCGCTCCTTCATACTCGCTAAGCAAATAACCGTTCCACCCATGCCCTTTGAGAATATTCAGGATGCGGTCATAAGGCATCGTGGTTTCCACAAAGTCCTCAGATACATGAAAATATTTTGCATGACAACAGGCAATATAGGGCAGCAAAGGAATAAGGTCTTCCGGCTCGTTGGGCGTAAAGTTGGGATTGCGGTGCTCGCCAGAGGCAAACTGGGTGCGAAACACGCTAAAATCGATATTCAGGCCAAAGTTTTTGGTACCTGTCCGCTGGATAAAGTCTACATAGTCGCTAACCATCTTGCCTTTGAGATTGGAGGGGATATGAATCTCTGGGCACATGACAAGGTCTAGTTCCTCAGCTAGAGGAAGGGCGCCTTTGATGATCTCCCGCCAGTTCTCCACTGGCTCCAAAGCGCCATTGATTACCGGCATTTTTGTGCGCAGGATGCGGAAACCCAGCCGATGGGCCAGGCGCAGATCCCGCTCTAAAAACTCCACCGATTCCTCTGTGGTCAAATCCCTGTCCTGAAGGATGTGGGAGTCCACCCAATGGCCGTATTCCACTGGCTCCAGCTCATACTTGTTTAAAAGAGCAAACCAGTGCTCCACCCACTCCTGGGTGGGATAAGGATAGTTCTCGATATGGATATTAGCCAAAATCTCAATGCCGTGCGCCCCCATATCGTACACGTCCTCAAAACAATCTTCCAGTGTTTTTTCAAAGCCGAACTCCGCAGAATAACTGTAAAGCGCCACGCCGCGCTTGGGGCCTTTTTTCTCGTTATAGTACATTACGGTGTCTCCCTCCTGTTACGCGAACTTGATCTCTTTGCCTTGAGCAGCTGACTGATAGATGCTATCCAGAATTTTGGTGACAGTGAATGCCTCCTCTGGCTTAACCAGCGGCTCGCCATCGTTCAAAATAGCTTCCAGCCATTGCCTGCACTCCAAATCCTGGGGTTTATCAGAAACACCCTGGAAGAAAGCGATGGTGCCGCCGGCGGAAAGACTCTCCTCAGTAAGCTGGCCGTAATCTGTTTTGTTAAACACTAAGTCATACTCACCTTGGGCCTTGCTCATACCGCCAATGATCTCCGCGCCAGCCTTGGTACCACAAAGGGTGGCTGCCGCCTCCCGGGACTCTTTCATGTTGATGGCCCAAGCGGACTCTAAAAAGATTGTGGCGCCGTTCTTCATTTTGATATACCCAAAGGCGGAGTCCTCCACCTCAAACTTCTCTGGATCCCAGGGACCAAACATATTCCCCACAGTAGCCTCGGGCAGGTGGCCCAGCTTCTCGAACACCGAGCCGGTCACGCTGTCTACCTCGTAGTTATCCATCATCCACAGGGTGATGTCCAGGGCATGGGTACCAATATCAATAAGCGGCCCGCCTCCTTGCTTGGACTTATCTGGGAATACACCCCAAGTGGGCACAGCACGGCGGCGAATGGCGTGAGCCTTGGCAAAGTAGATATCCCCCAAGGCTCCCTCACGGCATGCCCTATAAAGAGTTTGGGTGTCCCGGCGGAAACGGTTCTGGTAGCCGATGGTAAACTTTTTTCCGGACTTTTTCCAGGCATCCATCATAAGCCGGGCGTCTTCTGTTGTGGCAGCCATGGGTTTCTCACACATAACATGCTTGCCTGCCTCAAACGCAGCCACAGTAATGGGGCAATGGGCCACATTGGGGGTAAGCACATGCACTACATCAATAGCTGAATCCCTTAGCAAGTCATGGTAATCCTCATAAACCTTTGCTTCCTCTACGCCATACTGGGCAGCGGCCTTCTGGGCGCGCTCCACAATAATGTCGCAGAAAGCGACAACCTCGCATTTATCTTTCTGCGTGGTCAGCGCGGGCAGATGCTTTGAGTTGGCGATGCCTCCGCAGCCAATGATTCCAACCTTCAATTTTTCCATTTTTTGTCCCTCCTGAGCGATAGTTGCCTTGGCGGCGCGGGCAAGCAGCACCGTCATTTATAAATAGATTATATACCCTTCTGCGCTTGGCAGCTTTTCCTTTGTTTCCCGTTTTCTATGTGTTTTTTGCGTCTTTTCTACAGCTTGTCACCAAACCGCAACAAATGCATATATAAAATTTGCAGGCAAAAAAGCCTGACAGCTTCTTGCCAGACCTTTCTTTTAACTAGGGCTTGTTTGAAAAAACGAAAACGCTGTCTTATTGCCCAGAAGCGGCCATCTTCCGCGTTGAAAGCCTTGTAATTAGTTGCAGTTTTTTTCCTTGCGGCTGACCACTTCTACTCAAAAATCTGTCATTTCCTCCATTTTCAAACAAGCCCTAATTGATTGTAATGCTACGCAGCTCATTAGGTTCCATACGGAACCGCAAGCAAAGCTGGCCCCCCGGAGCCTCTCTTTGCTCCAAAGTCACCGCCGGGATGGAGGTTCGTTCCAAGAATTCCATGTCCCCTCGGCTTAGGTTGGACGAACAGCCCAGCGCCACCCATTTTCCCAAAGGCCCCCCTTGTACTTCGTTTAAAATTCTCTGCCGGATGCAATAGGGACCCTGATCCTCACGAAGCCCCGCCACCACAAGCTCTATTTCCAAGGGCTCCAGGTCCGCAAAAAGCCCGTCTAGCTGATCCGGGCGGTGGGCGTTTTCCTCTAAAAGATAGTACTGGTGTCCCAGCGCCTTTGTGTTGAAGCAAATAATGCGGATATCTCTCTCTCGCTCCGCTGTAATGATGCAGTGTTCTGTTCGGCAGAGCTGCCGCCGTCCCAGAGTCCCCAGAAAACGATAGGCGTAGTACACCGGCTTATGCACTCCCCCTTGGGAGAGCAATCCAGCGCTGCCTGTTAGCACAGAGCCAGCGTCGCCATAGGCCGATAGAATATCTGTGGCACAGAATATTCCAAAAGCCTCCGCCGCGCCTTGGGCGTTCAGCATATGGCGCAGCACAGAAGCTCCCCGGAAACAGCTATCCTGCATGTAGTTGCGGTTTGCCAGGCTAAAACCCCAGTCGGTTACCCAATATTCCCCAGCAAATCCCAGCTCCCGCAAGGTCTGGCGGATAAACCCAGCTTGCTGTGCCAAAAAATCGCGATCGTCTACCTTCTGCTTCTGCTTTTGGAAGATGCGTTCATCTTCAAGCGTTCCCTCAAAATCATATGGATAGTTTACCGTTGTAAAAATATCTGGAGGAAACTCACTGGCGGCATACCTCTCAATAACCTTCCTCATATCTCTTTTCGCGGAGGAGCAAATCAACCCTGGACCGGCCACCCTGGCTCCAGGCAGCACGGATTTGATCAGGGTATAGCTCCGCCTCCATACCTCCAGATCCGAAAGTTGGCCGGAATAGGGCTGGTCGTTGAGATAAAAGGTGAGCTCAAATACCCACTGGCTCACCACCTCTTCTGTGTACCTGCGCCGAATGTGCTGGAGAAATGCCTCGGCCAGGGGGAACCATTTCACTTCCTCCTGAGCGGAGTGGCTGTATATCTCACTGCGTTCACTTGCCAAGGAGAAATCTTTACGCTGGGCCAAATCCAGGTGGAGCTTTAGCCGGTTGTCCACGCAGAAGTCCAAGACCTCGTCCAAAAAGGAGAAATTAAAGTGCCTTTCTGTTCCATCCCGCAGCAGCATCTGGGGCGAGAAGAGACTCCACAGCCGTACATACTCAATATCCAGGCGTTCGGCCAAAAAGGACACCTGTCTTTGAACAGCAGCGTTTTGGAGCAGATGGGCTGTCCCCACATTTAAAATTCGGTTTTTCCAACGTCCGCAAGGAATGGTTTCGCTTACGCATGCAGTCACCCGGTGGAGCCTCCCAGCCCTTTGCGCGCTATGCTCCCGCTCCAAGATTTCGAAGACTCGAAGGAAAATTTTTTCATTCCAAGGCTCCGCTGGCCTATTGTCTTTCATCTCCTTACGATATTGGGAGGGTGTAACGCCAAAGCTCTCCTTAAATGTCCGATTAAATACAGAGGCCGAGCTGAATCCGGCCTCTACCGCAATGGTTGTAATCGGTTTTTCTCCTTGTTTCAGCTCTCGCTCCACCTGCTCCATGCGAGCCCGTCTTTTATAGCTAGAAAAGCTCTCCCCTGTCACAGACCGGAACAACCGGGAGGCAGCCGCTGTAGAAAGGTAAAGCCGCGAGGCCAATTCCCGCAAAGAGAGGGTCGCTCCATCGCTTTCCCACAGCATTGCCAATAATTGGCTTGCTCTGCCTGTGTCAGAAGGGCCAGAGGTATCACCTGTTTGAAAGTGCTGAAACAACAGGTGCAAAAGCAGATAATACTCTCCCAGCTCCCAAAAGGTTCGGGCCCTTCCCCCACCGGTAAAAGCCAGCAGCAGCCCCTGCACCCGGCGCTGCAGCTCCCCATACCACTCCCCACCAGAATCCCTGCTGCTTATAGAGAAGGAATGCTGAATTTTGGGAGAAAGCTCACGAAGCCCCATACAGTCCAGAGAGATAATTGCTGCCAGAGCACCGCCTTCTAAATCCAGCCGCACCGTCTTCCCAGGCGGCAGTAAAAACACAGCGCTCTTCCCCAAGGGAACCGTCCGCCTGTCCACTTGCAGCTGACAGACGCCTGTAATCCCATAAAAAATACACAATTTCGCTGTTGGACCAGCCGTGCGGCCTGTATCCAAAATCTCAATCGCATAATTTTTTTGAAGAAACACCGTTTTCTACTCCTTTACACAAACCTCATCTTTGCTTAAATATTATCTCATTCATAGCCGGAAGTCAAGCACAAGCATCGGTATGACGCCTTTCTCAAATGGATGAGCGTAAATCCTGAACAAGCTTTGATAGGGGCTTACCTTGATAAAGCATTATTTTCTTTCTAATATCACAGCAATTGCAACGCCCTTCCGTCAAAAAAGCTTTCCTCTTTGGCTGAAGAATTTCTAGGTCTTGTTTAAAAATAGGGAAAATGACGAATTTAGGCCCAGAAAGGGTCCATTTCAAGGAAAAAATGCAACTCAATCTTTTTGACAAGGATTTTTGACGCGGAAAGGGGCCACCTATGGGCCAAAAGACGGCGTTTTCGATTTTTCAAACAAGCCCTAGAGGGTATGAACTTGGAGAAAACTGTACTGCAGCCGTATAAAAATAGGCTGTTGTATCCATCTATAAAGAGACTAAAACGCATCTATGAAGAAATACGAAAAACTCCACAGAGCTAATCCCTGAAAGTTTCGGGTTGTGCTGGAAGATGAGGCGGTACAATCGAAACTTCATGAAGAGGAAATTGTACGATTTGATTGGCGCTGAAAATAGCTATACAATTTTACTCTCTCACCGGCCGGAGTTATTTGACAGCTATGTTGGCTGCAAGGTTGATTTAGCATTGTGCGGTCATGTCCATGGCGGACAATTTCGCTTGCTATTTGTTGGGGGATTGGTCGCTCCCAACCAGAGGCTATTCCCTGAGTACGAGGCTGGTATTAATACTGATGGCAGGACAAGCATGGTTGCCAGCCGTGGAATTGGGACTCGCATTATTCCGTTCCGCTTCAATAATCGTCTAGAAATTGCGATGATAGAGCTTAACAATAGATGAAGAGAAAGAAGGACAAGGTTTGCCCTTGTCCTTCTTTTTGGTACAATAGGAAATATTATGAAGCTATCCCGCCACCCCAAACCTGAGCTTGTGTGACAGCCAGAACAGTCTCCGTAGGTATACCTGCAATTTCATCCCCAAAAATAGCTTGCAGATTTCCGGTGTGCATCATATTGGCAAGCTGGGATTTTAAGGCAACAGCAGAGAGGAAATCAGATGCCAACGTCTTTCGCTGGATCTGCTTCTCCACTGCCAGCTTCATAAACTCGGTATGGCGGGCCATGCGTAGCTCCCACCAACTTTCCCCCTCGTCAGTACTACTTTGGGAGCAAGTAATTTTCCCGCCACCGCTGGAGGAACAGGCGTTGCAGATGTTCCCATCCTCCCCGATGGCCACAGCCTGGGACATATCCCATGTGCTACCAGGCATAATTGCCTCGTTCCTTGCCGCGTCAAAGGTAAACCAGGTGTCGATTTTTGCATAGATCTCTTGGGCGTAGGCAGGATCCTGCTCCATGCGCTCCTGCACCTTGGGGTGAATGACTGCAGCCTTGCTTCCAGGCGGAACGCGGCCTAAGGCGTGGATCTCCTTGGGAGCGGTAAATTTGCCGTCTATAGAGCCATAAAACGGATTGGGCCCAGTAGGCTGCCAATTCTCCAAAACCGCCTTTGTTTTATCCCCATCCTGATACAGGAGGTAGTGGGGGTAATCTGTCCGAGAGCGCCAATAGCCGCTGCTGGCATCAAAAATATGGTAGTGAATGTTGGAGTACTTTGCTTTCAGCATAGTTTCTAAAGAAGGTGTCACCGCCTCTTGCACATAATTCCCCTGAGGCTGAGTTTGGGCCACCATATCTCGGAAACTGATTCCAGGTTTCTGGGCTTTCTCTGCGTGGTAGGCAGACTGCGGCGTATGGACTGGCCCTTGAACAGATGAAATGTTGCTCATAATCTCCTCCTCACATCAGCCCAGCTAAGTCAAACTCGCTGATACCCGGCTCTTCCTCCGCCTTCTGAGGCACCTGGCTCAATCTAGCCTGGGCAGAGTTCAATAAAGCCTGCACTTTGGCGATTTCCGCATCGTCGCACCATCCTTTTTCCAGGCCCGCTTTGCAGTCAGACATATCCTTGTGCAACAGCGCCATCACCTGCTGTAGCTGATTCCGGCTCTTTGCCGCGGCAATTTGCCGGGAGCGTTTGCTTTCGTTCACCGCCACTTTTCCGCCGTGGCTTTCGGAAACCTCTTTCTCATTCTCTTTGCCCGCGCTGGGAGCAGTTTTTTTCTCTGCTTTTTCCTTGCGGGCTTTTTCCATGTGCTTAAGGGTGTCCTTGCGGATCTCTTCCCAGCTCTTTGTGCCCGTGTCATACTCCACCGTTCCGCAAGAAAACATGGTAAGATTTCCCTTTTCATCAATGCTCCAAGTTTCCGAATAGCTGAGCAACTTTCCACCTGCCGCCTGGGCAGACATTTTCGCGTTCTGATAGCCACGCTGGACGCAGTTCTCGTAGGCCGCCAAGTTTTCTTCCAAACTGCCAGCCAACTCTAGGTCTTTCGCGCACCTGTCCAGATAGGCCCCAGAAATGGAAACTTTCCCGTTTTTCACGCAGGCAAAGTTTTGCCGTAGGGTCTCATAGTATGCCGCACCATCCCGCTCTGTAATATTTATCGTATCTTTTCGAGAGAGCCGTGCCGCCTGGGCGTCCTCAACTTTTGCGGGCTCTGCCTTTTTTCTCAGGAATGGGTACAGATTTTCGGCTTTACCAATACCAGCAATATTCATACGTTTATCCTCCTTGCAAATTTTCCTGTAATAAAACCACAATGTCGAATTTCTGGTTCTCTGCTTTGATTTCTAAATCTCCCATATACTTTTCGGCGACCCGCCTCACATTGGCAAGGCCAATACCATGCATGGAGGCCTCCTCTGTTTTTGTCGAAACGGGCAGCCCATCCTGCCCGAATATCACCTCACCCATAAGAGAGTTTTGAACCTCTATCAAGAAAAACCGCCCTTTTTTCTTCCCTGAAATCGTAATGAAGCGGGTGCTCTCCCCAGCCTTTTTGCAGCCTTCCAAAGCGTTTTTCAGCAGGTTTTGCAGAATAATTCCCACATCGAAAGCATCATAGCCGCCTGCAATGGGATAGTGGAAATCAGCCTGAAAATGGATACCTAAATCCTTGCTCTGGCGTTGGGCGTCACTCATGATTACATCGGTAACAGGATTGCCGGTTTGAAAGGTCATATCGAAATTGCTGATACTGTTGTCAATTTTCCCGATATAGTCTACAAGGCTATCGTAGTCTCCGGTGCTCGCCAGACCCTTAAGACTTGTCAGATGTCCACGCATTTCGTGCTTTAATCCCCGGATCTGGGCATAAAACCTCTCCATTTCTTGAATCCGGTCCCGGATGGCCTGGATTTGCTGACGTTCTGCAAATAGGGTTTCCCACTCCCGCCTTAAAGCCTCCATGCTCTGCTGAGAGAAAATTGACAGGCAGGCGCCTAGATAGAATAGCAGAGCAAGAGCGGGTACCACCGCCAGGAATGCCGGATGGCGATCATAGAGCTCCAGAAAAATACCGTCCTTGACTTCAACCAGCAGGTTTGAAATTATTTGACCAAACAGAATACCTACTGTGGGAATGAAGCTTAGGTAGATGATTTCTTGCTGATGAAGGGTAATTGCGCGTTTTTTCAGCTGGCGCTGAAGGAAAACAAGCATGAACCCCAGCAAAATGCTGTGAGATACGAAGAGCATCATAAGCAGAATTACAGCGCGAAAATACACAGCTTCTGGCGAGCCGACCGGCTGAGGAACCAGACGCTCCACGATAAAATATAGACTTTCAACTGTTAAGGCACTGGAAATTTTGGCGTTCCAAAACAGCAGCCCCAGCAGAAAGGCCATGGATCTTTTTAGCCCAAGGAAACGCGAAAGAATAACTAACAGCGCTGTTACAGCCAGTGTAAATGTACCCTGGGGAGCAGCAAAGCAACCCCATACCAGCGAGATAAGAAGATGGACCACAAAAACAACGGCCGCTTTCCACTTTTGGTTCCCTCGCAGAAAGGGATGTAGAAACAAAGCTAGACAGATGGCGTAAAGACCATCTACGGCCACTGGAAAAGCTTGATTGAATTGATTGAATCCCGCCTTACTCATAGCCCTACCTCCTTTTCAAAAAACGGAGATGAGCCTTGACAAAATCCGAGTATTTGTATTTGGAGAGCAGAAGCCTTTCTCCGTTTGTCAGCGTCACATCAGTTTTGGTGTAACCCTCTACATAGAAGAGATTTACCAGATAGCCCTTATGGATGCGAAAAAATTGGCCCTGCAATTCTGCCTCCAAGTCTCGAATTTTGGTGTAGCTGGCAAACTCGCCATCTCTCAAATGCAGCACAACTTTGTGGTTGCTGCTTTCGATATAATAAATGTTTTCCAGTGGAACGATTCGGCTGGCCTTGGCAAATTGCAGCGTAAGTGCGCGGACAGGTTCCTTCTCTGCAGACGCAATCTGTGCAACTGCCCGGGCAAAAACCTGGGCAAACTTTTCCTCGTCTACCGGCTTTAACAGGTATTGGAACGCGCCTACATCGAAGGCGTCAAACACATAGCGTTGGTATCCGCTTACAAAGATAATAACCGGCTGCGTAGCGTTTGTATGCTCCCTGATTTTCCGGGCCATTGCCATGCCGTTCGGGCGGTTAGGGACCAGTTCAATATCTAGAAACAGCAAGTCAATTTCCTGATGGTCCGCAAAATAATCCTCAGCGGCAGCGTACTCTACAATTTCGCATGGATAAGCTTGTGCCTGAATTAAGGAGAAAAGATAGGCACGGCTCTTAGGTTCGTCATCACAAATCGCGATTCTTATCATATAGTTATTCCTCGTTCCTTTTATCGGTTTGGGCAATACGGAAATAAAGCTTCTTAGCGCAACTGGACGGTTTGACAGCGTAACTGGTGTATGAGAACAGTTCCATCATACATCGCCAATAAAAAAGGCGCAAGTCATTCATTTGACCGTTGGCTTTTTCCTCCAATATCCTGCCAAAAACGCGATAGAGTTTCCGCCTTATCTACAGCGCAAAGCTTATAGGGAATCTGTCCATATTCCTCTATAGGCAACACTCAAAAAAAAACAAAGGTATAAATAATAAGAAGCCCGCCCCGGCACCCCGGAATGGGCTTCTTATCATACTTACAAAAAAATGGAGAAAATCAGAGGAACCACGTCTTTCGCTAAGTATGCGTTCCACTGAAGAATCGGCCGAAGCGTGGAACGCTGGCCGCAATATTTCACTTTACACCACGTTATGCTCTTCTTGGTAAATTAGCGTATATGCTCGCCGTACAATATCCTCAATCCGCTCCTCTTGTACATAGAGGTTCATCGGGTCATATTTCCCAATTAGGTCGATCATAACGGCCTTAGCCGTCATCTCCCCTCGAGGCTTAATAATCCAGTGATGCTCATCCCGTTCCACCAGCTCATAACTCCCATCTTCCTGCCATGTTGGAAGTGAACCTTCAAACTCCAGCTTCACAGTAAAGCCGTCATTATATTTGCTGCGGAAATCTTCCAGTGTACCGTCAAATAGCTTTTGCCCCTGGTCAATCATGACCAGCCGCTGGCACACCGCCTCAATGTCATCCATGTCGTGAGTGGTTAAAATAATTGTAGTATTCCGCTGGGCGTGAATGTTTTTCAGGCCGTCCCGCAGGAGCTTTTTGCTGGTCACATCCAAACCGATGGTAGGTTCGTCCAAGTACAGCACCTCTGGGTCGTGGAGCAGGGCAATGGCAATGTTGGCTTTCATTTTCTGGCCCAGGCTTAGTTGGCGCACCGGCTGATGGAGAAAGCTTTTCATATCCAGCAGCTCAGTGAAAAAATCACAGTTCTTTCGAAAGCGTTCCTTGGGTACAGAGTACAGGCTTTCGTACAGATCAAAGGTATCAGAAATAGGCAAATCCCAGTAAAGCTGCGACCGCTGGCCAAACACCACCCCAATACGCTTCGCGTTTTCTCTGCGGTTCTCGTACGGGATAATATCCCCTACTTTCGCCACGCCGCTAGTGGGCAGCAGCACCCCGGAAAGCATCTTTATTGTCGTAGATTTTCCCGCGCCATTTGGGCCAATATACCCCACTACTTCCCCTTTTTCCAGAGAAAAAGACACGTTTTTTACTGCTTCTTTTATAGTATATTCCCGGTGAAAAAGCGACTTAACTGCCCCTGCTATCCCCTTTTCCGGCTTGGCGATACGGTACTCTTTGCACAGATTCTTTACCTCAATAAAACTCATATATCCTCCTTTAACAAGCTGGCAAAGTCGCATTCGGCCAAAGCATCTTTGATAAAGCAGGCGCTCAGCTTTCCTGCATGAACCATAAACGCTGTTACTTCACTCAGACTCATATAGCTAATAGGGATCTCAAAGCACCTAGGTTCATCGTACCATTTCAAGGTGCGCTCATTCCACAGTTCCGCTGCCCGCCCGGGCAAAATGCCAGGGAGCTGGCAGGGTTTTGCAACCCCCAGGGCCTGCCAGATTTTCTCCCGTTTCTCCCAAACACGATACAGCTCTAAGTCAATTTGATCCGCGTCGTTGTAGTATGCCTTATTTTGGTCTTGAGCAGGGGATGGATCCGCCTGATAGCGCTGGCGGAACTCAGCCAGAATAGAGTCTTTCCACGCAATGTCGGTCAAGATATGAACCGCATAACCCAAGGCATAATCCGGACTGGCAAATTCTGGCAGCCTCTGCAGGAATTTTTTCACTGGTTCCGTATTGCGGTTGCCTCGGGTACCCAAATGCGATTGGTTTTTGATGTCACTGGTGTATCCCTCCAACATATGGACTCCGTCCGGCGCAATAGCTCCTAAATAGTAAGGCGGCGGGTCGCTTATCTTAAAGTACTCTTTTGCGGCTTCCGCCGCCCCCAAATGGACCATAGGCAACGCCATATTTCTCATCCCCTTGCTTTTTATTTATAATTTAGGATCCGGTGCTCTTGTAATGCTTTAGCCCCCAATTCCACAGCAAAATGCTTAGCGCGAATGCCAACGCTCCCACCACTGGGCTGAGATAGGGCAATATACCTGGATATCCCTTTGGAATAGCCTTGCCCAACAGCGCAGAGGCTGGGTAAAAATTCATAAACGCAAAGGGCAGGATAAAGGTGAGCACAAACTGGATCCCCTTAGGAAAAACAGTAATAGGATAGTTGGTAAACTCTTTCACATCCCACAGCAAAAAGTCCGCAATAGGATTGCTGCCCACAGAGAAAAAACTCATGGTGGAGGACGCGATCAAGGCCGCTCCCTGAATGAGCGCCGCCCCCAGCACCGCCGAAAAGAGAAAAAAGATACTCTGCACAGTAGGCTGAAAAGAAATACTGGCAAGAGAAATCGCCATAATCACCAAAGAAACTGTAAAATGACTGATATAGCCTATATTATATCCCGCAGAGAACACCTCGTGCAAAAAGGGATGAATGGGCTTTGTGAGCGAGGCGTCAAACTCCCCGGAACGAATACGCCCCGCCAAGCCCGAGGAAAAGTTATAAAAAAAAGATGCGCCAATGGCATAAGACATAACAGAAAGTCCATAAAGCATGAGCACCTCTGAGCCGTTCCAGCCACCTAAAATGTGAAAGCTAGATACCATAATATAAATACCGAAAAATGTCGCCCCATAGCTAAGCCACTGTCCCACTATACCCGCGAAAAAAGTACCTCGGTAGGCCATCTCCCGGCGCAAGGCCACCCTAAAAAAACTGGTAAACAGCCGCCAAAAATCTTTCATTTGCTACCTCCCTTCAGCCGCCATTGACGGTCAGCTTCTTTGTTGCCGCCTGCCAAACCAGCCGATCCACCAAACATAGCCCAATTAACCACAAGGACGCGGCCAACAGGGAGACCCACGCCTGTTCCACCGAAGTTTTCATTAAAAAGAGATTGATGGGCTCAAAGGTCATGTAGCGAAAAGGCAGGCAATAACTGAGAGTTTTCAGAAGCTCTGGGTAAAACCAGATGGGCACCATTGTACCGCCAAATATATTCCGCAAGCCATATAGATAGAAACGGATGAACCAGCAGCGCTGGAGCCAGAAAGCCAACAGCCCAGCAAGATAGGTTACCTCAAACATTAGACAGATGCCCAAAAATGCAGATAAAATGAACAACACAATATGGATTGCATCTGGCAGAAGTGCATCGGAAAGGAAAAATAGACTCAGCAGCAACACAGGAGCTGTCGCTGTCAGTGAGCCATAGATGTTTTTGCCCAAGGTCTGGGCCAGCATGTAGCCCTTATAGGAAATAGGACGCAGCAGCTCCATAGAGATCGTGCCATCTATCATAGCATTCTCAATCATGCCAGCCACATTGGTACGGGTAAGCTGCAGCATAAATGAATTGATAAGCACATACAGCAGCATATCAGGAAAGCTGGTGTCATCGCGTACCCCTGTTTCCAACAGTGTTTGCCACAAAAATACCTGAATAAGAAAACCCAGCACTGCGCTGAGCAATCCCCATAGCACTGCCGAGCGGTAGGTCAGCTCGGATTTCAGTGACTTTTTGAATACAATCCAATACTTTTTCATCCGCATCCCTCCTTATAGGCATTGTATTTCGCTTACAGGAGGTTTGTCAATCTCTTCTCCTGATACAAAAGTCCGCCTGTGACATTTAGTGCTTGTCACTCTACTTCTCATAATATCATATAATCGTCTTGATGACAAGCACTAAATGTCAAAAAGGACGGTAAAATGTTTATCAATAAGACTTCTGACGGAAAAAACAATCTTTGCGGCCGAAATGTAGCGGCAGCACGCAAGCGCCTGGGTATCTCGCAACGGAAACTGGCTAACCAGCTTCAACTATATGGTTTGTCCATTGACAAAAACGCTGTCCAACGAATCGAGTCTGGACAGCGATTTGTGACGGATATTGAGTTGGTAGCATTTGTGAATGTATTAGGGCTTGCTTATGAAGAACTGCTTTCTTCCCCAACCGGGCTCTAAAAAACGGGGTCGGGCTCGCTCGAAGGGACTTTTCATACTTATACGCCTTTTCTATAGCCGTATAGTAAAGCCCTTACAGTGGTTTTGGTTTACTCAACAAAAAAGTTTTTCCAAAACTTGGTAAATCCGGGTTCTGTCTACTTTACATGCAACCTCCACGTTCCCTCTATGGTCAGGTGTAAAGGCTGTGCCCCCCATGCTTTCCTCATTCTCTGTTTCCACCTGAACCCGCCCCCGTTTGAACACACAGATGTCTGGGTAGAATATGGAGACCGCTGCCAGCGGATCATGGAGAGTCAGCCTACCGGTACTTTTCAGCCATGCGTTTCCAAAGTCCATCACAGCATTCAGCAGGCGATCTTTGGTTGGGAAAAGCCGCTGGGCAGCGCCAGCTTGTATGGTCAATTGATCTGTCACTTCCAATGGAATGACCCGGTGGACCGCCGCTTGTGCAGCAAACACCTCTTGGGATGCCATTGGGTCTGCCCAGGAATTCCAGTTGTAAGTGGGAGCCGGCAAAGGCTCGGCTCCAAAATAGCCATTCATGGTGTAAAGCCCTTTCAACAGGCCTGGAGCGTCTGGGTACCGCCTGAATAGGGCCGCAATATTTGTCATATTACCGATGCCCACGAGAATAACCTCGTGGGCATTTTCCTTAATTAGCTGGTAAAAAACCCCTGGCGCGTCTCCCTTCATAAAATCCCTGTGGGGCCAGTTTTTCAATTTCCCCGCTCCCTCAGGCACGGGATAAACCGGCACAGGCTGTAAAGTTTCATCCATTCCCGCTACAATTGTCACCCGCCTTCCTGCCGCCTGGCAAATTGCATCTGCCACCGCAGCCCGCCTTTCCGGTTCTCCGCATACAGTAGCAATGCCCAACAGCTGGCAGCAGGGTTCCCGCAGCAGGTAAGCCAGACAGACCGCATCGTCAATATCCCCGCCAATATCCGTGTCCAATAAAATCTTGATCATACTATATGCTCCTCCGCCTTTTCTGAATCTATTTTACTATAAATTGAGAGAAGGGGCAAGCGCGCGAAAGAGAAACATTAATCGTGAATCGCCTATTGACAAGCGGAAAACTTCGTGGTATACTGCAGTTGTAGTTAATTACTTGAGTAGTTAACCAGTTTAGAGAAGGAGAAACAAATGCAAAAGCTGGATTTAAATGGAGAAAAGCCCATTTTTCTGCAAATTGCTGAAAGCTTGGAGGACGTGATATTATCCGGCGCTTTGCCGGAAGAGGGGCAGCTTCCCTCAATCACAGAGCTTTCCGTACAGTACACCATTAACCCCGCTACGGCCCTGAAGGGCATCAACCTGCTGGTGGACCAGGGTGCGGCCTACAAGAAGCGGGGCGTAGGTATGTTTGTAGCCAAGGGCGCCAGAGCCGTGCTGAAAAAAAAGCGTCAGGGAGAGTTTTCTTCCCGCTTTGTAATAACTATGGTGGCAGAAGCCAAGCGTCTGGGCATATCCCGGCATGAGCTACTGGATATGGTAGCTTTAGAATTTGACAGTACAGAGAAAGGAAGATAAGAGTATGGCAATACAATTACAGAATATTTCCAAAAGCTTTGGGCAGGTACAGGCTCTAAAAGAGGTCAGCGCCGTGTTCGAGGAAAACCGGATTTACGGTCTCCTGGGCCGCAACGGGGCGGGAAAGTCTACCTTGCTGAACCTTCTGACAAACCGCATTTTCCCCGATGAGGGCACTATACTTGTGGATGGGGAAAATGGCTTGGAAAATGACCACGCCCAAGGTAAGCTTTTTTTGATGAGCGAAACCACTCTGCATCCAGACTCTATGCGGGTAAATGGGGCTTTCCACTGGGCAAAGGCCTTTTATCCTGATTTTGACGAAAACTATGCCGGGAAACTTTTGGATGACTTCGCGTTAAACCCCAAAGCAAGGATTTCTGGGCTCTCTACTGGCTATCGCTCTATTTTCAAACTAATTCTAGCACTATCTGTAAATGCTCCCTATGTGTTGCTGGATGAGCCGGTACTGGGGCTAGACGCCAACCACCGAGAGCTTTTTTACAAGCGCTTGCTGGAAAAATACGGAGAAAGCCCCTTTACTGTAGTGCTCTCTACCCATTTGATTGAAGAAGTGGCAAACCTTGTGGAAGATGTGATCATTATTAAGGAAGGGGAAATTCTGCGGCAGGAATCACGAGAAACCTTGCTGGCCGGTGGCTACACTGTTTCTGGGGGATCCGCAGCTGTAGAGGCTTACATCCAAAACAAAAAGGTGCTGGGGGTGGATGCTCTAGGCGGGCTGCGCACCGCCTATGTGCTAGGGGTTCCAGAAAAGGACGGGGTAACCGCAAAAGATTTGGAGTTTGGTCCAATGGACCTGCAGAAGCTTTTCATTCAGCTTACCAATTCCTAGCACCTGCCATACACCATAAAAATTTTTCTTTAGAAAAGAGGTCCAATATGAAAATTTATCCTACCTTCCGTTACCAGCTGCGAGATCAGCGCACCGCAATCTTGATTTATTACGCTGTACTGCTATGCATGATTCTTGTGTCTTGTATCGTTATGCTCCTTATCCCTGCTGAAGCCGGAGGCATTGTTACTACCAATGGCGTTACTGCTATAACCATTTTTTTCGTTTTCATCCTCTCCCTATGTGCCTTTAAGGAGAGTTTCTTAGCAAATCTTCAGCATGGCATTTCCCGGCGCAGCCAGTTTTTGGGACATTTAGGAGCTATGGGCGTGGTCTGCGCTATTATGGCTGTGGCAGATGAGTTTTATCTCCTACTGCTTTCGGGGTTCCATACAGTTTTCCCTAATTGTTTCGGCACGGAAGAATCCCTCTATGAGTTACTTTACTCTTACGATGGAGGTCACCCCAAAGGCCCTCTATTTTCTATAATTTTTAGCCTCTTTGCTCTGCTGGCTGTATACTCCTTGGGTTATCTCTTCGCGGTTTTCATGTACCGCCTGCACAAAACAGGCAAAATCATCTTCTGGGTGGGTACTCCTACCCTGTTCATCCTTATTTCCGCTTACCTTGACGCCCATCCCTGGATCCACGGAAAGGTTATAATATTTTTTTTGGACGTGCTCCAGCTATGCTTTAGCCGCCTGCCTCAAATGGTACTTACCTGCACCTTGCTTACCGTGCTTTTTTCCGGCATTGCTTGGCTACTGCTGCGCCGAGCTACAATAAAATAGCCATTACGGTCTGTCTGGCGTTTCTTCCCAGACAGACCGTTTTCCATTTTACTAAAATAGGATGTATGGCAGATGATCGTTCCACAATTTTGACATATTCCATTACTTTAATAGATATCAAATAAATTTTAATTAAGTTTTGCAGCCTTTTCACATCAAACTTCTCAATTGATATGCTTTTGCCCTTTTTCAATTCACAAAAATCCCTGTTTCTTTTTTTGCTCTAGGACAATTTCAATTGACAAGGCTTTGGCTACGGATTATAATATATGTACGAAAAGTATACTGAAAAATGCGGCTGCATGTCGCTAAAACAGAAAGCTAAAGAAATCGCAGTGTTTTAACTAAACAAAGGAATAACATCGCCATGAAAAACCCGTGTATCCCTTCCCTTGTTCCAGACGCCTTTGTCTCAGTGGGAGAAAAGACTTGGCGCTTTGATAACAACTTTCCGCCTAAGCTCCTACTAGAAAACGGCTGTGAGATTCTCTTCAACACTGCCGGAAATATCACTGTCACCCCAATCCATAACGGTTTGGGTACAGGGCAAAGCGTGCTTTATGAAGATTTTCCAGGGCATAAAGGCTTGGCCTTTGAAACCCGAACACTAATCCAGGCTTCTACTGGTTTTGTCGATTGCAGTTTTGTCCCTTTAAACATGGCGGACCTGCCGGTCCAAGAAATCCTGTGGCCTCAGCCCCTGGCTGCCGATGGTCCAGATGACTATGCTGTGCTAAACACTATGCAAGGGCAGCTTCTGCCTAGCCATTGGCCGCGGGCAGTGGGAGAAAACCTTCCTTTTCATGGCCAGATGTGCTCTGAATCCGCATATATGCCCTGGTGGGGGGAGATCACTCCCAACGGAGGCTATCTTTGCTTTGTACGCCAGAGCTGGGACAGCGCTTATACCATTCATCACCCACCAGGAGGGCCTACTAGGCTATATATTCGGCATCTTCCCTCTCTAGGAAAATTTGGTTGTACCCGTACAATTACCTACTGCTTTGTACCTAGTGGCAGCGACTATGTGACGCTGTGCAGGTTATACAGAAGTATTGCAGACGAGGAAGGCATTCCCCGCACTTTAAAAGAAAAAGCCATTCAGAATCCCAACATAAAAAAGCTTGTTGGGTGCTGTGTAATGCACTGCGAGGGCAAAACCCATGTACGCCCGGATTCCTACTACTATAATAATGACGAGCCAGAAAAAAATGACAGGCTTATCCCCTTCTCTCATTGGACAGAACGGGTAAAGCAGCTAAAGGCCTTGGGGATTGACCAGCTCTATCTCCATCTGGATGGCTGGGGTCAGCCGGGCTATGACAACCAACACCCTGACTATTTGCCGGCATGCAGAGAGGCCGGTGGCTGGGAAGGCTTAAAAGAGCTTTCAGATACCATGAAGGATTGCGGATATATGCTGGGCCTGCATGACCAGTATAGAGACTACTATCTGGATGCCTCCAGCTATGATCCGGATAACGCGGTAACAACCGCCAATGGTACCCTAATTCAGCTGGCACGCTGGGCAGGAGGAAAGCAAAATTTTCTTTGTGCCTCTTTGGCTTTTGACTATGTTCGGCGGAATTTTTCGGAGCTTTTTACCCAAGGGATCCATTTGGAGGGCGCATACTTAGATGTGTTTACCTGCAACGAGTTAGATGAGTGTGCAAATCCCCGCCATCCTATGACCCGCCGAGAGTGTATAGAAGCCAGAAACCGTTGCTTTCACTACTTAAACGCTCATGGCGTGGCCCCTTCCTCTGAAGAAGTCAACGAATGGGCAGTGGGCGCCCAGGTTTTCTGCCATTGGGCCCCATATATGGAGGACTGTGCCATTCCTGTGCCCTTATATAACCTTGTTTACCATGACTGCGTCCTCATCCCCTGGATGATGCCAGCTGGCTGTTGGGGAATTCCAAAAGGCCAAACAGGCTTTCTTCACTGCCTGCTTAACGGCGGCATGGCATACTTAGATGAGCATGCTGAAGGGGAAGCATTAGCTGAAAACATCCGCCAATGGCAGGTTGTACGAGAACTGCAGGACCACGTAGCCATGGAGCAAATGGTAGAACATCGCTTTCTGGATTTGGACAGACTCCGCCAACAAACTCTCTTCTCAGACGGAACCCGGGTTACAGTGGACTTTGCGGCCAATACCTATGAGATTGCATATCCGCCAGAAAGCCTATGATAGAACTTGCCCTGGCCCTTTTTCTATTTTGCAATTGCCAGCCTGGCTGAGTATTTCTGGGTGGGCTGGACAGCCTTATATTTTCAACAAAAAATCAGGAGGAAAAACATGGCACAGCTTATGGACGCATTGGTAAAACCGGTAGCCGGACCAGGACTAGAACTCAGGCAGGTTCCTGTGCCGGAGCCAGGACCTGGACAGGTTCTCATTAAGGTACATAAAACCGCCATCTGCGGCACAGATGTACACATCTATAATTGGGATCCTTGGGCGCGGGAACACATTAAGCCTCCCATGGTAATTGGCCACGAGTATGTAGGCGAAGTAGCCAAGTTGGGCGCGGGTGTGGAAGGGCTGCATATTGGCCAGCGAGTCAGCGGCGAGGGGCATATTACCTGCGGTCGCTGCCGGAATTGCCACACCGGCAATATTCAGTGGTGTAAGGATACCCAGGGCGTAGGCGTGGATAGGGATGGCGCTTTTGCAGAATATGTTTGTATTCCACAGAGCAATGTAATCATTATTGACGAGAGCCTGCCTGAAGAGATTGTGGCCTTTTTCGACGCCTTTGGCAATGCCACGCACACAGCTCTTATGTGGGATCTGGTAGGCGAGGACGTTCTGATTACCGGAGCTGGTCCCATTGGCATTATTGCCGCGGGCGTCTGTAAATATGCTGGGGCCCGCCGGGTGGTAATAACTGACGTGAATGACTACCGTTTAGGGTTGGCCAAAAAAATGGGGGCTGACGCTGCAGTGAATGTGAAAAGTGAAGACTTACCCAGCGTAATGAGCAAGCAGGGTCTAGTTGAAGGTTTTGACATTGGCTTGGAAATGAGCGGCAATGGGGCAGCCCTTACCCAAATGATCTCTGTGATGCGTAATGGCGGCAAAATCAGCCTGTTGGGCATTTCGAACGAGCCAGTGCCAATGAACATGAACGGCATCATTGGCAAGGGCCTTACACTGCAGGGCATTTACGGTCGAAAAATGGACAACTGGCATCAGATGTCCTATATGGTTCAAGGAGGCCTGGATCTTTCCCCCATTATCACCCACCGGTTCCACTACACTCAGTTTGAGGAAGGATTTGCGGCAATGAACAGCGGCCAATCGGGCAAGGTTATTTTAGACTGGACCAAATAAGGCCTGATGCTGCAAAGTATATAAGGAGGTTAATGCTATGAAACAGGCACTGGAAAAGTACAGAAAGGAACTGGACTCTATCCGGGAGGCCGGCACCTGGAAAAGCGAACGGGTTATTACAACCCCGCAGCGTTCTCGAATTGACACCACCCAGGCCAAGATGGTTGTGAATATGTGCGCCAACAATTACTTAGGCCTGTCCAATCATCCCGAGCTGATCGCCGCCGCCAAAGAGAGCTACGATAAATGGGGGTTTGGACTATCCTCGGTACGGTTTATCTGTGGTACCCAGGAAGTTCATAAAACATTGGAGCAGAAGCTGGCGGAATTTCTGGGAATGGCTGATGTTATCCTGTACTCCTCCTGTTTTGACGCCAATGGCGGTCTATTTGAAACTCTGCTGGGGCCCGAAGACGCCATAATCTCTGATGAACTGAACCATGCCTCAATTATAGACGGCGTCCGCCTATGCAAGGCAAAGCGTTTTCGATATAAAAACAATAATATGGAAGACTTGCGGACGCAGCTGGAGGCCGCCCAAGCTGCCGGCTGCCAGGTAAAGCTTATTGCCACAGATGGCGTTTTCTCCATGGATGGCTATATTGCCAATCTTCAGGGTATCTGCGACCTGGCAGACGAGTTTGGGGCCCTAGTTATGGTAGACGACAGCCATGCCGCTGGATTTATGGGCGATACCGGCCGAGGCACCCCGGAATTCTGTGGCGTGCAGGATCGGGTGGACATTATTACCGGCACCTTTGGCAAAGCTTTAGGCGGGGCCTCTGGCGGCTATACCGCCGCTCATCAGGAAATTGTGGATTTGCTTCGCCAACGGAGCCGCCCCTACCTATTCTCCAACACTTTAGCCCCTGCCGTATGCGCAGCCAGCATCAAAACTTTGGAGCTGCTCACTTCTTCCACCGCTTTGCGGGATAAGGTTCACCAGAATACCGCCTATTTTCGGGAAAAGTTAAGCCAGCTTGGGTTCGATGTGCTTCCGGGCAGTCATCCTATTGTTCCTGTTATGCTTTATGACGCCAAGATTGCCGGGGAATTTGCTTCTCGGATGCTGGACAAAGGCGTTTATGTGGTGGGTTTTAGCTACCCAGTAGTACCCCAGGGCAAGGCACGCATCCGCACCCAGGTTTCTGCCGGCCATAGCCAAGAAGATTTAGACTTTGCGGTGGAGTGCTTTAAAGCTGTGAAGGAAGAGATGGGGATTTAGGCCATTTCCTGAACAATGAAAAATACTAGTACGTGCATATCGCATTAAGGAAGCCTATGCATTCTTCTAACATTTTGGCCTATCTAACGGCATTTTGCAAACAAAAGGCAGAAGTCCATTTTGGATGCTTCTGCCTTTCGTTATGGTGAGAGGCTCGGTTTTTTTAAACCCTCAGCCTCGAACCGCTTTGAACTTCAAATAAGCCTCGCGCATAGGCCTCTTCTGGAAAATGACGCCTGGCTAATCAGGTTTCTCCTGCGCTGGGCTGCTAACAACAGAAAGTAGAAACTCTGTTATGCTTCTAGGAGACGCCACACCAGCTTCTGAAATTGGTCTGCGACTCGATCGGCGGTTTCCTGTACCTCTTGGTGGGACAGCGGTTCACCGCTAATTCCAGCTGCCATATTTGTAATACAGCTAATTCCTAGGATCTCCATGCCCATATGCCTTGCTGCCATTGCCTCGCAGGCTGTGCTCATGCCTACAGCTCCTGCACCCAAAAGCTGGAACATGCGGATTTCCTGGGGGGTTTCATAATTGGGGCCAGTAGTCTGCAGATAGACACCTTCCTTCAGCTTCATACCAAGCTCTGCCGCCGCTGCCTTAGCCTTTGCCTGCAGCCTAGATGAATAGATTTGGGACATATCGGGGAATCGAGCCCCCAGTGCTTCTTCATTGGGACCAATTAAAGGAGAGGGCACGAAATTGGCAATTTGATCGGTAATCAGCATTAAATCCCCTGGTGAAAAGTCCTTATCTACCCCGCCGGCAGCATTGGTCAGCACCAATTCTTTGGCACCCAAGGCCCGGAGTACCCGAATGGGGAGCACCACATCCTCCATAGAATAGCCCTCATAGTAATGCACCCGGCCCTGCATTACAGCCACTGGTCTTTTCCCTACATATCCAAAAATGAACCTCCCCTTGTGCCCCGGCACTGTAGAAACCGGGAACCCCCCTATTTGCGAGTAAGCCACCTCAGCGGCCAAACGCACCTTTTCCCCAAAACCGCCTAGGCCTGAGCCAAGCACCAGGGCCGTTTCCGGCACAAAGTCCGTAAACCTTCGAATATCCTTTACACAGTTTTCCACTCTGGCCCAAATAGCTCCCATTTAGATCCCTCTTCTTTCTTTAGGCGCCTTGCCCATAGTATTGTTTCCAGCTTTTCGCTGGCTATTTCTACAATACCATCATAATGCATTCCTCAATTTTTGTCAACACTCCTCTATTCTGAGCAGCCGGTTATATTTTGCAACCCGTTCAGTCCGGCATGGCGCCCCAGTTTTAATTTGTCCGGCATTTACGGCTACCGCCAAATCGGCAATAAAGGTATCCTCTGTCTCCCCGGAGCGATGGGATATAATGGTATTGTAGCCACTGCGCCTGGCTAAATCAATCGCCTGAAGGGTTTCGGTCAGTGTACCAATTTGGTTAGGCTTAATAAGAATGGCATTGCCGGCATGGCGATCAATGCCCTGCTGTAGGCGCTCAATATTGGTGACAAATAAGTCGTCCCCCACCAGCTGTACTTTTTGGCCAATTCGTCCTGTAAGTTCTGTCCAGCTTTTAAAATCCTCCTCTCCTAAGGGATCCTCAATTGAAATAATCGGATACTTGGCGGCCAAGCCTTCCCAGTATTCAATTAAGTCTTCCGGATCCAAGGTCTTTCCCCGCTTGGGCAGATGGTACTTGCCCTCTTGGGCCCATTCGCTCCCCGCTGCATCCAGGGCCAACTGTACCCGGCCGGAGTAACCAGCTTTTTCAATAGCGGCCAGAACTTCTTCAATTGCCTCCTCATCGCTGTTCAGATCAGGTGCAAAACCGCCCTCGTCTCCTACGCCAGTAGAGAGCCCCTTCGCCTTTAGTTGGGCCCCTAAGGCGTGGTAGATCTCGCTACACCAGCGCAGGCCCTCACGGAAATTCTCAGCACCGCTAGGGACAATCATAAACTCCTGAATGTCGATATTATTGCTGGCATGTGCACCGCCATTGAGAATATTCATCATGGGTACTGGCAGCTTATAGGCTGCCGCGCCTCCCAAAAAGCGATAAAGGGGCATTCGGTAATGGGCAGCAATGGCCCGGGCACAGGCCAAGGACACCGCAAGTGTGGCATTCGCTCCCAGATGGGCTTTATTTGGCGTGCCGTCCAGCTTTTTCAGAACATTGTCTACTTCCCGCACGGTAAGGCAGTGGAGCTTCTCCAAGGCCGGAGAGATAATCTCGTTTACATTGCGTACCGCCTTAAGCACACCCTTTCCCCCATAGCGGCGGTCATCGCCATCTCGGAGCTCTACGGCCTCAAACTTACCCGTAGACGCTCCAGAGGGCGACGCCGCGGTACCCATTGTACCATCTGAAAGCTGAACCGTGGCGCTGACTGTGGGGTTTCCCCGTGAATCCAGTATCTCACACCCGTAAACCTTTTGAATCTTTACCATTGTTTTCCCGCCTTTCATTTTTTTCGTATCTGTATTATTCCGCATTCTGAAAGGGTTTAAACGGAACTTTCCTGTAGCTTTTCAGAAATCCTTACAGAAAAAGCATAAACCTATGTGTCCCTTCCCCTCGCCTTGATTTGTTCACATTTGCTCACTACAAATAAGATAAAATTGAAACAATGAAAAAAACTCGCCATTCTCCCTCTTGTTTCTGCAAAGACCCACAAGCTTTTTTTGGGGATTGCAGCAGAGTATTTTTGATAAATTTGCGCCGCGTTTTACAGCAATTTTTCCCTGCTGTTTTATATAACAGACTTTAGTTCTCGGTTTTCTGGCCTTTCTGGCCTTACCAGCGTATCCATTCTCGCCCCCACGCAAGCAGGTTTTTGCTTTACATTTCTGGCAGCTAAGCCCACAAGGCTTTGCAAGAACATAGAAAAGAGGTTAGTATTATGAACTTCCCCCGTGTTACCCCTGAATCTGTAGGTATTCCTTCCTCGGCCATTACCGCAATGCTGGACGAGCTCTACCGGCAGGGGATTGAAATGCACGCTTTCATGCTCCTCCGCCATGGCAGAGTCTGTGCTGAAGGGAGTTGGGCTCCATACAGGCCAGATGTGCCTCACATCATGTTCTCCTTCAGCAAGAGTTTAACCTCTACCGCCATTGGTTTCGCGGTGCAGGAAGGTCTGCTCTCCCTTGACGACCGGCTGGTCGACCTTTTCCCAGAGGAGACTCCTGAAAACCCCTGTGAGAATCTGCAAAAGTGCCAGGTCCGCCATCTGCTGATGATGGGCTGTGGCCATGAAACAGAAATTGACTGGAACGGAGACTGGATTCGAAATTTTCTCCACCAGCCTTTTGTTTACGAACCTGGCAGCCATTTCCTCTACAACACCGCGGGCACTAACCTGCTCAGCGCGATTCTTACCAAGGTTAGCGGCATGTCTCTTACCCAATTCCTTAAGCCTAGACTGCTGGAACCTCTAGGCATGGCGGATATCCACTGCCAGACTCTTCCCGGCGGCATAGAAATGGGCGGGGCCGGCATGTTCCTTACCATTGAGGATATGGCCAGGTTTGTCCAGTTTGTAGCAAACCAGGGCAGTTGGGAAGGCAAGCAGCTGCTGAACTCAGAATGGTTTGCCATGGCCACTTCTAAACAGATAGAAAACGCTGGGGCCGGATGGGGCGGCGACCCGGATTGGCAGGCAGGATATTGTTTCCAGTTTTGGCGCTGCACACCAGACGGGGTGTTTCGAGGCGATGGCGCATATGGCCAGTATGGCATTGTGATGACAAAAGAAGACAGTGTGTTGGTTATCCATTCAGCTTCCATGCGCCTGCAGGCTGTACTTGCAGCGGTATGGGAAAAGCTGCTGTCTGCCATAGGCTCTCAGCCCCTGGCAGAGGATCACAGAAATTATCATATACTTGAAAACCGACTGAAACACCTAGAGCTGAATCCCATGCTGAGTATGCGCAATCCCGGCGCTGAGGCCTCGCTAAACGGAGCAATCTACTTACCAGACAAGAACCTGCCTGGAATTGTGGATATAGTAGCAGGCGCTGGCAGCTTTGAGCCTCAAGGAGGCCGATTGGAAAGCTTGGGTTTCCGTTTTGAAGGACATAGAGCCCAAATGCTCTGTGTTCAGGATGGCAAAGAAATCTCTATTGACCTGGGTATGGAAGGCCATTATACCACAACAGAAATTCAGGGCGTACCATTCGGGGTTAACGCCTGCTGGCGAGAAAAAGACGTACTGGAGGTTTGGCTGCGAAATACCAGAATGGCTACAGGGCGGCGGTTGCTGTTCCGGTTTGCTGGCAGTAATTTGGAAATTACTGGCCAGTCTACCATTCCAGAAGCCCATGGCCTGGGCCAGTTAGAGTTGCCTGTGCTGCGGTTTACGCTGCAGGAGGGCGAGATCAGCACGAAAACCCGGATGTATTGGGAAGTAAACGGCTAAAAACAAAAGAGAGCCTATCCAGGCTCTCTTTTGTTCGAATTCTTATTCGCATTCATAATCATTATTCAAAGACTTATTGATTTCGTCCATTGTCAAATCGCCAGATTTGTCCTTGCTCCCGTTCACAAGCTGCCGCACCTGTGATGTGACAAAAAACTGTTGTTTTAATTTAGACGGTCCGAAATTCTCATGCTGTGACGGCTTCAATTCGTTTTGACTGTTGTACCATCGGACATCATCCAGTTCAGCATTACTTTTCGCGAATGCTTCATCTTTGGGTAAGAGTACAAAACTTGTATCTTTGCCGGAAACTCCCTTGCGGGTATACACATTAGCGGTAAATGAGCAACCATGTGCTTTACCGGCGTCTGTCGTCGTTCCAACACTCTGCATCATGTCCATCTGACGTGCCGTATAGAATACTTTATTGGGCTTTCTCTCAGGATTTTGACTGTACGCATAGTGAACAGAAGGGCTGCTAAGACCTTTCCCATTCTGCACATCTTTCCTGGACAAGTTCGACTGGTCTATTTGAATATCAAGATAAGCGCCTTTCACAGTACCGTCGGCTTTTTTGACTATATCGTCGTTTGTCCAAACGGCAATTACCGCCTGATTTTTATGGAACTTACCCGCCGCGCTCCTGCTTTTTACTTTGTTGCTTTTATCAACGGGTTTTGTTTCTGTTTCGTTCCCCTTTGCGCTCAGACTTTTTTCCATAGATGCGCTTGCAGCTTTTGCCGCAGGCGCTTCTTTTTTCGCGTTCTCGACCGCCTTGTCGACGCTCTTCGTTTCCAGTCCTTGATCTTTTATCATATCAATCCGTTCCTTACTCCGAATTCGAAAAGCCTCCATGTTCTCGGCCCAGTGTTCATGCTTTGTGTCAGCGCCGATGATAAAATGAAAGAAAACGCCGAGGAAAAAATGTAGTTTTG
>CAJUSM010000018.1 GCA_910588935.1 uncultured Oscillospiraceae bacterium
GCTGGTTGGTTTTCTGCCGCTGGTATTCCTTGATAATTTCTTGGATTGCTATAATAATGGAGAGCTGTTTAATTCTGTGGCCCATGAACAATGCTTAGAAGCTCTGCAACGGCAAGGATTAAAACCTAAAGAAGATGATTGGTGCTTTCAAAGATGTAATTGCCCCCGATTTACAACAGCAGACAGTCAAGGCAATGTAATTTTGGATTATGGTATTTCAATTAGTAAAAATTAATTTTTTTGAAATAGAAAAATAGAGCTCTGTATGGAAGTTAAGTCTAGCCATACTGGGCTCTTTTAAGGTTTATATATTTTCTGCAAGTTTCATCGCATATCGTACAGAGGCCATGGCATCTTGACCATAGAAATCCGCGCCAATCATATCGGCATATTCCTGTGTCAGCACAGCACCTCCGACCATAATTTTTACATAAGGGGTTTCTTTTCGAAGAAGTTCTATGGTTTCCTTCATATTGGCTACAGTAGTTGTCATTAAGGCGCTAAGACCTACAAGCTTTGCTTTGCTTTCAATTACAGCCTCAACTATAACTTCTGGAGAAACATCCTTACCCAGATCAATAACTGTAAATCCGTAGTTTTCCAGCAATACCTTCACGATATTCTTTCCGATATCGTGAACGTCACCCTTTACTGTTGCAATGACAATGGTCAACTTACTTTGCTCTGCACTTTGCCCGTTCATATGTGACTTAAGCACTTCAAAAGCTGATTTAGCTGCGTCAGCACTCATAAGCAATTGCGGTAAAAAAAGAGTCTTATTTTCGAAGCAACGGCCAACCTCATCTAAAGCTGGAACAATTTCTTGGTTAATAATTTCTAGCCCAGACATAGATTGTGACAAGATCTCTGCATTTTTAGCCGACTCGTCCTTTAACCCTTTTTCAATTGCTTCTTTAAGTGTACACTGGATGCCAGAAGAAAAAGAGGCCTGCGACTGATCATGATAGGCGTTAATGTAGTTCATGCAGCTGCTATCCTGTCCAGAAAGCAAACAAAAAGAGTGGTAGGCACCCATCATACTATCGGATAGGGGATTCATAATAGCCGCGTTTAAACCGCATTGCAGAGCCATTAAGAAGAACGCGGAAGTAGCCCTTTCTCTCTGAGGAAGCCCAAAAGAAACATTTGAGACGCCCAAAGAAGTGTGAACACCCAATTCGCTGCTAATTCGAGACAAAGCCTCTAAGGTAATCAGAGCAGCTCTTGGGTCTGCACTAACCGCCATGGTCAAAGGATCAATCACAATATTTTTCTTTTCAATTCCATAGGATTTGGCAGTCTCAATAATCGTTTTTGCCGCAGCAACTCTATCTGATACTGTATCTGGAATACCATTTTCCGTAATGGTAAGTCCAATTATAACGCCGCCATACTTTTTAACAAGAGGAAAAATAGCCTCCATAGAAGCTCTTTTTGCCGTAACTGAGTTTACCAGTGGCTTACCGTTGTAAATGCGCATGGCTTGTTCCATCGTTTTTGGGTCAGCGGTATCGATCTGAAGGGGTAAAGGGGAAATGGATTGTAGTTCAACAATAGTCTTAACCATTATTTCGCATTCATTTATTTCTGGTAATCCCACATTGACATCCAGAATATGGGCCCCAGCTTCTTGCTGAGTAATACCTTCTCGAAGAATATATCCTAAGTCATTTTCCCGTAAGGCCTGCTTAAATCGAGGTTTCCCTGTAGGATTAATACGTTCTCCTATAATAACGGGTGCTAACCCGATTTCCACAGCTTGACTGCCAGATGTAATAACTGTGTCATTGACAGGTAAAATAGGTTTACATGTCATCCCTTTGCATAGCGCTACCGTTTCATGCAGATGCTCTGGTGTGGTTCCACAGCAGCCACCAATAATCCAAGCACCAGCAGAAATGATCTTTTGCATCCAAGACGCAAAATCAGTTGGAGATATATCATAAAAAGTTCGGCCATTTTTTTCTTTTGGCAGGCCTGCATTAGGATTGACTACCAGAGGAAGAGCGGTATATCTGCGCAGCTCCTTAATAAGGTTCAACATTTGCTCTGGCCCCAGGCCACAATTTAATCCAATATAGTCAGCACCCAGTCCTTCTAGCACCGAAGAGATTGTCTTAAGATCTCCTCCAGTTAAAAGTTTTCCCTCTTTGTCAAAAGTCATTGTAACAAAGGCCGGGAGAGAAGTGCTTTCCTTTACAGCTAACAGAGCCGCCTTTGCCTCGTAAAGATCATTCATAGTTTCAATAAGTACACAGTCAGCTCCAGCCTCAGCTCCTGCTTCAGCCATCTCACGAAACGTATGAACAGCTTTCTCAAAATCCAAATCGCCTAGTGGAGCCAAAAGTTTACCGCTAGGTCCTATATCCAAAGCAACTGCACCGTGTCCCACATGGTTTACAGCTTTTCGAGCAAGTTGAATTGCCGTTGTAATGATTCCTCTTACTTCAACTTGATTTTCTCGGCATCGAAAACGATTAGCTCCGAAAGTATTTGCCTTTACAATATCACTCCCGGCTTTTAGATAGCTCTCATGTATTTCCTGGATAATATCGGGATGGTTTACATTCCAAAGCTCAGGCGCCTCTCCTGGTTGCAGTCCCTGTGTCTGAAGCATCGTGCCCATGGCCCCATCAAAAAAGATAGGCCGATGTCCAATCTCTTTAAGAATTTCATTCATTACATAATTCATCCTTTCTGAAAGGGCAGCTTTTATTATTACAATTCATGCATCTGTTTATGTGGCATTGAGAAGGATCATCCGATAAACCAATTACAGCAGTAATTGACTTAGAAGGAATCATAAGATAGCTCTCTGTAAGAGAGACCCCAATTTTTTTAGAGATATCCAGTATGTTAAACAGCAATCGCTGATAGTGCAAGGGAAAATCACCATAACCAGGGCTAAATCGAGGTCTGAGAAAGCTGCTATGATGAACTGCGTATTTTTCTAATTCTTTTTGTGCCATATTGGCACAGTGTTCGATATATGTGCTTGCTACTGCCTGTAAAACAGGGAGCATAGACATCTCGGTATAGGTATATCTCTTTATTAATGAATCCACATTAGGGCCTAAAGTAATGGCGAATAGAAATGCTTCTCGGCATCCTTGTAAGTGTTGAGCCAAATCTTTACTTTCAATCGTGACATGGCCCAAAATCAAACTCTTATTTTCAATTTCAACATTAATTAGCTTATAAACATGCTTTGGGTGTGAGGCGGCAATTATTTCTCTTTCTGCTCGTTCAATCATGTGATTAAGGGCGTTGCCGCTATTCTCTGCCCCTAAATATCGCAGAATTTCTTTTCTATTCAACATAATGCTTAAACTACCGAAGAATATGGCTAAGATTATGCAGTATCTTTGCGGCGGTTTGGGGTCGATTCATAGTGTAAAGATGGATCCATTTCACCCCATTGGCAATTAAATCCACTATTTGATCCGTGGCATAAGCGATACCCGCCTGCTCCATAGCCAAAGGATCATCAGAAAATCGGTCGGCAATTGCGATAAAACGGGCAGGCATTGTAGCGCCAGAAAGTTCGCAAGAGCGTTTTACTTGCCTTGCGTTAATAATTGGCATGATACCAGGGATAATCGGAACAGAGATGCCCGCAGAAAGTGTTTTGTATAGGAAATTATAAAAGAGGTTATTGTCAAAAAACATTTGGGTGGTTAAAAAATCGCAGCCAGCCTCAACCTTCTCTTTCAAGTAAAGAATATCTTTTTTCTTATGATCACATTCCATATGGCCTTCTGGATAGCAAGCGCCTCCTATGCAAAATTCACCATTGCTGTGGATTTCCCTAATAAGATCCACAGCATGTCGGTATTCACCTTGAGTGGTAGAATCTAAAGGTCTATCGCCGCGCAAAGCCATAATATTTTCGATGCCTTGCTCTTTTAGATCTTGAATTCGTTGTTCAATTTGCTTTTTAGTAGCTCCAATACAGGTGAGATGAGCTAAAGTTGCAACTTTCTTTCGATTTTGAATATACGCAGCTACTTCTACAGTTTTTTTTGAGGTACTTCCACCAGCGCCATAGGTAACACTAATGAAGTCTACACCAAAAGCACTAATCTGGTCGACTACATTAAAGACTTCACCAAATGCATTGTCTTTTTTAGGCGGAAATATTTCACAGGAAAAAGTGACTTTATCTTGTTTTAGTAAATCGATAATCTTCATAGCTATCCATTCCTTTTGTACTCATAGTTTTGTAGGGCTAGAGGGAATATAGATATTATAACACAATATCCAGCTTTTGAAAAGAGTATACTTCCATACCGACTTGCATAGCTATATTTTGAATCGTATAGCAAATTGGGAAAAAGGAGGTTGTGAAAGAGTGAAGCGCAAATTTCTGTTTTCATTATTGTTTTTTTTATCCTTAGCTCTTTTTGCAACGCAGACCTTGCAGGCTTTTGGAATTGTATCCTTCCACGCAGACTTTTTTGAAAAAAAGGGGATCATTGTGGTGGATGCTGGGCACGGTGGGGAAGATGGAGGCGCTATAGGGGTAGGAGGGGTTTTGGAAAAAGATATCAATTTAGCCATTGCCCTAGAATTGGAGAAACTCCTAATTCAGAACAATTTTCAAGTGATCATGATTCGTGAAAGTGATACGTCGGTGGGAGATCAAAATTTAGCAACAATATCTGAGAGAAAACGTTCGGACACTAAATCCCGGCTTCGCATGGTTGAAGAGGCTGGTGACTGTATTCTGATCAGTATTCATCAGAATCACTTTACCCAAAGCAAATACAGCGGTGCTCAAGTTTTTTACTCTCCCAACTGTCCTGAAAGCGCTGAATTAGCTGAAGCTATCCGCAAAAACATTGTAAGTTCACTCCAGCCAGAGAATAAAAGAGAAAATAAGCCAGCAGATAGTAATATCTACCTTCTGCATAAAAGTTATGTTCCCAGCGTGTTAATAGAATGCGGCTTTTTATCTAATCCAGGAGAAACAGAAAGGTTGTGCGACGAAAAATATCAAAAAGAAATTTCTATCGCAATTTATAATGGATTAATTGACTATTTAGAGAGTATAGAACAAGAAAATTTTTAAAAAAGTTAGCTTTGCCAGTATGTATCTTCGGTATTTGAAGTTTTATGCTTTACATGGGAGAAAAAGCATGGTATAATTTTGTTGATAAATGCGCTGGGCTATTTGCATTTACATATCGGAAAAATTTGCGGAAAGGAAAAGCGATGGCGGGAAAAACAAAAATTATTTATCAATGTACTCAATGCGGGTATGAATCAGTAAAATGGTTAGGGAAGTGCCCCGAGTGCGGGGAATGGAACACCCTGCAAGAAAGTGTCAGAGAACCTCAGTTTTTTCAGAGCGCCCCTGTTCAAAGAGCAAAAACAGCGTCATTGCCTACGCCGATCAATGAGATTAGCACAGAGGATGAACATCGCTACTTTACTGGTCTTTCCGAGTTAGACCGGGTTTTGGGAGGAGGAATTGTAAAAGGATCTTTGGTGTTGATTAGCGGTGACCCTGGCATCGGGAAGTCAACCATTCTCTTGCAGATATGCGAATTTTTAGGAAAAAACTTGCAGATCTTGTATGTTTCTGGGGAAGAGTCAGCCCGTCAGCTTAAGTTGCGTGCTAGCAGATTAGGCGTTAGTAGTCAGAATCTAAAGATTTTAACAGAAACTGATGTACAGTATGTGGTGAGCCAAATTCACAATGAAGTGCCTGATTTGGTGATGATCGACTCTATTCAGACGATGAATCATACTGATTTAACTTCGTCGCCAGGCAGTGTTACCCAAGTACGCGAATGTACAAATACCATGATGCGCTGTGCAAAGGCAATGGACATACCCATTATTGTAGTTGGGCATGTAAACAAAGACGGCGCAATTGCTGGACCAAAGGTATTAGAACATATTGTAGACGCTGTACTTCTATTTGAAGGTGACCGGCAAATGACATACCGTATTCTTCGGGCTGTAAAAAACCGGTATGGCTCTACCAATGAAATCGGCGTTTTTGATATGGGGGACAGAGGTTTAAAGCAAGTGGAAAATCCCTCTCTTGCAATGCTTTCCGGCAGGCCGAAAGACTCTTCCGGTACATGTGTTACGGCAGTTATGGAGGGTTCCCGTCCATTATTGGCAGAGATTCAGGGCCTAGCCACTACTTCTGGATTTGGTACCCCCCGCAGGATGTCTACAGGTTTTGACCATAACCGTCTATCCCTGATTTTAGCTGTACTGGAAAAGAGAGCGGGCTACTTTTTTTCAAGCCTAGATACTTATATCAACGTAGTAGGGGGCCTTCGGCTGGACGAACCTGCTGTGGATTTAGCTGTAGCCGTCGCCTTGATTTCCAGTTTAAAAGACATGCCCGTCCGAGAGGATACCGTTGTTTTTGGCGAAATTGGGCTGGCAGGTGAACTGCGAAGTATCAGTCATAGTGATTTTCGAATCGCGGAAGCTAGGCGGTTGGGGTTTCATCGATGCATTCTGCCACACCATGGCCTAAAAATATTAGCGGGAAAAAGTTTTGAAGACATAGAAATTATTGGTGCAAGAAACATCCGCCAAGCTTTTGAGGCGGCGATATAATGTGGCCTACGAGACTGCCGGACCACCGTGCTAGAACGGTGTTGATCTCCGGTGAGTCCCTGAAACTTGCGCAATCGATAGAAGCATTGGGAATAGAATCCATAACTACCCAAGCCGATTTCCGCCTTCCAAAACCGGTTGCCTGGCACCCTGATATGCAAGTAGCAGTTTTGTGTGATGGAACAACATTTATTACAAAGGAAAATCCATTATCTACTAAATTGCGGCAACTAGATATATTAACTATAGAAACTGCTGCAAAACCGGAAAACAAATATCCAAAGGATGTATTATGCAATATTTTGGCGTGGGAGGGAGGGACAGTCGGCAATCCTCACACAATTGACAAGAAAATTATGTCTGTCCTGGATGGTAACTTTGTGCCTGTAAAGCAAGGCTATACTGCTTGCTCTACAGTTCTGGTAGACAAGCATTCTGCAATTACTGCTGATCTAGGCATGGCGAATGCATTAGAAACCTGTAATATGGATGTGTTAAGAATAAGACCAGGGTATATTCAGTTACCAGGATATAATTATGGATTAATTGGAGGCTGTTGTGCAATGATTGCTCCAGATCAGATGGTGGTTGCTGGTTCATTGGAGAATCATCCAGATGGCACACGTATTCAAACGTTCCTAGCACAAAGAGACATCCGTCTAGTTGAATTAGTCAAGGGACCTTTAACAGATGTTGGGGGCATTCTTTCTCTTAGATGAAATGTTAAATAGAGAGATGAAATCAGATAAGAGTCGTTGGCGTAATATTTTGATACTTGTGAAGCGCGAGCCATAGTCCAAGTCTCCAAAGAATGTTAAGTCCTTTAAAACAAGTTGCATTTGCCACTTGTTGTTATTCAAGATTTGCGTTAACCACAAGCAATTGCTTCGACAAAGGTACATTGCTAAAACTTGCGCTTGTTGGGTTAAACATTGAGTACCAATTAATACGTTGACAACAAGATTACTAATAGGCAGGCCATATCAAAAGAATCCGGAACTTGCAGCAAGAAGAGAAGCAAAAAACTCACAGACAAGATTATACTAAATGAATATTTTGTATAATTCAGGGGGGCTAAAATCGATGGGTTTTACGATAAAAGCAGAAATGCCAGAAATTGTACAGCAATACGCGATGTACTTAAGAAATATTAAAGGATTATCTGTCAGAACAGTTGATAATTATTGCATGGATCTTAGGACTTTCTTTCGTTTTTTAAAGCTCAACAAAGCGTTAGTACCTGAAAAAACGCCATTGTCAAAGATTGAGATTCAGGATATCGACTTAGAATTTATTCGAGGTATTACCACCGTCGATATATTCGAGTTCATGAACTATGTAGCAGATAAACGAAACAATATGAGCTCTACTCGCCAGCGAAAGTCCTCATCGCTTAAGTCTTTCTTTAAATATTTAACAATACACGAAAACCTTCTGGATGAAAATCCAACGGACAATTTAACTCCACCTAAAGCAAAGAAGTCATTGCCTAAATTTCTTTCTCTCGAACAAAGTATCGAGCTGCTAAACGCAGTAGATGGTCCTGATCAGGAACGAGATAGATGTATGCTTACCTTGTTTTTAAACTGTGGCATGCGTTTGTCTGAGTTAGTGGGTATTAATATGAATGATGTTGTACGGAACAATAATACTTTACGTATCTTAGGCAAAGGTAATAAAGAGCGCATTGTTTATCTAAACCAGGCTTGTGTAGATTCCATCAGCAGTTATCTGCTTGCCCGACCAAAAGATGGGGTTATAGACCGGGAGGCTCTTTTTCTTAGTGCTCGAAAACAACGAATTAGTCCTAAAACCGTTCAATTTATTGTAAAAAAATATTTGAGGAAAATTGGCTTAGGAGGAACAGGTTATTCTGTACATAAGCTTCGTCACACCGCGGCTACTCTGATGTATCGATATGGAGATGTGGATATTCGAGTGCTTCAAGATATTTTAGGTCATGAAAATTTAGGAACTACCGAAATCTATACACATACTTCTAATAAGCAAATGGAGGCAGCTGTGAACTCGAATCCTCTAGCAGGAATAAAACCAAAAGCTACTGAAAGAATAAACAAACCATTGGAAAAACATAAAGATAAATAATAACAAAAATCCCCCAGCAAAGCCGGGGGATTTTTGTTATTATTCTTAGGTCTCTCCCCTATCTATTCAATCGATTTATCTGGCTTCTTATTGAGTTCAGACTTTTTCACCAGTTTCCCATTCACATATACATATTTTTCTTCTTCGTTCTCGTCTTCTTCCTCTTCAGGTAATTGAGCGAAAAGACCAGAAAAATCCTCGCCGGCAATTCCTTTAGTAGCAGCCTCTTCTTTCTCTTTCTGCATTTTCTGGTAGGGTTCAATGAGATATCCATTAATAATCGGATAAATTGTGAAGTTAATCAGATAGGAAAAAAATGCAAAGATAAAAAATGCAAATAGAAGAAATAGGATCAAAACTGTAATGTTTAGCATAGGGACACTGATTATAACAAATACTAAGACTCCCATAATGAGTGTGAGAAAAATATTACGGCCAAACCCCGCTATCGTAAAAATCATTGCGTTCTTGTAAGCGTGGGAAAATTTCAGATCAAAGGTGACAAACATCATCGGCAGATAAAATTGTGCAAACAAGAAGATTATCGCAACCACTAAACAAATCCAGCAAGGAATATAGTTTAACCACTCTACGCCAGCCATAGAGTAATAATAAAGAATGGCAAAACCCAACAAGGTAAAAACAGAATAACAAAGAAACCCGTTAATTAAAAAATATTTCCAATTTCCTTTTACTGCATCCCAGAAATCTGACCATACAAAGGCATGCTCTTCCCTGGCGAAATTCCTAGTTACTAGGGTAAGCCCTGCCGTAAAGGGCGAGAGCAAAACCAATGGCAAGGGTACTACAAAGGTTGCCCACCCATCTATCACGATATTCTGAAGCTGGACGATAAAGTGAAAGGGAACCATGTATAAGAGAAACATAAGTGCAAGCGCAACCAGAGTAGGAATTATAAAAATGAGATTGAGCTGAACAAGCTTGGTGAATTTTCTGAACAGTATTTCAAAAAAACGTACAGGTGCAGCTTTAGGCGGCTCGTCCTTATTTACACCAGGTCCTGGCTTATCATAGTTACCAAAAAGTCCTAAAAAGCCCAAAAAAACATCTCCTTTACATAATCCATTTTAGCCCAGTTTTGCCTTAGGGTGGCAATCTTGATACACTTGCTTTACATGGTTGTCCAACAACTGCACATAAACTTGAGTTGAAGAAATATCTGCATGCCCCATCATAGTCTGAATATCTTTTACAGAAGCTCCATTTTCCAGCAAATGGAGGGCAAAAGAATGACGGATCGTATGTGGGGTAATTTCTTTCGTAATACCTGCATCGGCTGCATAGCTTTTCACAATTTTCCAGAATCCTTGGCGGGTAAGTCGCCCCCCGTTCAAATTCACAAAAAGAGCATCATCTCCGTTGGGGTCCGCAATCAGGCCACGCATACGATAAATATAATCGGATACTGCTACCACTGCAGAGGGATACACAGGAATAGAGCGTACCCCTTTATTACCCTTGCAATATAATACTCCAGAGCGAAGGTTAATATCCTTAATATCTAGATTAATTAGCTCGGAAGCTCGTATTCCTGTGGCATAAAGAAGCTCTAGCATGGCTTTATCCCGACAGCCTTTGGGTTCGGTAATATCTGGCTTAGAGAGCAAAAGCTCAATTTCTTCTCCCTGAAGTACCTGCGGGAGCTTTTTTTCTGCTTTGTTTAGCTTAATGCCCTTGGCAGGATTCTGGTCTAAGAGGCCTCTATAAATCAAAAACTTAAAGAAACATCGCACAGAAGCCAAATTTCTAGAAATCGTTGTAGGAGAACGGTTTATCTCTTGAAGCCGATCTACATAAGCCTGTACATCTCTCTCATCGGCATGAAGTGGTGTCACATCAAACTCAGAAAGAAATTCCAGAAAATTAAGTGTATCTCGAAGATAGGACTCTTTTGTATTTGTTGAGCTCGTTTTTTGTTCCGTCAAATATTCGCCGAACATAGAATAAAAGTCATTCATTTTTCTACCACCTTTTCTTAAAATATCATGTGCAATACCAATAGAAAACCACCAAAAAGGGAAGTACACACTGCAAAACAAATAAAGGTAAGGAAATCTTTCAAATAGGAAACAAAATCCAAATCTTCTGGTTTGGCCGAGAAACTTACTTTAGCTAGCCGCCTAGAGAAGATCAATGCTTGGGTACCAAAAAGGATCATTAGCAAAGATGCTGCGACAGTAGCTGGCAGGTAACAGAGTAGTAGGGCAGGCAAGTCTTTTAGAACATTTTCCGAGAAAAAAGAGATGAGCCACGCCCCCACTGCTGCACCTCTGAAAAATAACAGCACAGGCACTCCAATTGCTCCAAATATTGTCATGCCCAAAAGGTAAAGGAGGATCAAAAAGAACAGCAGGTTCAACAAAATGGATGAGAAGCCAGAGAAAAAGCTGCAACCTGTTTCAGGCCTCCCAGAAAGAAAGAGCAACCAGGAGAAAGAATTTTGGAGAGAATAGAAGGCAGTCATAAAACCAGATCCGACAAGTAAACCACTTGTCATAGCCGCACACAAGGATGGAAAAACCTTACAGGAAGAAAAACGTCCTAAAAATGGTGTGACAAATAAAGAGTCTTCTCTTTTCATAGCGATGCTCCTTCGCATTTTTTACTATGGGCTGTACTTCCCCACAGTAGCATTACTATGAATTTAAGAAAGCGAATATACATGCGTTTTTATTTGAAACCAAAGTTTCGAAAACGATGCATTTGCAGTATTTAGGACCACACTTCCTGATCAGGATATTTATTCCATTGTTTGGCATCGTTTGTCTTCAATAGTCCAAACGATATTGGCTTTAGCCATAGAAACTACGTAAAGCAAAAAGTGAAAATCCCTTGGAATAAAGCCGTTTTTCACATTTCAACAAAAGCATGTGGAAAGAAAGAAACCTTCTCCCCAAAATATGGAAACACTGCTCTCTGTGCTTATTACTATAATACATCCCATGAGATTTTGCAAGGGAAAAAACGAATATTTTTCCATTTTTCTAGAACTCACAAAAAATTATGTTCTTTAAGTTATGTAAACTAATGTATATTAGGCCGCTCGACGTTCGTGCATAAACATACATTCTGAATAGGATTTCCCCATATTCGAATATTTATTCGAAGTTTTTTCTACAAATTGTACATCAGCAAGACCAAAGCACCAGTTGTGAGGCGATCAAAATGGCGCTCTCCCCTTCTATCCACATAAATGCAGCAACTTTCCACGCTTGTGCAGTTTTACAACAAGATGTTCGATTCCTTGGTGCAAGGTGTCAATGTGTTCGATTTACTGGCTTTTTTAACAATCGACAAGGTAAATGGCTTTCCAGGAGTGCTCTTCTCCCTATTTGTTCCCCGCGTTCTGGTTAAATAAAAGCAAACAAAAAAAGAGCTGATAATAATATCAACTCTTTTTATTTGAAATCATTTCTTTGGCTAGTTAGGCCTCTAACTTGGATGTAACTACTTTTAAGTGATTAATAATTTCCAAATGCTGCGGACAATGGCTCTGGCAAGCTCCACATTCAATGCAATCACTGGCCTTACCGCCCTCCCCTATCGCATGCTTGTACTGACCTTTTGCACGCTCAACATCACCATACAGAATTAGTTGGTTTAAGGAGGAAAGTGCTCCAGGAATATTAATTTTCTGGGGACAGCCATCTACACAGTACTTGCAGCTAGTGCAAGGCACTGTAGGCAAACTATTTAAAACATCTACAGCCTTTTGAACAGTCTCTTGTTCCGCTTGGGTTAAAGGCGTAAAATCTGCCATGAAAGATAGATTATCTTCCATTTGGGCAGTGTCGCTCATTCCAGATAATACTGTTACCAACCCTTCAAGAGATGCTGCAAAACGCACGGCCCAGGACGCGATTGATGCCTCTGCATTAACAGCTTTGAAAAGCGACTGGACTTCGGGCGTCATAGTAGCTAGAGCCCCTCCCTTCACAGGTTCCATTATAATAATGGATTTCCCGTGTTTGCGGGCGATTTCATAACATTTGCGAGATTGAACATTTTCGCTATCCCAGTCGGCATAGTTAATCTGAAGCTGAACAAACTCTGCCTCGGGGTGTTTTGTCAGGATATCTTCTAACACTTCAGCGGAATCATGGAAAGAAAATCCGATGTGCTTGACCTTACCTTCAGCCTTTAGCTTTTTCAAAAAGTCCCAGGCTCCTAAATTATCTGATTTTTCTGCCGATTCTTTGCCTAGGGCATGTAGCAAATAGAAATCATAATAGGTTAGGCCAGCCCGGTCTAAAGACTCCTGGAAAATCCGCTCCATATCAGCTGTGTCTTTCAGATCCCAAATAGGCAGTTTGCTGGCACATTGAAAGCTGTCTCGCGGATATCGTGAAACAACTGCTTCACCTAACGCTTTTTCAGATTTACCGCCAATGTAAACATAAGCAGTGTCGAAATACGTGAATCCTTTTTCCATAAAGGCATCCACCATTTTCTTGGTCTGCTCAATATCCACTTCGTCCCCGATCATGGGCAACCGCATCAGGCCAAACCCTAGCTTTTTGATGCTCTCGCCTAGATATTTTTCTGGCATATTTAGTTCCTCCTTCGGTAGTTTCTGTATATTATAATACTTAAAGTGGGGATTAAGTCAAGGGGCGATGAAAAATAAATGGAAAAAATGCTGCGTGCTTTGGATTTCACTCGAATATTGTTCTTGCTTTTTTGAGATTAAAAAGCTATACTAAAATAAAAGGTTGGTTTCACATTACAGTTTTTTCCACTGCTCTTTTGCAAAAAGGCCAGAACATTAACGTAAGGAGGTAGTTATTCATGAAAAAGCTTATTGCGCTTCTAATTACTTTTGCTCTGCTGGTTTCTCTAGTTCCGTTCAATGTCAGCGCAGATTCTGGAGGTACCATTACCCAACCTACTCCTATGGTATCCCCTTCTCCTACAGCCGAGCCTACACCCTCTGCTCCTGCAGTTTCCCCTTCCTCTAGCCCTGATCCAAACCCGGACTGTGATTATATACCTCAGTTTTTTGTGGACGTAGATTCCAGCCATTGGGCTTATGACGCTATTGAGTATGTTGGTTACAACGGCTTGATGCAAGGCATGGGCAACTCCAAGTTCAACCCCTCCGGAGGGACGACGCGAGCACAACTGGTAGCGATTCTCTATCGTCTGGAAGGAAAACCTACAGTTAGCAGCATGAACAGCTTTTCAGATGTTACCGCATCCTGGGCAAAGGCACCAGTAGAGTGGGCCGCCTCTAGAGGGATTGTTACCGGTAAGGGAAATAGTCGTTTTGATCCCAATGGCGATGTTACCCGTCAGGAGTTTGCCGCCATTCTCGCTCGCTATGCCAGGTATAAGGGCATTGACACCGCTGGCGCCGGCAGCACTTTAAATGAGTTTCCAGATACAGGCCATGTGGATTCATGGGCTTTTGACGACCTATGCTGGGCAAAAGAAGCAGGGCTGATTACTGGAAAAGGCACTGCCAGCGGCCAAGTACTGGATCCCAAGGGCTATGCCAGCCGAGCTCAGACTGCGGTAATTCTCCAGCGCTTTATTACTGTGCTGGAAACTGTACCGGATCCGATTCCTGTAGAATATAAGCTGAACGGCCAGACCGTTTTTACCATTTCTGTCCCCAGAAACTGGCAAGATGATTTTGTCGTTCGCAGCAACGAGGAAGAGATCCCCTGGCTTAGCTTCTATGATAAACGCAATCATGAAGGCCCCGAAGCGATGGGCGGCAGACTTTTTGGTGTGTTTTTAGATACCGAAACAGAATGCCATCTGCCCAGCTATAGAAACTGGGGAGAGATTCGGTATAACGGTCAGGAATACACCTTACGCTTCTACTACCCTACTGATGTACAGTGTGGTAGTACACCAGAATTAATTGAAAGTTATCACATCAAATACACTCAAGTTGGGGGCATATTTGATAACGGCATTCAACTAGCTGAGGGTGTTAGTAAGCTTGGCTGAAAAAGGAAAACTGTGAATTGTGTTTCCACCTTTTTTCTCGCTAGTCAAAAAAAGTGGCTGCTTACTAAAGCAGCCACTTTTCTTTCCACTAAGCTTTATAGCCCATAGGTTTTATTAACTAAACAAAAAGGACGAAAAACCTTACTGATAGGTTTTTCGTCCTTGGCGGAGAAGAAGGGATTTGAACCCTTGCGCCGGTTTCCCGACCTACTCCCTTAGCAGGGGAGCCCCTTCACCACTTGGGTACTTCTCCAAAATAGTGAACATAGTAAATCTAAAATGACATATATAATAATGAAATTTATTGACATATTGGCGGAGAGGAAGAGATTCGAACTCTTGGTCCCTCGCGGGATCACTAGTTTTCAAGACTAGCTCCTTAAACCACTCGGACACCTCTCCAGCTCTCTGGCGTCTATAATACCACAAACCATTATAAAATGTCAATCCCTTTTTAGGAATTCTTTCCTTTTTTTCAAAACTTCTTTCATATGGACAAAAAACCGCCTCTAAAAGGCGGCTTTTTGTCCAGTTCTAGGGCTTCTTCAGCTCTTCTCCTTGATTATGCATATGGCACAAAACACTGTTGGGGCATTGGCAGCAACTGCATCCGCACCCCCTCTCCCCCCTTCTGTGCCGGCAAATCCCATTGACGACTATTGCACCAAAGGCCACTATAATAATAGCGGTAATTATGACAGTAGGGACATGAATGGTAAATGTTGAAAGAAGCATTTAAGTAAATCCCCTCCTTATATAGCACAAAAAACATTCGAATAGAAAATGTGTGCTCAGACAGCAGCACCACAGTAAAAGCGCGTCCAGATGCGGGGTGATTTAAAGCAAGTCGGCGGGCAATCCATCGGACGGTCCAAGGGCGGGCTCACTACAAAAATGCATATGGTCACCGCGTCTGACCGTGCTGTAGTGGAGGGGTTCTTTGTCCAGCAGACAAATTCATAACGCGCCAGAGGGAATTGCTCTGCTGCAAACGATTCAACGGCTGGATAAGCAGAAGTACCTGCTCTAATGGGACAGAGTCTATGATGAAGGGAAGAATGTCCGTGCGGCCTCACGCAACTAAGGTTTTGAGCTGGTAGTGCCCTCCCAAGAGAAACCGTAAGAGTCTTTGGAACCATGGACAAAGAAAAGAAACGCCTAACTTATAGTGGGTAAAAAACCATGTGGAAACGTTTTTAGGGGAGAAAATAGCACCCGTTTCCCTGCTTAAAATAGGTTATAAGTTAATGGATAAGCTGTTTTTCTACCTCTTTAAAACCGATACGCTCAATGGCATCAGAAAAACGCTCTCCCGTTTGTCCCTGATCTTTGAACAGCGTGATGGCTTTCTCAATCACTTCTATAACCTCCTCATTGCTGGTAAAGAGTTTATGAAGGAAACGGCCTCGAGCAATTTGTTTTCCCCAACGACCACCTATATAGACCCGGTAGCCCTGCGTGTACTCTTGAATGGCCTGGAAGGGGCACTTGCCTAAACAACGACCGCAATGATTACACTTTTCATCGTCAATGATGACTTTACCATTAGTCACCATAGGCACACCAATTGGGCAGTTCTTCTGAATCTGGCATACTTTACAACCTCGGCATTTATCCAAATTAATCACGGGAACTCTCTGACCAATCACGCCCAGATCATTTAGGTCTGGCTTAACGCAGTTATTGGGGCAGCCTCCTACCGCAATTTTGAACTTATGGGGCAACTTGACATCATGCCAACCTTTATAAAACTTTTCGTGGATTTCCTCAGCTAGAGCAAAGGTATCAATTAAGCCATACTGACAAGTCGTTCCTTTGCAAGAGACAACTGGACGCACCTTCGCACCAGTACCTCCGGTTTCCAGTCCGGCTTCTAATAAAAAAGCTATCATTGGCTCGATATTGTCATAAGGTATGTGTTGTACTTCTGCCGTCATACGGGCAGTAAGGGTAACTTGTCCATCACCAAATCTATCCGCTGCCTCTGCCACAGCAGCCAGTTCTTTGGCGGTAAGCTTACCATTACGGGTAATCACTCGACCGTTGAAACAGTTGGGAGTATTCTTGTCCCACAGAAAGCCTAAACTTTTTACTCTAGTAACCTCCTCTGCAGGGATCTCGGGAGTTCTTTTTTCATGTACCATATTATCCATCTCCTATTTATTGAAGTAAAAATATTGTAATCCGTTTATTTTCAAATGCATGTTATCACAATAAATAATTAAAGTCAATTTGACAACAATTATAGAGACTTTTAGGCTTATTGTTCCACCTGCACACCACCTTGCGTTCGAACAGTAAGAATATAGCAGCTTGCTTGTCCGAATACTCTCGCAACTCCTTCCTGGTATTCCTCCAGCATGTCAAGCGGTACATAGCTTTGAATTGTTCCTGCAAAGCCGCCGCCATGTACTCTACAGGCCCCCCTGCCTTGAAGGAGACGTTCAGAAAGAGAGATTCCTAAAGTGATTCCCTGTTCCTGTGGATTGGCAGGCGCATAAACATTTTGCAGGCGCTGAATGGAAGACTTTCCAGAAGCCCGAACCATGTCCAAGAATGTGCTGAAGTTCCCTTCTTTTAGAGCTTGTGCCTCCTCATAAGCCAAACGATCGTCGTCAAAGAAATGCATCGCTCGCAGTACGGAGCGATCGCTGGTTGCCCTTCGAACATCATCAAGGTTAGCATAGAATGTAGCCTCGTCCACTTCCCGCAAATAATTTTTGCCGAAAAACTTTGCTACTGCTTTCATTTCCGGGGGAATTGAAGCATAATCCTCAGTAAGATCAGCATGACTGCCACCAGTATCCACGACACATAGGGAATATCCGTAAGCGCGAAGATCAAATCCTACTTTTTCAATTACCGGCTTTTCTGGATCCGCAAAATCCATTGCTGTTACACTGCCCACAGAGCTAGCCATTTGGTCCAGTAACCCAGATGGTTTCCCAAAGTAAACGTTTTCTGCATATTGAGCAATTTTGGCAGCTGTTACGGGATCGATGCTCCCATCGTTGTAAAGATGGCTTATTATTGTAACAACCAGAATCTCAAAAGCTGCAGAACTGGACAAGCCAGAGCCTTTTAGCACCCGGGTCATAGTATAGCAGTCAAATCCCCCCACCTGATAGCCTAGTTTTTGGCATTGAGCACAGATACCCCGGATCAATGCTTGTGAACCGCTAGTTTCCCGGCGAGGCTGAAGGTCGTTTAACTCTACAGTATCTAACCTCGGATACTCAAAAGAACGTAGCCGAACGATCCCAGTATCAGTTTTTCTAGCCATGCCCACAATATCTAGATCAATAGCTGCTGCCAAGACACGTCCATGATTATGGTCTGTGTGATTTCCCCCTATCTCCGTTCTGCCAGGTGCGCTGAAAAAAGTCGCGCTTTCATCTGCACCAAAGGTTTCTAAAAAGCCACGCCGGATTTTTTCATAGCGCTCTGCCTGTTCCTGCCAATTTTGGCCGTATAATTCTTTCATATCAACTGTCATTTCTTTTTTCCTTTCCCGCTCTTTTGCGATTGCTTTTACTGTGTAAGCATCTCTAACAGTTGCGATTCGCTGAGTATTGGCACACCCAATGTGTTAGCCTTATCTAGCTTGCTGCCTGGGTCTTTACCTGCCAGGAGAAAGCTTGTTTTCTTTGAAACAGCAGAACCAACCTTACCACCATTTTTCTCAATTAACTGCGTGGCTTCTTTCCGACTCATTGTAGGGAGCGTGCCTGTAAGCACAAAGGATTTGCCAGCCAAAGCGCTCCCCCTTTCTTCCTGAACATGTGCCTGCATATTTACCCCCAGCTCAGCCAAGCGCTTTACTAGCTCTTGAGTACCCTTATGAGAAAAAAAGTCCCCAATGGAAACAGCCATATCCACACCTATACCGTCAATTTGGGCAAGTCCACAGTTGGCAATCTGCTTTTTTATTACATTTTCTGCTTCATCGCTTCTGCATATAAGTTCAACCTCAGCAGCAGCATCCATAATTTTTTCCATACTAGCATAGGAACCACTACCACACAAAGCTTGTGCAGCTTTAGCCCCGATATGGGGAATTCCCAATGCAAATATTAAACGATACAAATCATTACTTTTTGATCTTTCCACCGCTGCGGCAAGGTTGGCCGCGCTTTTTTTCCCCATGCGCTCTAACTTTTCCAACTGGTCCGGAGTTATGGTATACAGATCTGCGGGGGAAGAAACCATACCTTTCTGTATTAATTGGTCCAGAATGGCGGGACCCATACCATCAATATCCATCGCATCTCTGCTGGCAAAATGGATCAGGTGGCGAAATAGTTGAGCAGGGCATTGGGGATTGACGCAACGTGTAGCTGCCTCTCCTTCTTGTCGGGAAACTGGTTCTCCACAAGAGGGGCAAAGCGATGGCAAGAAGAAGGGTTGACTATTTTGCAGGTTTGCTACAACTGCTACAACTTCAGGAATAATTTCTCCGGCTTTTCGCAAGATCACCTTCGAACCTACCCTTACATCCTTCTCAGAAATAAAATCCTGGTTGTGTAAAGTTGCCCGGCTTACAGTTGTGCCGGCCAAAGTTACTGGCTCAAATACACCGGTAGGTGTAAGCACCCCAGTACGCCCCACGTTTACTTCAATGCTAATAAGTGTGGTTTCCTTCTCCTCTGGAGGGTACTTAAAAGCCTCTGCCCACCGGGGAAATTTTGCCGTACTGCCTAATTCTTCTCGCTGCGAAAAGCTATTTACCTTTACAACAATCCCATCAATAGGAAAATCCAACTCCCAGCGTTTTTCACCCATAGTCTGAATAAAATGGATAATCTCCTCAATATGCTCAGATGTAAAGTATACGGGTGAAACTGTGAAGCCAAGTTCCTTTAGCCGTTTTAAGGAACGATCGTGATAGGCAAACTCCTCTCCCCTTGCTTGCTGAACGTTAAAGACGAAAACATCCAGCTCACGTTCAGCCGTTACCTTTGGGTCTTTTTGTCGAAGAGAACCTGCAGCAGCATTCCTGGGGTTTTTAAACGGCTTTTCGTCCAGAAGCTCTTGGCGTTCACATAGCCGGCGAAAACCAGAATCGGAAAGATATACCTCTCCCCGAACTTCCAAAAAAGGAATAGGTTCCTTCAGTATTTTAGGCACAGTACGAATGGTGCGAATATTTTCAGTAACATCTTCTCCTGTAACCCCATCGCCTCGGGTTGAACCCCTAACAAAAACACCGTATTCATACTCCAACGCGACAGAAAGCCCGTCGAACTTAGGCTCCGCCACATATTCTACCTCTCCTGCCAGTTCTCTTACCCGACGGTCAAAGTCCCTAAGCTCATCCGCTGAAAAAGAGTCATGCAAACTTTCCAAAGGCACTTGATGAACTACTGGAGCAAAAGAATTGTATACTGTGTCCCCTATACGCTGAGTAGGCGAATTCTTTGTGGCCATTTCTGGAAATTGTGCTTCTAGTTCCTCTAACCGCCGGTAAAGCTGGTCATATTCAAAGTCGCTAATCTCTGGATCATCTTCAGTATAGTATTTCTTATTGTGATAGCTTATTAGTTTTTGCAGCCTCTGAATTTCTTGCTTTACTGTTTCTTTGTTCATATTAACCTCGTTTTTTATCTCTTTGAAATGATAAACCGTAAAGTTTATCATTTTATCGGGAAAACAACTTTGGAACTTCTCCCACTATGACAGTTTCTGCTAATACTGTAGCTGATTCTGTTTCTACCTCTGTTGCAAAACGTTTGGACTGAGAACAAGCATTCACCCGAACGGTAAGTACTAATCTATGGCAAGTTTGATTTACCCCGGCACTGATTAAATCCGTTGAAAACTCCGCCACAGCAGAGCCTTCCATCTGCAGCACAATCGGCACGGAAAAACCCCGTCCATTAAATAGTCCTATGCCTGTTAAGCTACCTATTGGCACATAAACAGTCGCTTTGCCGCGTAAAGAACTTGCTAACCGATTCAAAACACCATTTCGCACGCGGTTTAGTCTCTCCCAATCCGCATTCATTATCTCTATTTGACCATCCGGATTGCGTTGCGCTTCAATGAAAGGCCCTGTTTCCTCCGCTAGTTCAGCATCTATTGCCTGGGAAATGCATTCTAACACATAACCACGGGCCCCCTCTTGAATTAGCTCTCCAGATACTTCTGACAAAGCCACTTCGGACCAAATTGCACCGCAGATCACAGCTGCCAGAAACAACAGGAGTAACTTGACAAAAGGGTTTTTGCTTCGGTTCCCTCTCAATCGTCGTGAAAACCACAAAACCGGCTTTGTCTTGTATAGCATTACACCACCCCCTTGTTTATATTACGTGGAGGGTGGTCTTTTTGTGAAGTATGAATTGTTTACTTTCCGAATAGTCTCAACTATCCAGCATAGCGCGTAAACGCCGCAAAGTTTCTGCAACGGGTAATCCTACAATATTCGTATAATCTCCAACAATGCTTTTTACTAACATTACTCCAACTCCTTCTATCCCATAACCTCCAGCCCGGCCGGTTGATTCACCCAAAGCAACGTACTCGTCAATCTCTGCACTGGTCAAGGGATAGAATGTTACCTTTGTTACCACGTGGAATACTTGTCTATGGTTACAGGCACACAAGCAAACACCGGTATATAGATCGTGAGTCCTGTTAGAAAGTCGGCGAAGGGTGGCCCGAGCCGCTGCATCATTTTCCGGTTTGCCAATAATCATACCATCAACGCTCACCACCGAATCTGCCGCGATTATAGGCCTGTCATGGCACAAGAGTTCAACGGCCATTGCTTTACGCTCCGCGAGGCATTCTACCGTTTGTGCCGGAGTATAACTTTCTGGTACAGTCTCATCTGCGCCAGATACAATCACATCTAAGGAAATACCCGCCTGTTCCAACAACATTTTCCTACTGGGAGACTGAGAAGCCAATACTAACTTCTGATTAATCTTCAAAGCCATTAGGATTCATCCTCTGCCAGCGCAACGTATCTGCACACATATCGTCCACAGTTTTTTTTGCTTTCCAACCCATTTCTTCCTCCGCAAGGCTACAGTCAGCATAACAGGTGGGAATATCTCCAGCCCGGCGAGGGTCAATTACATAGGGAATCTCTTTACCAGCTGCCCGGGAGAACGCGGCAACCATCTCCAGGACAGAGTACCCTTTTCCAGTACCTAAATTGTAAATTCGTAGCCCACAGCTACCATTTTCAAAAAGCTTTATCGCTGCTGCATGTCCCTCTGCCAAGTCAACAACATGGATATAGTCTCGCACTCCTGTACCATCTGGAGTCGGATAATCATTACCGTAAACATGCACTCTTTCTAGCTTGCCCACCACTGTTTGGGCAATATAGGGAGCCAAATTATTGGGAATTCCATTGGGATCTTCGCCGATCAAACCGCTTTCATGGGCACCTACTGGATTGAAATATCGGAGCAGTACTGCGCTGAATTGAGGATAGGCGTGGACATAGTCAGTGAGAATATGCTCAATCATCAGTTTAGTATTGCCGTAAGGACAGGCCGCTGAACTGGGGAGAACCGCGTCCTCCTTAATCGGCACCGATTTTGGATCTCCATAAACAGTAGCAGAAGAACTGAAAATAATCTTATCTACGCCCTGTCCTGCCATTACTTTCAGCAATACCAGGGTAGAATTTAGATTATTGTCATAGTAGCGCAAGGGCTGGGCAACGGACTCCCCCACTGCTTTCAGACCGGCAAAATGGATTACCGCCTGTGGCTTTTCCTGAATAAAAGCCTGTCTTAACTTTTCCTCATCTCTAACGTCTATCTGATAAAATGCTGGCTGTTTTCCAGTAATCTGGGCAATCCGATCTACTGCTGCCTTTTTGCTGTTACATAGGTTGTCTATAATCGCTACTTGATGACCCTGCTGTAAAAGGGTAACCACCGTATGGCTACCAATATAACCAGCGCCACCTGTAACCAGAATTTTCATAATGTTGCCCCACCTTTCATTTTTCAAAGTGTTTTTTCTGCTGTGCGTATCTTTCGCCGCTGCAAATATTATAGGCAAAGATAGGATGAATTACAAGGATTTTCCCGGGGAAAAGCAATATTTTCTCTAAAAAAAGCAAAATAATCGGCAATACTAGCGTTGACGGAGGTAATCCGTTGACCGTATTCCTACAGAAATTTGATAACGAAGTATGTCTGGAGGGAACCTCAATGAACAAAGAAGGCATCATATTCCTGGCCGGCAGTTGTGCCTATCCTACCCTGGAAATGGCTTGGCGGGGCCATACGCACTATTCTATGGCCATTGCTGGCGGAATCTGTCTATACCTTATTGATCGAGTTTGCTGTGGCCTGCTGGAAGGAAAAAGCTTGTTTTCCCGCTGCCTGGCCGGTTCAGGGCTGATTACTGGAGTTGAGCTAGCCACCGGTGTAATTGTAAACGAAGTAATGGGTTTGCAAGTATGGGACTACTCCCAGATGCCACTGAATATTATGGGACAAATTTGTCTGCCATATTCTCTGCTCTGGTTTGGCCTTACGATGCCAGCCATGGCTTTGTGTCAACTGTGCAAGCGTGCGCAGGAGGCAATTATATAAAGGGAAAAAGCCATGTCCCAGAAAGACTTTTAGCAACGGAAAAGACAGACGCTTCGGTTTGTCTTGTCCGTTTTGCAATACTTCAGCAAAACGGAAGATTGCCTAATATATAATCTATTTTAAATAGTTATCACACCACAGCTGAGCCTCAATGTAATGGTAGCCTGCACGATGTAGGATCGATGAAAAATCGCCGTGATACGTATCTAAGAGCTGGCGCAGTCCGTCCAAGGAAAACAGCTTGACCTTTCCCCTTTTCTGAAATTCTGCCCCGCTGTCACCAATTGTAAAACTGATATGGCAAGGTGAAATCCCTTTTAATGGCACTACAATCTCAACACCATTTTCAAACCAGCTGCGTAGATAATCACTGCCCTCTAAGACAAACGACAGCGGGTGCTCTTCCTCTGGTGTGCCGCCTAGCTCTAAAAACCGTGTATAAAGAAATGCATCCTGTGCGCTGCGCAGCGTGTAATAATTTTCAAAATCCGCAAAACGATAAAAGGCAGCAGTGTTTGGATGCTCTTTCGCAAGTTTCTTAGCCAATTGAAAAGCGTCGGCCTTTGATAAGCGCATGATATTCATAAGTGGGGTGCAATTATGGTAGCAATAATTTACAAGAACAAGTTCGTCAAATGCTCTCACTCACACATTTCCTTTCGATTTTAGCCACTGTGTTTGGTTATAGACCGGCGCCTGCAGGAGAATAATTTTTCCCGCAGGCGCCGATTTCTTACAGAGCCGCTCCTTCACAGAGGACTGACATAATAATATAAGACAAATACCAACGAATTAAATAGAAAGCCTAGCAGAAACCCGGTACAGGTTCTCGTCAAAGATACGAGGCATGTTTAGGGCCTCGGTGATGTCAAAGTCTACAACCTGCTCGCCCTTCAGTGCAACTACCCGGTTAGAAGAGCCGTTATACAGCAACTCTACCGCATGGTAGCCCATACGGCTGGCAACTACCCGGTCTCGCAAGGTGGGCGAACCACCGCGCTGTACATGGCCGAGAACCGTGGCCCGGCTCTCAATGCCAGTGGCAGCCTGAATGCGCTCGGTAAGCTCCTGGGTATGTCCAACGCCTTCTGCTACAACGATAATGTAATGACGTTTACCAGTTTGCTGTGCAGCCTTCATCCTGTCCACAATATCCCTCTGGAAATCGTAAGGAACCTCGGGAACTAAAGTGGACATTGCGCCTACTGCAATGCTGGTGTGCAGGGCGATATCACCGCAACGCCGGCCCATAACCTCTACCACACTGCAGCGGTCATGAGATTCCGTTGTATCTCGAATACGGTCAATCATTTCCATTGCAGTATTCAAGGCAGTGTCGTAGCCAATGGTGTAGTCGGTACATGCAATATCATTGTCAATAGTACCAGGCACACCAATGCAGGAAATCCCCTCACCACAAAGATCTCTAGCTCCTCGGAAAGAGCCGTCGCCGCCAATCACGACAACGCCCTCAATACCTTTAGCCCGGCAAAAATCCGCAGCCTTCTTTACACCTTCAGGCGTATTAAACTCTGGGCTGCGGGCTGTAAACAGAGACGTACCACCGTGCTGGATAATGTCAGAAACACTGCGCATTGACATTTCTTTTACATCACCATTTAAAAGCCCATTATACCCACGCATGACACCATATACAGTCATGCCAAAGGAAATTGCGCTGCGAACTACAGCTCGCACAGCCGCATTCATTCCAGGGGCGTCTCCCCCGCTGGTAAGTACTGCAATTGTTTTGGCTCCCATTATTTGCTACCTCCAGTTTTGCAGGGCGCACCAGACCGCCTCTGCTATACATATTTACATGTCTTCATTATATCAAAAAATCGGGAATTATCAAGAGGCTAATTAGAAAATTATACCGCCTTATTGATTTTGCCCAATTTCCCTTTACCGAGAGGATATGTATTGGGAATTCTCCTCCCCTAATAGTTTTTCCAGGGCATTTAGAAGCACGTCATTAACCTGTACCCGGTATCGAGGCGGAGCTTTCATAAGCTTCCCGCTATCCCTAAATGAGATATATAAATCGCTATTGCCATCAAAAACAGCAATATATTGCATGGCTTTTTTGTATTTTGGATCTTGGACAGAGTCTACACGCAGATATAGGCCAGGGCGTCGGAAAGGCTTGCTTTGGCTGTTGTCTGTTCCCTCCCTCGGCGGAGGAGTGAATCTTTCACAAACGATTTCCGGTTCTTTTTCTTCCTGAAAGCTAAGTCTGCCCATTACTTCTACTATGGAACCTTCAAATATTTGATTACCCCATTCGTCTACTGCATTGGGAAAAACCAGCAGATTTATAGCTCCATACATATCTTCTATTGTAACGAAAGCCATAACAGAACCGTTTCTAGTTGCTTTTTTTCGTACTTTAGTTATAATCCCCAATATAGAAACTTTTTGCCCGTCTTGGTATTGTTTTACCCCACTCTCTCTGTTCTCGGCACTTTGAAGAATTTCATCTGTTCGGGCATAGCGCTCGGAATTATATAACGCCGCATAGCCAGCCATGGGGTGTCCGGTAAGATACATACCAGTAACTTCCTTTTCCATGGCCAACTTATCCTGTACAGAGAATTCCTCAGCCTTAGGCAATATTGGATCACTTTCAGGGCCCGCGACAGCTGAGTCATCAAAAAATCCTACTTGACCTTCCAGGTTTCTACGCTTGTCATCTTCCAAGCTGGTCAAAACCTGTTCCAATGCCAAAAGCATCTCTCTACGATTATTCCCTAGGCCATCTAATGCACCACATTTAACAAGGCTTTCAAAGGCACGCTTATTCATTTCTTTGCCTGACATCCGACGGCAAAAATTGTAAAAGGAAGTAAACGCTCCTCCTCTCCGTCTTTCCTCCGTCATGCGAGTAATGGCGCCACGCCCCAAATTTTTTACCGCTGCCAACCCAAAACGAATACGCTTGCCATCCACTGTAAAGCCCATATCACTAAAATTCACATGAGGTGGCAGCACTTTAAGGCCAAGCCGTTCGCACTCTTCCGTATACTCTGCCACCTTGCCTGTCCAGCCCAACACACTGGAAAGCAATGCTGCCATATATTCTTGAGGATAATGGCATTTGAGATATGCGGTTTGGTACGCTACAACTGCATAAGCCGCAGCATGTGCTTTATTAAAGGCGTAAGATGCAAAATTTTGAATTTCTTCAAACAGTTTCTCAGCCGTGGCCCGGTCTACGCCACGATTTAAGCAACCTTGCACCTCCCAACTACCATTGTCCCGCTTCTGACCATCGATAAAGATTTGTCTTTCCTTTTCCAGGACATCATGCTTCTTTTTTGACATAGCTCGGCGTACAATATCAGCCCTGCCTAAAGAATAGCCAGCTAGTTCCCGAAATATCTGCATAACCTGTTCCTGGTAAATGATACAGCCATATGTTACCTCTAAAATTGGCCTCAGGCGCTCATCCAGGTATCGCACTTTACTTGGATCTCGGCTATTCTCCAAATACATAGGAATAAACTGCATCGGCCCAGGACGATAAAGAGAGATTATGGCAATTAAATCCTCAATTCGTCTAGCTCGCGATTGCACCAAAAGACGAGTCATGCCGGTAGACTCCATTTGGAATACTCCTACATTGTTCCCAGCATCCATCATATCAAAGGTTGGTTTATCATCCTGCGCAACCTCATCAATAGAGAATTTGGGTTCTCTTTTCTGTATTAGCTTTTGGGCGTTATCTATTACTGAAAGATTACGCAACCCTAAAAAATCCATTTTCAGCAACCCAAGCTCCTCGATTGCTGTCATAGTGAATTGCGTTACAATTACATCATCATTTTTTGCTAAAGGCACATAGTCCATAACAGGTTTATCGGTAATTACAACCCCTGCCGCATGAGTAGAAGTGTGTCGGGGCATTCCCTCTACCTTCATAGCCATTTGAACCAAAGAATGCACATGGGAATCACTATCGCAACGTTCCCGAAACTCTTTTGATTGCCTTAGCGCTTTTTCCAAAGTCATACCCAATTCCATGGGTACCAGCTTTGCTACCTGATCCACCTTAGTATAAGGTATTGCCATAGCTCGGCCTACATCGCGGATGGCAGCTCGGGCTGCCATGGTACCAAAAGTAACAATTTGCGCTACATGATCTGCGCCATATTTTCCAACTACATAGTCAATGATTTCATCACGGCGTTCATCACTAAAATCAATGTCAAAATCTGGCATGCTTACACGCTCGGGGTTAAGGAAACGTTCAAACAACAAGCTATATTTGATCGGATCTACATTTGTAATCCCCAAACAGTACGCAGCTAAACTAGCCACGCCAGAGCCCCGGCCTGGCCCCACCGGGATTCCTATACTTTTTGCATAGCGAATAAAATCCCAAACGATTAAATAATAGTTTACATACCCCATGGTAGTTATCGTATTGATCTCATATTCTAAGCGATCTTTCAGTTCTTTATCTGGATTGGACCCATACCGTGCCACAAGGCCGTCATGACAGAGCTTTTCAAAAAACATTTGGTTTTGTGTACCATCTGGCGTATTAAAGCGAGGAAGCTTAGTTTTGCCAAATTCAAACTCTACTTTGCAACGTTGGGCAATTTTTACCGTATTGTCGGCAGCCTCCGGATAATCTGGAAATAAACTGCGCATCTGCTCCTCTGTTTTAAAGTATAGCTCACCCGAGCCAAATTCCAACCCTTCTTCTTCCACAGTCCGTCCTGTCTGTATGCACATAAGCACCCGGTGCATTTCCTGATCCTCTGCATCTATATAATGACAATCATTGGTTACAACCAAAGGGATCCCTGTTTCCTGAGAAATGCGTAAAAGACTGGGATTAACATAATGCTCATCATTTAAGCCATGATCCTGCAGTTCTAGGAAAAAATTGTGGGAGCCAAAAATACCCCGGTAGCGTAATGCTGCCTCTTTGGCTTGCTGATATTCTCCGCGCAAAATCGCCCGAGGGATTTCCCCGGAAATGCAGGCGGAAAGGGCAATCAATCCCTCATGATGCTGCTCCAACAATTCAAAGTCTACTCGAGGGCGATTGTAAAAACCTTCCGTCCAGGCTTTAGAAACCACTGCCGCCAAGTTATGATAACCTTTATTGTTTTCGCAAAGAAGAACGAGATGTCGGTTTTCGCTGTCAAATTCGTGAACCTTATCTTTCCTTCCGCGTTTAGCTACGTAAACCTCGCAGCCAATTATAGGCTGAATGCCGCGTTTTTTTGCCGCCTTATAAAAATCTATTACTCCATACATATTGCCATGGTCTGTAATTGCTACCGCTTTTTGGCCCAATTCATGTGCTCGATCCAACAAGCGCTCAATGCGGCAGGCACCGTCTAAAAGGCTATATTCTGTGTGCACATGCAAATGAGCAAACGCCATTTCTTTTCCTCCCTCCGTTTTCTTCATGGCATAAAATTGTTTTGGGCGGAAGTGTAAAGTTGTTTTTTTTGCGCGCCACAAACCTTGAGTAAAGTTTGTGCCTTGCAATTGCTTCAGAGCCCATCAATTCCCCTTTGGGCAATCAAACATTCGCCGATTTCAAGTAGCTTCTTCATACGATGGTTTACTCCGCTGCGGCTAATTCCCAATAGAACACTAAGTTCCCTCAATGTAAGTTCTGGATCGTCTAAACGCAACTTTGCAAGTTCTCTCAAATTATCAGGCAAACTCTCTAGGCCGTGGGCATCATTGATGGCAGCGATAGCCGCAATTTGTCGTGCTGAAGCTGAATAGGTTTTGTCCATATTCGCTGTTTCAAAATTGGTCTTTCTATTAATATTGTTCTTAACTTCTTTGTACATCTTTACCTGCATCAAATCCATGGAAGCTTTGCCAGCTCCTAAGTAGATGAGCAGGTTTTCGATTTGTGCACTATCTTTCATGTATACACCATATACTCCCTGGCGGCGAACAATAGCTGGAGTCGCCGAAAATGAAGAAATCTCGCCCAATAAAGTATATAAATCAAAGGCCAGGTTTTGATACGGAACAGCATATTCTAAATGATACGATTTGTTGGGATCTGTAGCTACTCCACAAGCAAGAAAGGCCCCACGTAGAAATGCTTCTTGGCAGCAATCTGCTTCTAAAACTCCTCGATTGATCCGTAATGATGGTTCTTTACCTGTATGGCCAAAACTCTGCAGAAGACAAGCACGATCCTGTTCTTCCGGTAAAGTGACTTTATAGGCGGGCAGGCTCCTACGACTAATTGCATAGGTCAATTGCGGAGAAACTCCAACGCCAGCTGCTGCTAACTCTAGCATATGACGGGCAACAGGAGCACACTCTGTAATAAAGCAGCTTTCCTTTATAGTAAAGCACTTGGAAAAGAGCCAAATGCCATAACATTCTGCTTGCAGACAGCATTGATGCTTAGGCTCAACTTTACACAGTTCTGTTTTTATGCTGGAGGTAAAAGACATTTTAATCCTCTTTAACTATATAATAAAAAACAAGAATTTTACTTAATTTATGCGCAAAGCCCTTTCACTTTACGCATGAATTACAGACACAAAAATCTGTAAAGTGAAACGGCTGTGTTTTGTTCTAATATCACAAATATATTCTAAACTCTTTTGCCATAGCAATATAATCTACCTGTTCTAGATTTGTGACATCAGTAGCAATCTTTGGGCCACCCGATGTCAAAATTCCCATTCTCTGGATTGTAACACCAAAAACAAATTGCTGAAATTTATGAACACCTTTGACCGTGTTTCGTCGGACAGTTCTGAATAGCAATTGTTAACAATATGTCCTCGATGCCGTTCTAATAACAACTTTCGTTTTAGAAATCGCCGGTAGATTGCCTGATAACTCCCGGTAAGCAGAACCGTAATACTACAGCAAGAATGCTTTTGTGGTAAGACCTCAAGATCAGCCCGTGAAGTAAGTTTAAAATTATTTTTCCAAATTACACAACCTCCGGCAGAAAGTATTGCGCCCGCTGAGTGATATATTGCTTTTATTCTTCTTATCCCTAAAGCTATCTTTTCTGCCCGGCTATGAAAAAACCGATGGTATCGTAGAGTAGCTTCTTTAAACTCACCTTTGGAAAACATAGGAAACAGAAGCTCGCTTGCCAAATACCGAACCAAGGTAGTCTTGCCCGATACAGACGGACCTGCAATTAATATACATAGTATAATAGCAGTTCTTCAATCAACTCTTAAAATGGTTATAGCTTTCCCATATCCCGATGGCTCACACTAGCCTTTACGCCTTGTTCTCCCAAATAGTCGCAGATAAACTGTGCTAATGCCACCGAACGATGCCGTCCCCCTGTGCATCCTATCGCTACTACCAGTTGGCTTTTTCCTTCTTTTTTATAAAGTGGAAACAGATAATCCAGCATAGGAGTTAAATGAGCAATAAATCCCTGTGTTTCATCATTATTCATTACATAGGATTGCACATCTGGGTCAAGACCTGTTTTAGCTCTCAACGTCTTATCATAAAAAGGGTTGGGTAAGCACCGTACATCAAAAACCAAATCTGCTTCCATGGGAATGCCATATTTAAAGCCAAAGCTAATACATTGAACCGCTAAAGAATCGCTAGATGCAATAAGAAATAACTCTGCAATCCGCCCTTTCAACTGGGCGGACGAAAAGCCAGAAGTATCCACTACAAAATTGGAACTTTCTTTCATTGGTCGAAGCATCTCTCTCTCCAAGTGGACAGCTTGCTCCAGCGAACCACCTAGATCTAAAGGGTGGCGGCGGCGAGTCTCTTTAAAGCGACGTACCAATACCTGATCAGACGCATCCAAAAACAGTATCTGGTATGGTTTCCCTTCAGTTTTTAGGGATTCCATTGCAGAAAAAAACGATTTAAATAACTCGCCTCCTCGCGTATCGGTTACTACTGCTACACGGACTATAGTTCCTTCTGACTTCTCGCAGAGATCATAAAAAACAGGAATTAACGCTGGAGGAAGATTGTCTACACAAAAAAAACCTATATCTTCTAAAGAGTGCATGGCCTGGGTCTTTCCTGCACCGGAAAGGCCGGTTACCACTACAAATTCCATTTGCATCTCTCCTTTCTTTCCCAATCAAATGGCAGAGACCTTGTCAGTTCTTTCCTTATAGTTCGCCAATCACTCGAACTTCCGGCTCCAGCTCAATTCCTGTCTTTTGTAATACAACTGTCTGCACTTTCTCTATTAGAGCAAGTACATCTTTACAGGTTGCTCCACCAGTATTTACAATAAAGCCACCATGCTTTTCACTTACTTGAGCCCCTCCTACCCGTACCCCCTTAAGGCCGCACTGGTCAATAAGAGCAGCTGCATAACCCGTTTTAGGTCGTTTGAAAGTACTACCTGCACTCGGCATATCGTAAGGCTGTTTTTCCTTACGACGGGACATTAGCTCATCCATCTTAACTGCGATTTCCTCTGACGCCCCAGGAGTCAGCCGAAAATAACCGGCAGTAATCACCGCGCTACTATCCGCATATCTGCTACAACGATAAGAAAAACTTAGATCATCTCCAGAAAATTGACCGGGTCTCCCTTGCCCATCAATATGGCTCACTGTTACAGCAACGTCTTTCATTTCACCGCCATAAGCTCCTGCATTCATGTACAGAGCTCCTCCCACAGATGCTGGAATGCCCCAAGCAAATTCCATACCGGTAAGTCCATACTCTCTAGCAGCCGCACAAACTGTCGCTAAAGAAGCTGCCGCTCCCGCTTGAAGCGTTCTGCCATCTGAAAGCAAATTGACTCTTTTGAAATCTCCCTCTAAGCATATTACAAGCCCTGGAAAACCTCTATCCCCAACCAATAAATTTGACCCCTTGCCCAAAACAAACCAAGGTATTTCCTCTTTTTGGGCAGCATAGAGAATGTCGGAAAGTTGGGCAGATGTACTTACTGCCACTAGCCGACAAGCAGGACCTCCTATTCGGAATGTGGTACGCGGAGCCAAAGGTTCATTAATAGCAATTGTGCAGCCAAGCTTCTGGGCCACTTGGTCTATGACGGCACAATTCAGACCGGTATTCATAAGAAATACCTCCTTGTGAAAAGTTGGAAACAGATGTAAGTTCTAAATGAGAAAAAAGTGCAATTCTGTTAGAAATTTAATTGGTAATTTGGAAATATTGCAGGAGGATATCTGGCAAACTTGAGGTTAAATCTAATAAACCTTATAAACCATCGCTTTTTGGATGATGGTTCGCACCATAGTATCTTTCAGATATCCAGATCCATTTTCACATCGTTAGGCTCCAGGTCTGCAGGATCCATCCCTAAATTTGTCAGCAATTCTTGCGCTGCATTATAGCCCATCTTCTTCTGTCGGTTGTTCATTGCGGCAACTTCTATGATCACTGCCAGATTCCGCCCTGGCTTAACCGGAATAGTGATAACGGGGATACGAATACCTAAAATTTCAGCAAATTCATTTTCAATACCCATCCGATCATACATCTTAGAAGCATCCCAAGTCTCCATTTTTATGGCAAGCTCAATTTTTTGAGATGGCTTCACAGCTCCCGTGCCAAAAATACGTTGGGCATTAATTACCCCAATACCTCTGAGTTCAATAAAATGACGGATATTTTCTGGAGACTGTCCCACCAAAGAAATACTGGAAACTCGACGAATCTCTACTGCATCATCCGCAATCAGTCGGTGTCCGCGCTTAATCAACTCAATTGCAGCTTCACTCTTTCCTACACCACTATCTCCTACTAACAAGATGCCTTCACCATAAACCTCCATCAATACACCATGACGAGTAATGCGAGGAGCAAGCTCTACATTCAAAAACGCTACTAAACTTGCCAAAGCGCTAGAAGTGGTATCCTGAGAAGAAAGCAAAGGTATCCCATATTTTTCCGCTGCTTCCAACATGCACGGCCAGGGTTCAATGCCACGGGCTAAAATTACCGCAACGGGTCTAAGGGCAAAATATCGTTCAATATCTTCTGCTCGCTGTTCTTCTCTAAAGCGATTAAGCATCCCAATTTCAGAACGGCCCAAAATAGCAATTCGAGTAGAATCAAAAAAATCAACATAACCGTTTAGTTCTAGACCGGGGCGATTAACATCTCGAGAAGATATTAGTATATTCTCAGGTTCACGAGGCAAATAAAGTTCTTTGAGACCTTGATTTTCAATAATTCTCGAGAGCGGAAGGGTATATTCTTCTGTCATAGTATATTCACCTTTCTAAAAAATACTTTCTTTTTGTTTCCTTTACAATCATTTCGCTTAAGTTGATCTTAGAATGCGGCAATCAAGCAATTTAAGATGGTTGCAGTCATCCTATATGATTACACACACAAATTCAATGTACTTTTTCAAAGCTTTCGAACTACAAACGCAAACCCGATTATTTGTTATTATACCACACCCAGCTCCACAAAGGAATGGGTGTTTCAAAAATCTTTTTCCAAAAAAATTGATTTTTTTCAAATTTAGGCTTGCAATTTGAATTCGACTATGCTATAATGATGAAGCTGTAGAAAGTAAGTAATATATCGCGGGGTGGAGCAGCTCGGTAGCTCGTCGGGCTCATAACCCGAAGGTCGTAGGTTCAAATCCTGCCCCCGCAACCAAAAATCCCCGGAAACACTAGGGTTTCCGGGGATTTCATTTTGCATTTTCCCTTTGTTTCTCTTACCTGACCCATGCGCTGACCCATACGGGGAAACGACCGGGTACTTCTAAACGCTGCCGGATAGTAAGTTGTCCATCGTCTTGGCTGCCTCTTTCTGTGCTGCGGTGGTGACATGGGCGTAGGTGTCCAGGGTGAACCCTGCGCTGTAGTGACCAAGCATACCTGACACCGTCTTGATGTCTACACCGTTTTGGAGTGCCAGGGTCGAAAACGTGTGGCGGAGATCATGGAACCGTATCTTGGGTAACCCTGCCCTCCCAAGTACCCGATGTAGCATATGCAGGATGCTGTCGGGCGAAATTGGCCCGCCGTTGGGTGATGGGAACACATACTCACCAGCCACTTTGCTCCTCTGCTCTCTGAGAATTTCTATCGCATCTTCCCCTATGGACAGCGTGCGGTAGGAATTTTTTGTCTTTAGTGGGGCCTCCACCACTTCCCCATTGATTCTCGCTACCTGCCGTTTCACTTGGATAACGCCTGTCTCCAGGTTGATATCGTCCCACTTTAGGCCCAACAGTTCGCCCCGGCGCAAGCCTGTCGCTAACTCCAGGTAGTACATTTCGAATATGCCGCTGTTCTTGGCCTCTCGGAAGAATGCGGCCAACTGGTCAGCGTTCAGCGTTTTCATCTCCTGATGTTCTACCTTTGGCAGGGCACAGCCATCTGTGGGGTTGGTAGAAATAAGTTTCTGGCTTTTAGCCAATTTCATAGCGGATGAAATCACCTGATTGATGTTGCGTATTGTTTTGGCGCTCAATCCCTTGGGCTGCTGTTGAGATTCTGTCCGCTCAACCCTACCGCTGGTCAGCAGCTTTTTGTAAAGAGTCTGCACTTCCAGCGTTGTTAGCTTGCCAAGAGGTATCTTACCGATGCTTGGCTTGATATGATTTTCAATATAACCCTTATAGGTTTTGTGCGAAGATGGCCGCACTTTGATTTTGGCGTAGTTCTCAAACCATACGTCCATCCACTGGCCTACCGTATACTGGCCTGCTTTGACGATATCCAAGCCCTTGTTGTCCTCAATGGCTCTGGCCAGCTTTTCTTTGACCTCAGCCTGAGTTTTCCCAAGCACGTTCTTATAAATTACCTTGCCGGACTCAGGATCACGGCCTGCTGTATAGCGCCCCTCCCAGCGACCGTCCTTGCGCTTGCGTATGTTGCCCTCGCCATTTGCTCTGCGTTTTGCCATATCTTGGCCCCCTTTCTTGACACCAACATTACCACATAATCCCCGCCAATGTCCACTGACATTTTTCTTACTTTTTCTGGTTTCGTCCAAAACCCTTTTCTTTGTTTATGCAACGCAAATTTTGAGGGCCTACATCCTCATTGAATAACTTTCATCATCTATATCCTGCCGGACGCTACGCTCCGTTTTCAGCCCATGCGCCTCCTTCTTCTGCTCGATTTTACTTCTGAGTTTACTGTCAATCTGAGTGTTCAGCCGGGCAATTTTCTTATCATAACTCTTGGAGATTATCTTACACAGCGCGCCGACCACCGACTTCATCGCTGACCCAACATCATAAGTTTGAGAGTGTTCTGCATCCATAATCCTCATAGCCAGCACAGCACTCCTAACAATCACGTTCTTAATGCTACGGAACTCAGGGTTACCTTCCAGAGGAATATCGGGCTTTTTCTTTTCATGATAGAGTGATAACTTCTCTCGGTTCACCTTATTCCACTCAGAATTGAGCCTTGCAATGTCCCTGTCCTTTCCAAGCTCCACCACAATTTTGTTGACGGTATCCTTTACATCTTTCGGCAGATAGCCATACTGCTTGCGCCCCTTGCAGATCTTTAGCTGGGAAACCAGTTTCAAAAATAGCATTTCTGTTTCGGAAGTGGGCGCATATGAATCACGAATTTTAGCAAGTAGCCTTTCAATTTTCTCTCGGCTCTCCTTCTTCAGCCGGTCACGAAGGCCTGTTTCCATCGTGAACAGCTTGTACTGCTCCAGCCGAAAGATGTCGTTACCCAGCGCACTTCGCAGTTCATCGATCCCTTTTTTCGTCAGCCACCCCTGCTTTGCATCCTTGGAATAGACCAGCAGGTGCATATGCGGATGGTGCGCGGTATTGTGAAATGCTCCGTACCATTGCAGGTTACTGATGTCGATTTTCTGAGCCTCGGCCAACTCGGTGACATTGCGCCGCACCAATTCACGCCATGCCTCGGCCCTGTTATAGCCCAACCGCTCCGCATCCTCACGGTGTAAGCTGATGACGTGTGTCCAGATAATCCCCCTGTGCTGACCCACTTCCTCGGCGACCGAATCCAAATCTATTTTGTCATCGGTCTGACTAAAAAGGCCATGACTTCCAAGCTTTTCCACCCCATGGCACTCTGCCATATAGCTGACCAGCTTGTCCAGTTCGCCAATGCGGTCAGCGTTGCGCTCAATAAAAGCATCGATGAACTCGCTTGTGTTGCTCCTGGTGGGAGAACTCTCGTAGTCATGGTACTCACCATAGTCCTTGGCAGACGAGTCAAACTTGAGGATGTCCTGCACTAATCGTTGCTGACGAACAGTGGCAGGAGCGTTGTCAATGCCCTCAGCTACCTTTTCCACCCCCTCACGAGTACCCATATATTTCACAAGATTTGTCGCCGAGCGTTTCGGAGAGTTCCGCATATACCTGCTGGTAACAATTATTTTTGCCATAATCAGTCGCCCCCGTTCTGCCACTCGTCAGCGTCCTCGAAGGTCAGAATCCCATTTGTCCGCGCTACCTCCTGGGCGACATTGAGCCGCAAAGTTTCAAAAGTATCCTCTGGAATATCATTGACCGCCGCAGTGATGTTACTGATAATCCCCATCTCTACCGCCAGCTTGAACAGCATCTCGCACACATCTTTGCCGAGGGAACGCACCTCGCTCTTGATTGCTCCCGCCAACATGGGAGCCAAGTAATTGATGTTTTTCTGCTGTCGAAGATACCCGATATAGAACTCAACCGCCTTGCAAATAAAGTCACCCTTCGAGGTAGCATTAGCCGCCGAGAGCATTTCATCTATCTCCTCGACCATTGACGGCCGCATCCAGTACGCATATTTTTGCTTTTTCTCGCTCAAAAGCTCTCCTTTCTGACCGACCCCTGATTTCAGAGGCCGGTAATCCCTGATTTTTCCTTACCGACCGGCTCTGCCGGGCGATGTCACCTGCGCGGTAGACACCGCGCTTTAACCTGCTTGTCTTTTTGACCGTTTTCAGTGTCCTATTTGGCTGGATATTATTCCACAATCCTGCATATTTCTCCTTGCTTTGATATGGTGGCTGCTGCCCTCACAAATCGTCACAAATGCCCCAGAATGGCGTTCTGAGCCGGTTGCCACTCACTTCCCTCGACCCCGGCCCAAATCGCCTGACACGGCCCTCACAGGGGCCATAAACGCTTACCTCGCTGTTTGGCACTCATTGCGGTATTTGACCGCCCCATAAATGGGAAGAATCGTGAAAACCAAGTTGCCATTCCGAACCTGCCCACTGGCACACTCATACGTTGTCGGCTCCGTCAGTATGAGTGTCTTGCACTCAAGCTCCCGCACATATTTCCTCACCGTATTTTCGCTCATGCCAACGGCAATGCCAATAGTTTTGTAGCTTGGCCAGCATTTGTGCGACTTCCTGTCCTCGCAATACATGAGGTAGGCGTAGACAGCCAGTTCACCTGCTGACAATCCTAAAGTGAAAATAGCGTTAGGCAGAGGAAAGAAATTCTTTGCTCCGCTGCATGACTCTCTCAAGAAAGTATTCATATCTCATTACCTCCTGTCTGACTCTCAATCCACGAGAGGAATTTCTCCTTGGGAACCACCAGGCGCGAACCGATTCTCAGCACAGGAAAGTCTTCCTGGTGCAGCAACTCATATGCCCCCGCAACTGAAATCCCCAAAATTTCTGCCACTGTTTTCGCGTTGAGAAACAGTGGCAGTTCATCATAGCTTTTGAACTTTGATTGAACCACTCCGCACCTCCTAAAAATTGTCTTGACTTTTTCGTCCGTCTGCTGTAGACTTATTCTTACTGGGAGTTTAATTCCCCGACCGTCTTATGGTAACACATGGCAATACGTTTGTCAAGGACAATTACAAAAATATTTTTAACTTTCTAAGCAAGGAGCAATCAAAATGGCTGACTACCTGTTCTACACCTACTTTGAAGATGGCCGCGAATATTTCGTCTACAAGGATTTGACGTTCGAGCGCTCGCACAAAAAAGAAAAAGACTTCCCATTTCTGGAAAGCCTCTTGCGGTTTACCTATTTGGACATCTGGCCGATGGAAGGTCTGTTTAAGGAAATGGACAAGGCCCTGCTGAATTTCTATCGGGAACGCGACTTTGATTCGCAGGCTGCTGTGATGAGTACTTTGGAGGAGCTTGCGAAGAAACACATCTATTTTGAGTTCCTGCGTCTTGACTGGCAGTCACGGTTCCGCAATGCGGAGCACCATCCTGACGATGTTCAAGAGATTCTCCCGCACAAGCAGTTGCGGCACATTCCCAGCGACCTGGACACTCTGCAAAAACAAATCATGCGCCTATTCGAAGATGTCCTGGACATCGATGACGGAAAGAAGAAACCTGTTCGTGAAAAGTTGCAAGAGTATCTGGACAAAGAGAAAAGAGAACCGCTCTACGCCTACCAGTTCAGACCAATCTTTACTACCTATGAGCGAACCGGCAGCGGTACTTTTGCCGAGGTGTTGCACCCAACCTCCCTATCTGACCTCGTTGAGTTTTCCATTCGTGAGTGCGTCAAGCGGGAACAGCGTATGCGTATCTGCTCATATTGTGGCAAGTATTTTGCTATTCCCCGACGCAACACGGCGGAGTTTTGCAATTTGACCGTTGATGAGAACGGGCACACTTGCAGAGAAGTCGGCGCAGTCAAGCGCTGGGCGGAGAAGAAAAACTCGGACGAGCTGTTCAAGGAGTATCGCCGTGAGTACAAGAAACGCTTTAACTGGATAAAGGCCGGGAAGATAAGCCCCGGAGCGTTCTATGCTTGGAGCGCCACGGCAAAGGGTAAGCGTGACGAGTGTGCCGCAGGCAAAATGTCTTTTGAGGAGTTCAAGGAGTGGCTAATCAACTCCTGATTTTGAAAACCGTCTTCTTTGCTTAGCGGCGCAAAAATCATCCCCATACTGGCGTAAATATACCCCTTTTCGTACTATATTTATGATGTGGCATCAGATATTGATCTTCGCGTACCGCCCCTTCAGAAGGGTTACCAGCTCCGCGTATTTTTCCCGGCTGAGCAGAATCTCTCCCTCATAGCCTTTGAAACGAATGGTATAATTTTTCGCCTCATTGTCCGCCCGGACAGCCGCCACCTGGGAGAGGTTGACGATGAAAGACTGATAGCAGCGGTAAAACCCGCAGCCCTCCAGCATTTCTTCCAGCTGGTTCATGGTGTATCCCAGCAGCGCTATTTCCTGCCCATCAGTAGTAACGATGCTGTTTTTGCGGTTGTTCCGTTCGATGAAGAGAATATCACTGAGGCGGGTGAGCTGATACCCGTTTCGGGTTTTGATCATGATACTGCGATTCGCCACCTCCCGCTTGGCCTGCTGCAGGTCGAACACATAGCTCAGCCTGTTGACCAGCGATTGGAGCGTCAGGGGGTCAAAAGGCGTCAGCAGGTACCCGGCGCACTGACAGCGGAAAGCGTTGAAAGCCCACTCCTCCGAGTCGGAATAGACCACCACCTGGATATGTGGATGGCTCTGCCCAAAAACGGCGGACAAATGCTCCCCCACGCTGGTAGTGCGGGGATCAGCGGGCTGGTGGCTGGCAAATACCACGTCCACATCATTGAACTGGACATATTCAACGGCCTCCGTTGATGTCCGCGCCGTTCCTACCACCCGGAAGCACTGGAACGCGTGCAGCATAACGGTCAGCTCACCCAGCAGACGCTGGTTGCTGTCCACCAGCAGAGCTTTCATCTCCATCGCCGTTTCCTCCCTGTTTTTACTCTGCCTGTCCGACATCCTTGAACGCCTGCTCCAACGCGCTCGGGTCGCCCTCATAGAGGTCCAGCCACATCGCAAAGGGACCGTTGTGAACATAACTCAAAATGTGCCCGGAGCCATAGAGATCGATGATGCCGTCTGACTTCAGGCTCTTATAGGAAGTTTCTTCCTGACTGCCCTCTTTCAGGTTCTCCAGGTCCCACCAGTAAAATTCCGCGCCGCTGACCTGGCGGGCATCGGTACACAGGCCGTCGCTTGACAGAGAGATGGCGGAGGCCGGGTCGTCAATGAGCCCCTGGGCTGCCAATTCAGCCAGGACCTCGTCCATGGTCATGTCCCAGATGGGAGCGTCAGGGTCTTCCCCTTCGCCTATCAGTGCCGCAGGCGGCACAAACTCCGGTGACGCCGCCACATAGGCCAGCACACCGCCAAAGCCCAGCACCAGAAGAACGGAAAATAAAATCGTAAAGCGTTTCATTGTCCTGCCTCCTCTCCCGCCAGGGCAAAGCCCTGCAGCTCCAGATAACCGCGGTAAGTCGGGCTGGTTTTCAGCAGTTCCTCGTGGGTGCCAGCAGCCTCCAGGGAGCCGCTGTTGAGGACGATGATATGATCCGCCTCCATCACCGTGCGCATATCATGGGCCACCACCACGATCGTCCGACCCTTCATATGTTCCCTGACGGCGCGGAAGATGGTCATGTCGCTCTTATGGTCCAGACTGGCCCCTGCCTCGTCCATAAGGAGATACTCCGGGTCGGACAGCAGCGTCCTGGCGATTGCCACCCGCTGGCGCTGCCCGCCGGAGAGCAGTGCCCCGCCCATGCCCACATCAGAGTCATACCCTTCTGGCAGCTGGCTGATAAAGCCGTCCGCGTCCGCAAGCCTTGCGGCCCCGGCCACAGCCTCATCCGACACTTCGCCCTTTTCTCCATAGGCTATGTTATCACGAACGGAGCCGGAAAACAAGGGGTTATGCTGGAAGATACAGCCAAAGCGCCGGCGCAGCTGGGACAGCTTCACCTTGTCCACCGCGGACTCCCCCAGCCATACCCGGCCGCTGTCCGGCAGATATATGCCCTGGAGCAGCTTGAGCAGGGTGGACTTGCCGCAGCCGTTGTTACCAATAATGGCAGTGGTTATCCCGGCGGGGATGGTAAGGCTCAGGTCGTGGAGCACCGGCTGGCGGGGGTCGTAACCAAAGCTCACCCGTTCCAGCACGATGTCCTCCTTCGCCCGGCCCTCCGGCAGGTCGTACCCGGCGTCCGGGTCCTCCTCCGGCCCATCCAGGAGGACGCCCACATACTGCAGGGCACCCTGGGTGCCCTTTAGGGTCTGGTAATGTGTCAGCACCTCAGCCTGGTACTGGTCCACCCGACCCTTATAGGTGGTAAAGTCATTGATGCCGGTATCAGGCATCTGGCCCTTGCGGATCATGTCAGAGCCGAACAGGGCGATGGCAATGCTGCCGATGGAGGTATAAAGCGTATTGGAGAACACCTGCAGGACTTCCATAAAGGCATAATAGATGTCCGCTTTGTACCGCTCATCAATGGCCCGCAGGCCCTCCTCTGCTTCCAGTTCCTCCATAGCCTGGGCCTTCACGTGCTTGGCGGCAGAGATATGCTCGGAGAAGAACTCCGTCATGGCACCCAGGCTCTCATACCGCCGCAGCATCATACGGTACTGTAGCTGTCCCACCAGGGCGAACACGCCAACAGCCAGAGGGACAAGCAGCAGCATATAGGCGGAAAGCTTCGCGTTGAACCGGGCCATCTCCACGCAGCAGCGGATAAAGCCGTAGATCGAGGCCACCGTAGAGAATATCATATGTATCACCGCGCTGGCCTGTGTGATATCGTTCACAACGCCGGAAATGAGGGACGAGGGCTGGCGGCGCTCCACCTCCCGCATTGGCAGATGGAGTATCTTGTTCCACAGCAGCATCCTGGCCCTAAGCGTGACTTTCTGGATGCCATACTCCCCGCAGAGGTTGCTGAACATGGCTATTACGGCGTTCAGCACGGTCAACAGGGAGTAGCCGATAATTACGCCGTTGTAGAGCTCGCCCTTGTTGATCTGGATCACATACTTGGAGATAGCCAGCACCACCTCGGTATTGATAAGACCGAAGACCAGGGATGCGATAAACAGCCACCATGGAATGGGGAACCGGGTGTAAAACGAGATATAGGAGCGGAAAGAGAATTTCTGCTTTTGCTGTTGACTGCCGTCTTTTCCGTTGCGCTTCATATCAGCGACCCTCCTCTCCGTTTTCCATCATTTCCCGACAATAGGAATTGGAAGCCATAACGTCCTCCCGCTCCCCGGCGGCCTCCACCCGCCCGTCCCGAAGGACGATCAGGTAGTCCGCGTTGCGTATGGTCTGGGCGTCATGGGCCACATAGACCACGGTTTTCCC
>CAJUSM010000019.1:0-3737 GCA_910588935.1 uncultured Oscillospiraceae bacterium
GAGCACCTGACTTTTAATCAGGGTGTCCGGGGTTCAAATCCCCGATGGGTCACCAAGATTTGGCTTTTTCCAAGCCTTAGAAATCCCTAGAAACAGTTTGGTTTCTAGGGATTTCTTTTTTTGTTAATTTGTTTATGGGTTAGCAATCTGTTAGTAACCTGTTAGTAACAGCCTGTCCATAGTTAAAAAGCATTACTTTGGTTCCTTTGTTCCGCCAGCTCTGTTTTCCGCCTCTCTGGCCGCAGTCCGGCCCGGTATTTTCCTGGTGTTGTGCCAGTCAGCCGTTTAAACACACGGTAGAAATTGCGCATATCTGGGAAACCCATACAGGGGGCAAGCTGTTCAAAGCTTTGAGAAGGATCCCGGACAATACATTCCAGAATCAGTTCCAAGCGGTAGCGGTTCAGGTACTCAGAAAAGCTCATCCCAGTTTCTCCCCGAAACAGTTTTCCGGCATACTCTGGGTTGAGCCCAATCTCTTTTGCAGCGGAGCCTAATGTAAGTTCCTGGACAAAGTGTTTCTTAATAATCCCCAGTAGTTGGTCCACATAGCTATTAATGGCAAGGTTGTTGGTTGGTTCGCTGGCAGCCAAGCTCTGCCAACAGGCCTGATACTGGAGCAGCTGCCCTGGAGTAGCTGTAATCCCCAGCTTGTCTTTTAGCGCTTTTTTCAGGCCGTCGGGGTAGTTGGGGCGAGGGAATTTTTCCGCGCTGAGAAAAGGAGAGCTTAGAAAACACCGGGCCACAAGTGCCGCATGGAGGGCCTGATGGTACAGGCTCCGGAGCGCGGCAGCGTCTGGTGTTTCCCCTTGGGCAGTGCCGACAGACATAGCGGGAAAGTCCTGGACTAGTTGGGAAAGCAACGGTTCTAGTTGTCGTGGACAGCAAAAAAGTGCAAAAGCCGGCAGGTGGCGCAGCTGTATGGCCTCTTGGGTGAGCCCGGCCTCATAATAGGCCTCAAATATCTTGCGGGACAGCGGCCTGCCTTCATGAAATAGTTGTTCGGCCACCACTACCAGCAAAGGGCCGGCTTGGTTTGGCTTTAGATTGGTGGACGAACTGAACAGGCAGTCGGCAAGTACTTCCTCCCGCTCCCGGCGGCGGGCCGCTTTCTGGGTATGCAATTTATCTGCAAAAGCTGCCAGCATTTCACTTAGCTTAGCTTTGTCTACAGGCTTAAGTAGGTAGTCCTCTACTCCCAGCTGGATTGCGGTGCGGGCATATTCAAACTCTGAATAACCAGAAAGAATACAGAAAAAGCCGCATAGTTTTTTGCGCTTGGCCTGGGCAATAAGCTGCAGGCCGTTGATGCCCGGCATAGAAACATCGGTAATAAGCAAGTCGTAAGGAGTTTTTGCCATCTTTTCCAAAGCTTCCTCTCCAGAAAAAGCGATATCCACATGGTCGAATTTGCTTTCAAATTGGCGGATTACATGGGCAACACCTTTTGCAATCAGCTTTTCGTCATCCACTACCAGCAATTTCATTTCGGGGCCTCCTTGGTTTTGCTTTCGTCCGGCTGCCAAGAAAGCAGCACAAGGGTGCCTCCTCCCGGAGGCCGAGAGAGCTGCATAAAGAAGCTTTTTGGGTACAGGTAACGCATACGGTTGTTAATGCTGTCTAATCCTACCCCGGTTCCAGAGGAGAGCTCGCTCAAGTCTTGTCCATCATTGAGCAGGGCATTGATGCGGGCCATTTTTTCTGCTTCTAGGGAAGTGCCATTGTTTTCTACCACAGCGGTCAGTTTCCCTTCTGTCTGAGAAATCCGAATATCCACCCGCAGTGTTTCGTGGCCCTGGTTGCGGCCATACTTAATGGCATTTTCTGCAAGGGGTTGCAAAATAAACTGGGAACACGCACAGGATAACAGCTCTTGGGGGCAATGAATGGAAAACTCCAGTTGATCATCCAGGCGGATTTTTTGTATTTTTAGATATTGGCCTACCAAGTCCAGTTCCGAATCTACCGTAACCTCGCTGGTATTAACAGAAAAACTGTATCGCATCAGCTTGCTTAAAGAGAAAATTACGTCAGAAATCTCCGGCTCATCCTGCATTTCCGCCATCATACGCACACTTTCCAAGGCGTTGTAAAGAAAATGGGGGTCGATCTGGGCCTGGAGCACCTGGTAAGCCATTTCATTCTGCCGCAGCTTTTCTAAGCGAATTTGATTAATAAGGTCGTTGTTTCGCTCTAACATTAGGTTAAAGTCTCGGACCAGTGTGCTTAATTCATCGCTGCCCTCATCTACATAAGAGCCGGGCACAGTAGAGAAAAACTGGGAGACATACCGAGAAAAACGAACAATGCGCCTAGAGAGCCGGGAAATGCTAAAAAAGAAGAGTAGGCTACACAAAATGACGATAGCCAACCCAGTGAAAGCTGTAAGTGAAAGCAGGTTAAGGCTGCCGCCTTTGTCTTTGGGAAAATATTCCCCGGCAATAATTGTAATGGGAATGGAAAGAAGCTGCTGGGAAAGAGGCTTTCCGCTGTCCCCAGCAGTTCCAGATGGAAACTCGCGCAGAAGGGAAGAGTCATTTGCCACATAAAAGTTGTCATCGTAGGAAAAATATACCTGCCGAGAGATGGAGGCGGAAAATTGGCTAAGCTGGCGGTTAAGCAAACTGGCAGAACAGACAATTTCCAGAATTCCCAGGCTTGTCTCACCCTGCAGGCTGTATATGGTTTTCTGAAAAATAAGCTGGTTTTTTGCGGGCTGATAAATCCATTGCCCCGCGGTATCGTTCAACTCCATCGGTGCCCCTTCCAGTTCATCAATGTCCTTTACATTGTTATTCATTTTCAGCAGACCTTTTTTTACAGCATAAACCGTAATTCGCTGGATGTAAGGGGAGGAGCTTTCCGCATAGGCAAACATGGCAGAAAATTCCTTGTAATAGGCCTCTAACTGGGAAGAGACAGAGGTATAACCCCCATTGAGAAAACGCCTAAAATTGCTGTGCTGCTGGATCTGTTTACAAACACCGGCGCAGAAGGCCATGTCCTGTTCTATATTTACGCAGCAGCGGGCCAGGGCAGACTGTTCGAGGGAAGCCCTCTCCCGCTGGAAATACTTGAGATTTACAGTAAAATAGACGCCGGCGAAAAGCAGGCAAGGTAAGAGCAGTAGCAGCACAAACCAGCAGAGCATTTTCCACAGTAAGTGGGAGCGGATATCCTGAATTAGGTTCATAAAGAGCTCCTTCCCATTTTTCTCACATGGAGGTGTAGGTGAAATCAGGACTATTATAAGCATATTGCATACTCTTGTCAACTGGGTGTGTAGAGGAGGGCAATCTGTACAGTACAAGGGCGTACAAGAACAAGCCCTTGTGCGCTTTGGTTACCGAATAGACCAACTGCATAAAGCTCTGTAAAAGATATCGGAAATTGTCATTGAAGATGACGGTTTTTGCCATAACACATTCTCTTGTCATATTGTATAATTTATTCAGACGAAACAGCAGGAGGGAACATATTATGAACAATAACGAGAGGAAACAAAGCCGGTTTTGGGATAGCTTGCGCCGGCAAAGCTCCCTGCAGCTCATTTTGCTGCTGGGGCTTTTGTACCTAATAATTTTCTCTTATGTACCTATGGTTGGTATTATCATCTCTTTTAAAGAGTACAAGCTTTCTTCTGGGCTAATGGGTTTTTTTACCAGCGACTGGGTGGGCTTTAAATGGTTTGCTGAGTTTTTTTCCAGCCCTATGTGTTTTAAGGTAATCCGCAACAC
>CAJUSM010000019.1:3747-26849 GCA_910588935.1 uncultured Oscillospiraceae bacterium
CCGCAACACCTTAGTACTCTCTTTCCTAAAGTTGTGCATTGCCTTTCCTGCTCCAATTCTGTTTGCCCTACTCCTTAACGAGATTCAGTCCAGCAAGTTTAAGCGCGTTGTGCAGACCGCTAGCTACCTGCCGCATTTTATCTCATGGATTATTGTATCGGGCCTTTGCTTTACGATGTTCAGCTCGGTAAACGGCTTGGTGAATGAGGTGCTGCTTAAGTTGGGGTGGATCACCAGCCCGCTTACTATACTCACAGACGGAGGGCAATATTGGGGCCTGGCCATTGGCACAGAGGTTTGGAAAGAGACTGGTTGGAATGCTATTATCTTTATAGCCGCCATTGCCGGCATAGATTCCGCACTGTATGAGGCAGCCCAAATCGACGGCGCCAGCCGGCTGCAGCGGGTGATTCATGTTACCCTGCCGGGCATTAAGGGCACCATTATCATTATGTTCATCCTGGCGTTAGGCGGTCTGGTCAACGGTAATCTGGATCAGGCTATGATGTTGGGAAATACGGTGAACCGTGATTACTCGGAAATTGTAAATTCTTATGTGCTCACCGTAGGCTTAAAGCAGTTTCGGTTTGACTATGCGGCGGCAGTGGGGCTAATGCAGTCGGTGATTTCTGTGGCGCTGGTATTTTCTACCAATGCTTTAAGCAGAAAAGCCACCGGGGCTTCGCTCTATTAAAGAAAGGGGGGAACAGCTATGGCAGCCTTTGCAAAAAAGTCCCGGCGCATCCGTTCCACGGAGGACCGGGTGGTGGATACGGTAATTGCCGTTATTATGCTCTTAGTGGTAATTGTCACTGTATATCCATTTTACTATATTATCATCCAGGCCTTTAATAATGGTGTGGATTCTTCCTTGGGTGGCATGTACTTTTGGCCCAGAAGGCCTACCTTAGAAAACTTTGAAACACTTTTGGCAGATGCCAGCTGGGGCAATGCCATCCTAGTATCTGTATCACGCACGGTAATAGGTACCTTTTTGGGCCTGTTTGCTACCAGTGCGGTGGCCTATGCCCTTTCCTTCGATCACATTATGTTCCGGGGGGCCTACTACAAAATTTACATATTTACCATGTACTTTTCCGGCGGGATGATTCCCTTCTATATCCTGTTGAAAAGCCTGGGAATGCTGAACACCTTCTGGGTATATGTAATCCCTGGTATGCTCAATGTATATTACATGCTGATTTTGGTAAACTTTTTTCAAACTATTCCCAGGTCCCTGTACGAGTCGGCCTGGCTGGACGGGGCTGGGGATTTGCGGGTGTTCTTTATGGTTGCCCTGCCGCTCTCCAAGGCAAGCCTTGCTACCATTGCGCTGTTTTACGCGGTAACTCAGTGGAATTCTTGGATGGATTCTGTGTACTATGTCACAAAGGACGAGCTGCGGCCTATGTCCTATCTGATGATGGAAATTATCAATAAGTCTGCCACAGCCTCCACCGTTACTAACGCCCAGTCTCTTGGCCATGCGGCCTCTGCCATGCAGACCACTACCACCTCCCTGCAAATGGCTAGTATGGTGCTGGCAGTAGCCCCCATTTTAGCAGTGTACCCTTTCCTGCAGAAGTACTTTGTCAAGGGAGTAATGATTGGCTCCGTAAAGGGATAACTAGGGTGTTTCCCCGGGCAACCGGGAACACATATAATTTTATATAGAGAAAGGACGAGTAAAATGAAACGAATGATCAGTTTGCTTTTAGCCGTTGCGCTGATGCTGAGCTGCTTTGCCGCCTGCAGCGGAGAGAATAATTCTTCCTCCAGCGCGCCAAGCTCCTCTACGCCTTCCAGCCAGGCCTCCCAGCCAGACGAAAGCAGCGGCGGGGAAGAGGCCTCTGAGCCGGAACAGACTGCCGCCAACAAGGAACCCATTGAGTTCTCTCTGTTTGTAGACATGACTTGGTTCTGGTTCGATAAGTGGGGTGGCGAGCCTGTGTCCCAGAAGATTACCGAGACTACTGGCGTCAGCTTCGACGTAACCCGGGCCAGTGACGACCAGCAGCTGGCGTTGCTGATTGCCGCCGACGATTTGCCGGACATTGTATATACTGACGCTACCTCCCGCATTGCCCTGCTGTGCGACCCGGATGTATGCTGGTCTTACAATGAGCTGGTCAACGAGACAGGCGTAGACATTCACGCCACAGAGTCTGAAATTGCCAACAACACCAGAAGCGATGGCAATTATTATGCTCTGCTCAACGCTTATACCTCTCAGGAAGCCATCGATGAGGGTAACACAGTGCTTTCTGGTGGAACCAACTCGATTGCTTACCGTACCGATATCTGGGAGGACATCGGCTCCCCAGAGATTAAAACATTGGAGGACTTGGAAAATGCCCTGATTGCAGCGAAGGAAAAGTATCCCAATATTGTACCCTTGCTGCCAGATAAAGGCTACCTATGGTATTTTGCCCAGCAGCTGGGCCTGAATGGCAGCAGTAATGTGGGATATGACAAAGACGGCAATCCCTGCTATTTCCTGAATGAAGAGGGTATTGACGAGTACTTCAAGCTGCTGAACCGTTTTGCCCGTAAAGGACTGATTACCGCTGAGTCCATGACCTATAGCTATGATAAATTCTGCGAAGTACGCAACAGCGGCAACTCCTTTATGCAGCTGCGTGCTTGCGACGAGGCCCAGTCCTCCAACAACGCTGCCATTGAGGCGGGCACTGGCTATAAGTGGAAACTGATTACAGATGACCTCAGCGATGATGCTCTGGTGGGCGTTAACACTGGCATCGGCTGGGCTGGTACCTTCATCACCAAAAAGAACAAGGATCCCCAGCGCGCCATCGACTTCATGTCTTGGGCCCGCAGTGAAGAGGGCCGCAAGCTCTGCTCCTGGGGTATTCAGGGCGAGCATTGGGACTATAACGAGAATGGCGAGACCATCACCACGCCCGAGTATCAAGAGGCCATTTCTTCTGGTAAGCAGAAACAGGACGACTTCGGCATTGCCGTATGGATTTTCGGCGACCAGGGCGATGAGAACGCCTTTATCGACCACGGCGTCACGGATCCCGACATGCAGGATTACTACACCCGCCTGCAGAACGCGGTGAAGCATACTGCAGTTATGTCCGAGCTGTATTTCTGCATTCCTACCGAAGGGGACGAGTTGAATATCTATAACTCGCTGGGAGACATGTACCAGTCTGAAGTGCAAAAGATCATATTTGCCGAGACAGACGAGGAGTTCCAGTCAGCGGTAGAAACATTGTACAGCCAGGCAGAGAGTATGGGCCTTTCCAAGCTGAACGCTTGGATGGTGGAGCAGCTGGCTGCTCGCAAATAACATGGGTAATTTTAAAACAGGTCCTCTGTCCACCGAACGAACATGTTGGCATAGGCCCTAAGTGCGGCAAACCGGTACGGGGCAGCCCTTGGATGGGCTGTCCCGTATTTGATATATAAACAATCAAATGAGGTGAAAAAATGTTGAACAAGGAACATCCGGAATACCTGGCACTGAAAAAGAGGCTGATGGCCGGTTGGCAGACTTGGAATGTGTACAGCGTCCTCTCTCATGTGCGTATGGATGACGGCTTGGCCCTGAATTTGGCGGTTAAGGAGTACCGCTCCGGTCACTACCTGAAAGAGGCGCTGATTGGCCGGCATCCGGTAGGGGCTATTATGCACGAGCGGGATGTGGAGGATGTACTCCCTGGCCTCCATGCGTACAACGGCAGCTATACCCAAGCCACCGTGCGTTGGCAGGGCATGGAGTTTACTGTAGAGTCCACCCAGGATGGCAAAGATCTGGTGCTGCTTGTTACCCCTGTTACGCTTCAGAAATGGCCGGCCATGCTGGTGCTGGAAACAGGCTTTTTATGGAATCGGCCTGGATGGGTGGAGCATAGGGAGGAGCGGCTTACGGCTCACAGCGCTTTGGGAGATATGGAGCTCTATACCTCGGGCAGCCCTGCCCTCCATGACGCCAATATCCCCGCCCAAGGGCCCTACTTTGCCTGTGCCTTTACCGAGCCCATTACCTTCAGCACCGGGCGTCAAGTATCTCCTCAAGAGGCTCGGGCACTACTGGACAGTAAAAAGCAGGCCCTGCAAGAGAGTTTCCAGCGCTACGGCCAGTCTGCCCCTATCTATGAGGCGATCCAGTGCGCTGTGGCTTGGGACACCACCTATGATGGGAAAAAGGATCGGGTGGCCTCGCCCATCAGCCGGCTGTGGAGCATTGGGGCAGGTGGTTTTATTCTGGCCTGCTGGGATAACTATTTTGTCTCTTATATGGCCTCTCTGGAAGATAAGGACCTAGCCTATGCCAATATTATCGAGATCACTCGGGAGCAGACAGAACGGGGATTTGTGCCCAATATTGCCCACGCCTCTGGCTATTCCAGCGAGGACCGCTCTCAGCCTCCCGTGGGATCCTCTATGCTGTTAGAGCTCTACCGCCGGTATCGGGAGCCCTGGCTAGCCGAATATCTGTATCCCTCGCTAAAGATCTGGAACGACTGGTTCTTCCATCATCGCAGAAATGAAAAGTACGGCGGCTTCTGTTGGGGCAGCGATCCCTACGAAGGGAAACGGGGCAATTATTGGGAGACTGCCGGTGTCAACGATACCTATGGCGGGGCTCTGGAGTCCGGTATGGACAATTCACCGATGTATGACGATATACCTTTTGACAAAGAGGCCCATGTAATGATGCTGGAAGACGTGGGGCTTACCGGTCTATATATCCTGGACTGCCGCTCCCTCATTCAAGTGGCAAAAATCGCGGGACATCAGGAGGACATCCCCGAGCTGGAGCGCCGGTTGGCCTTGGCCCAGAAGGGCTTGGAGCGGATGTGGGATGAGAAAACCGGCTGTTACTTAAATCTCCGCACCGACACTGGGGAGTTCTCGCCCCGGCTGTCTCCCACTCATTTCTACGCGCTCTTTGACCCCCAGGTTCCGGCAGAGCGGGCTAGGCGTATGGCCCAAGAGCATTATTACAATCCCAACGAGTTTTATGGCCAGTGGATGATTCCCGCTATAGCCCGGAACGACCCGGGCTATAGCGATCAGGACTATTGGCGGGGCAGGGTGTGGCCCTCCACCAATTTCCTGGCCTATGCGGCCATACGCAGTCATGGCAGTCTGCCGGATGTACAGAAGGATTTGGCGGAGCACTCTGTAGCGCTAATGATGAAGGAATGGACCGAACACCGGCATATTCACGAGAACTATAATGCGGATACCGGTGAGGGCTGCGATGTAAAGAACAGCGACAAATTCTACCACTGGGGCGCTCTGCTGGGGCTAATCGGAATGGTAGAAAACGGCGAAATTTCCGGGCTTCTGGAGCCTGTTGGAGAAGAGAAGGAGTAGAGCGTGAACAGAGCAGAAGAAAATATGGAGCGCATTTTCCGAGAGGGGCACCACCTGTACCAAATGAACGATGACCTATCTTATGTGTACCAGCCCTTGATTGAAGAGAATCAGTTTCTGAACAAGGAGAAGGACCGGGAGCCTCTGCCTGTCTATGAAGAGAGCAAGAACCGCCTGCCTGGGCTGGTATGGGACGAACAGCCTTCTGTAGTAGCCTGCTACAACAAGGCTTGGGAGATTGCCTTTAAAAACCTGCGTACACCCCAGCCAGAGGACGGCATGGTTTCCAATTACATCGACACCGCGTTCAATGGTTTCCTGTTTATGTGGGATTCCTCATTTATCACCATGTTCGGGAAATATGGATCTCAAGTGTTTGATTTTCAGAAAACCTTGGACAATTTCTATGCTCGCCAGCACATGGACGGCTTTATTTGCCGGGAAATCTGCGAGAAGGTGAAGGGGGATCAGTTCCACCGGTTTGACCCGGCCAGCACCGGGCCCAATATCATGCCCTGGGCAGAGTGGGAGTCCTACCTGGTAACAGGGGATCTGGAGAGAATCCGAAAGGTTTTTCCGCCTTTGCTAGCTTTCCATCTATGGATGCGGTCTTGGCGCACTTGGCCGGATGGCAGCTATTGGTCTTGCGGCTGGGGAAGCATGGACAACCAGCCCCGGCCCATGCCTGGATGTTCGGTGGAGTTCCACCACAGCTGGTCTGTATGGGTGGATACCTGCCTGCAGCAGATTTTAAGCGGTAAGCTTCTGGTCCGCATGGCCAAACTGCTGGGCCGGGAGGAGGAAGTCCGTCCTCTGGCAGAGGAGACTGCCTTGCTGACCAAGGTGGTAAACGAAAAGCTCTGGGATCCGGAGATTGATTTTTACTGTGACCTCTGGCCCGATGGCCGGCGGAATCAGGTAAAATCCATCGGGGCCTATTGGGCGCTACTAGCAGATGTGGTGCCAGAGGACCGCTTAGAGCCCTTTATCGCTCACCTAGAGCGGAGGGATGAGTTCAACCGTTTCCACCGGGTGCCAAGCCTTTCTGCCGATCACCTAGGATATAATCCGGAAGGTGGCTATTGGCTGGGCGGTGTGTGGGCCCCCACCAACTATATGGTACTTCGTGGCTTGGAGAAATACGGCAGGTATGCCCTTGCTCGGGAAATCGCCCAGAACCATGTGCAGCGGGTAACGGAAATCTTCGAGCGGACCGGCACTCTTTGGGAAAATTACGCGCCGGAACAGGGGCCAGAGGGATTGGCGGTTCCAGGCGCTCCAGCCAGGCGGGACTTTGTGGGGTGGACAGGCCTTTCGCCTATTGCTATTGTCATTGAGTACATCTTTGGCATACAGGGCAGTACAGCAGAAAAGAAGATCACCTGGCGCATCCAAGAGCAGGGACGTCATGGTGTGCTGCGGTACCCTATGGGCAGCGGTACGGTGGATTTGGTGTGCCCGGCCCACGGCAAAGGGGAAAAGCCCTCAGTAGAGATCAAAGCGAATACGCCGGTAACGGTAGTTCTCCAGTGGCCGGACGGCACAGAGGAGACAATTCGAGCGGGAGAATAGGGGGAAAAAAGTATGTACGAAAATCATTTCTACCGGCTGGAAGCAGGGGATAGGCTGTCATATCTGGTAAAGACCTCTGGCCGTGAGATTTCCATAGAATTCCCTAAATTCCATATAGACGGGGAAGATTCTGGCCTGCCCAGCAGGTTAAAAGCAGATGGCTCAATTCCTCTAAACGAAGGAGAAGCGCTGTTGACCTGGACAGGCTGCTATGCCTGCGGAGCAAAGCTGCGGCTGGAGGCAAAAGTACAGGAGAAATCGCCTTTTGTGCGTTTCCGGTATGTGCTCTGGGCAGAAAGCCCCTTATGCCTTACCAAGCCACAGGGGCATGACCAGGTAACTTATCTGGCTTATACCTCCCCTAATGAGGCTGTGCGTACAGAGGTTAGGCTGTCTGATTACGATTTTCGCCTGCACAGCTACTGCCTTAGCGAGCTGCCCGCGTTTGCCCGTGAGCCCAACGCTATGGGGCCGATTCTAGTAGAGGAGTGGGGCGATACGGCCATGCTCACCGCATATGAGCATGGTTCTCAGTATCCAGATAAATTTTTGGCCTATTATCCCCAGCGAGATGGCTGTGGGGTGAGCCTGCGGGCTGTAAAGGGAAACACCTGGCAGGGACAGTCCTTGCAGAATGAGCCTTATGAAACAGTGTGGTTCCAGCTAGGCGCTGTACGTGGCGATATAAACTGCCTGGCCAAAGCGTATCGGGAGTTCCAGCTTAAGTACTGCTGTGCCAATGGGGAGAGCCGAAAGCCTTACATCTTCTACAACACCTGGGCCTTTCAGGAGAGGAATAAGTTTTACAACCAGGCTGCTTATCTTGACTCTATGAATTATAACCGTATCTGCCAGGAAATAGATATTGCACACCAACTGGGTGTAGATGTATTTGTGATCGATACAGGCTGGTACCGGAAAACCGGAGATTGGCAGGTAGACCTGGAACGGTTTCCCGATGGCCTGAAAGAGGTGAAGGAAAAACTAACAGGTTATGGCATGAAACTAGGGCTATGGTTCAACCCTACCGTAGCTGCGAAAAGCAGCCAGCTTTTGGCTGAGAACCAAGATACCATAGCGGAGAAAAGAGGACAACCACCCCAAGCCTTTCCTATTTGGGAGACAGAGGAGAGCTACCCCATGTGCATTGTCTCCCACGCCTGGGAGGCTTTTGCAAACCAGCTGATCCGGTTATATAGGGAGCTGGGGGTTACTTACTTTAAATGGGACGCAGTGGATCTGTATGGATGTGAAAGCGGCGGGCATTTTCACGGCGGCCCTGAGAGCTCTGCCCAGGAGAGCGGAGAGTGCTATGCTTTTCTAATTGGCCGGTATTTAACAAAGATTGTGGAGAAGCTGAGCGAAGAGTGCCCAGAAGCCATTGTGGATATGGACATCACGGAATGCCGCCGTTATTTTGGCCTGGGATTCCTTTCTGCAGGTAAATTCTTTGCAGTAAATAATGGGCCTTATTTCCAGGACTATGACATACAGCCTCCAGAAAATGGATGGATCAATGCGTTGGTCCATCCAGGGCCAGCTCGAGCAAGGATCTGCCGGGGAGTGCTGGATTATGACAAATGGTTTCCCTCCGTACTGATGATGACACATTACCTGCCAGATGATCCGGAAAGTTCCCAGCTGCTGAACTTGGCCAGCCTGATTTTAGGCCAGAATGGCGTATGGGGAGATTTGCCCAAAGTTTCGGAAAAGGGGAGAGCCCTGTTTTCCCAGGTAATTGCAGCCTATAAGCAGGTGCGGGAAGACATTACAGCAGCCTATCCTGTGCGGCTGGGCAAACAAGGAAGTACTTTTGAGGTTTACGAAAAAATTAACCAGGCTACAGGTAAAGGCGTAGTATGCCTCTTCGGAAGTACTGGTCAGTATCAGTACTGCCTGGAAAACCCTGGAGCTGGAGAAGCAAAAGTATTCGGTTCAGCCCGGGTAACCGAGAACGGTGATATTGAAGTGAGTTTTCAGGAAACAGGAGCGGCAATCGTGTTTTTTGGCTGTACCTAAAACAAATTGAAAAAGGGCAGGGCGCTGTGGGGCTCCCTGCCCTTAATTTGTGGGGCTACATATGAGTACGGTGGAGATAAAGACACCGTCTATATATTTGCTTTCCAGCCGGCCATTATATTTTTGGGAAATATCCCTGATATTACGTAGCCCAAGGCCATGTGTTTTTGAGTCCCCGGCTTTTGTGGAGACAAGGCTGCTGTTCGACTGAAAAGGATTTTTCGCTACGGAATTGGTCACTTTGAATAGGACAAATCCCTCATGCTGCTGAATGTCTAGAGTTACCTTTCTATCCTCAACAATGTTTTCACAGGCTTCAAAAGCGTTTTCCAGTTGGTTAGCCAGAACTCCGCAGATATCAGCTGGTTCAAAGCTAGCCAGGTCTTGAATAGTGGTTGTATATTCAAACTGTATTCTCTTTTGCTTGGCTTCCACCAGCTTTGTATTGATAATAGCGTCAATAATATCGCTTCCGCTTCTGCATAGGTGGGCAGACCAAAGGTAACTTGACGAGATTGAGGCCACATACTCTGTTATGGAACGGCAGTACTCCTTTTGAGCAAGGCTATTGATAACAGCAAGATGGTGTCGGAAGTCGTGGAGGCCCTTGGCATTATCCATAATACTTTGGTTCATAAGATAGTAATTGTTTTCCATCATCTGGTTCATAGTGGTAAGCAGACGGTTGGTCGCTTTCTCCTGTTCGGAGGATGTAACCGCGATCATTGAAAATGCCAGTATAATTATGAAGCACAGCAATGCAGAAAACGAGATTAAGGCCGCGCCCTGCAGCTGGATAAAATTGCCGTACAGCATCATTGCGGCTAGGTATTGCATGGTGCTATAGGCTAAAACTGTACATACAAAGAGCCAGACGATCGATTTATTGCGTAACTGAGCCAGCTTAGTAATATGGGGCCGAAAACGGTAATATAGCAGTGCGTCGCAGCTTTTATCCACAAGCAAATAAGCCATTCGAGTCTTTCCTGGTACCAAAATATCGTAAAAAGCTTTGCGGGGATTGCCTAACAACAGTCCATACCCAGTGACCAAGATATAATCGATGGATTGGATGACGAACATTGCCAGGACGCAGACAGTAAAGCATGGTAGCCACTTCCCGTTTGACAGCACTTTCTTAATTGCAAATGCTGAAAAAATTATGCTCCCTATGGGAGTAAGGAAAGAAAAGGGGAACCAGGTATTTATACAAGTAATATATGTGGTAATAATGGCTGTGCACAGGCAGACACTTTTCCCTTTTTCTTTCATTGAATATATAGGCTCCGAAACATGGATACCTGTATTCAATATGAGAAGGGTCTCTGTAGTGCTTGCCAGTACTTCAATCATCATATATAAAAGATTCATAGCCTATTCACTCCAAAGGCGCAAGATCGTTTCTTTCACTTTGGGCATCATTGGCCGACTAATTGGCAGGCGCTCTCCATTTTTCATAACCATCCAGCTGCCATCAATGGCGCGAGCAAAATCCAGATTGATAAAGCAGCCCCGTTCAGTAAACGCAAACCTTGGATCATTTATTTTATCAAATAATTCCTTAATTCCCCTATTGTCTGAAAGGGTACCCTGAGCTGCAGTTACAATCTGTAAGCTGCGGTAATTTTTACGGACATAAATAATATCTTTATAAGGGATACGTGTCACATTGCTGTAAAAAGACACCAATAGACAGTTTTTATCAGCGTCTGCTAAAGCCTTTAAAGCGGTTTCCATTGCTTCTGGTAGGGTGTCTGCCATCCGTTCTTTCAGAACATACCGTAAGGCGTTAACCGTATAGCCTTCCGCCGCATATTCCAAATAGGAGGTTAAAAAGATAATTGCTGTTACAGGTTGAAATTCTCGGATCACTTTTGCCACTTCAATTCCACTGATTTCAGGCATTTCCACATCCAAAATGTATATGTCAAAGCGATCCCCATCCGCAAGGGAAGAGAGAAGATTGTAAGGTTTTAAGTAGACTTTTACTTGGAAAGAACAGCTTACCTTTTCCATCTGCGCTTTCACAAGATTTTTAACATCCTGAAGAAACTCCTCGCTGTCATCTGCGATGGCAATTTTAATCACTAGCTCTTCACTCCTGGCTGAAACAAATCTAGGGCAACACCACGCAAAGATTGACCTATGGGCTTTGCGCGGTGTTGCCCTAGGCTACATGGTAGCGGTAAAGTTCTATGAGCATAAAGGTCCTGCTGTTGTGCTTGTTATATCGAAAAGCTAATTGGGGCATTCCGGTACTTTTGCAGGGCAAAAGGCGTCTGCTTCGCGGATGAGGAAAACTCCGTGAGTACAAAAGCGTCAGCTTTTGCACTCATTATATCACACTTCTTCCCTTCAATGTGGATTTCTGCCTAAATTGTTGGATTGTCTGTATTCAATTGACAGTACAGATGAAATGTGAAGATTTAAACAGTAAGAAAATACGCCAAAGATGTGCTATATAGCACACCCTCAGAGCTTGATCTTTGAAATTACGTTGTTTCTATCAAATTAATGGTTCTACTTTGATGTGGACGCTCACTCTGTTTCCATACGGACCTCTAAACCTCGATAAAGTTCTGCCGAGGAGTAATACACAACAGTGTGCCCATCCCGAAAAAGCAGACAAAAAATCCGAAAAAAAGTGACTGAACACCAAGCACTCAAGCAGCAAGCAAAGCGATCCGGTGACAGCCTGCTTAAAGCAGAATGCGGGGGAGAAGGGTTATAAAAGGCTTCAATATACTCAAAAATATCACTTCGAGCCTGTGCTCTGGTGGCGTAGTGGCGCAAATGCACAAGTCCTTGACCATGGCCAGATACAGCCAGCCTTCGTCAGTAGGAATATAGGTGATGCCGCCCACCCAGGCCTGATTTGGCTGTTCAAAGTGAAACTGGCGCTCACGCAAATTTGGGACCACAGGATAGCCATGATTGGAGTTTGTGGTAGATTTATTCGAGAGTATGCCGTGGGCGATCACATCCTTTTGCTTCGCTATTTGTTGCGCAGGGCGCGATTCTTCGTCTCCAATTCCCGGGCCTTTTTGCCTCCCGGTTCTGCCGGTCCGCCTGTCTGGGGGAAGGGGCGCCCGCTGCTTTCAACCCGTTGCGCAGTGTGTCGCGACAGATTCCAAGCTCTGCCGCGACTTCCTTGCTGGGGCGTCCCCGCCCTGCTATCAGGCGGATTACCCCCTCTTTGAATTCTTCATCGTACCACGGTGGCGCGATCCCTTTTTTCTTTCCCTTCTTTTTTCCTCCTGTTCTTTCCATTATAACGAATGCTTTTCTGTCTTTCAAGATGGGATGGGGATAACGCCTGAGCAGGCGCAGAGCCGGACATTAAACCGCTGAAAGCTTTTTACCACAAAAGGCGAGATCAATCCTGTGGCATTTCCAGAAAGCGTGGACTGTATGGCAATATCTCCACGGCCTATTCCCATATCCTCTGCAATGGGTGAGTAGAAAATTCCTACAGAATTCATACACAGCTTCACAGAGCTTGCCATCAATAGGCAGGAGGAAATCAACACAGCAATATGCTTTTTTGTCTTAATTATGTTGGGTTCCTGTTCCATCTTTGCCTCGAAAAATCACAGACTCGTAGGGGCGAAGTGTTGGTCCGCAATAGCCCCCTACCCGGTCGTAAGAGGAGAGCAAAATTTCACCGGCATGTTCCAGCAAAGCAGTGGGAATTTCCTGATGCTCTTGGGAAAAATTATGGAATGCCAATAGTGTCTCTGTTTCGGTGCTTCTAGATAAGGCAATAAGTGTTGCCTTGCCAGTTTCCAGGAAAGACAAAGCCCCTCGAGAAAGCGCCGAGCACCCCTTGCGCAGAGCAATCAATTTTCGGTAGCATTGGTAAACGGAGTGTGGATCCTGCCGTTGAGCTGCCACATTAATCTTAACGGTGTTAGGATTCACTTTCAGCCAGGGTTGGCCAGTAGTAAAGCCTCCGTTGGCAGAGCTGTCCCACTGCATGGGCGTACGGGCATTGTCTCTGCTTTCCAGCTGGGCCCGGGCCAGAGCGGCCTCTGGAGACAGTCCGGAAAGTATTAGCTGGCGGTACCGGTTTTGCGTGTCAGGGTCATTGTAATCTTTAATAGAAGATAATTTCAAATTTGTCATTCCGATTTCTTCACCTTGGTAGATAAATGGAGTGCCGGGAAGGCTATGGAGGAACATGGCCAAAAATTTTGCGGAAACTTCCCAGTATTGACTGTCATCCCCATAAAGTGAGACCTGCCTTGGCTTATCATGATTGCTAAAGAATCTTGCCCACCATCCGCTTTCCTTTAGGGCTTGATAGCTTTCCCAAATATCATTTTTTAGTTTTTCTGGCGACCAAGTATCGATTTCAACCATAGGCGGCACAAAGGGAATTGCCATATCGAATTCTTCCCGGTTTGTATTAACATAGTTGCTTAGTTCGTCTGTAGTAGGTGCGGAGACCTCTCCTACTGTCAGAACATTGCAGGGAGCATAGATGCGCCGGTTCATTTCTTGAATATAGGCATGGGTACCAGGGCGCCCGGCTAAGCAGTCAGGAAAGGCGTATCCATCCGGCAGAGGAGGCAGGGAAGAATCAGGAAAATCCTGGGGTTTGTCCAGGTAACTAATGGCGTCTATTCGGAAACCATCCACTCCCTTGTCTACCCACCATTCTATCATGCTAAAGATTTCCTCTCTGAGCTGCGGGGAAGCCCAGTTTAAATCCGGCTGTTTTTTGGAAAAGTAATGAAAATAGTATTGATCTCGCTGGGGCACATACTCCCATGCGCTGCCGCCAAAAACAGAAGCCCAGTTGTTGGGAGCTTTGCCATTTACTGGGTCTCGCCAGATGTAGTACTCACTTTTGGGGTTCCCTTTTGATGAACGAGATTCTTCAAACCAAGGATGTTCGTCAGAGGAATGGTTTACTACCAGATCCATAATCAGACGGATACCCTTTTGATGGCAGGCGTCCCGCAGGTGATTCCAGTCCTCCATTGTGCCAAATTCTTCCATAATCTCTTGGTAACCGGAAATATCGTAGCCGTTGTCATCATTGGGCGAGCGGTATACAGGAGAAAGCCACAGAGCATTCACCCCTAATTCTTCCAGGTGTTCCAGCTTTTCTAAGATGCCGGGTAAATCGCCAATACCATCGCCATTGGAGTCACAAAAGCTCCTGGGATAAATCTGATAGATAATAAGGTCTTTGATCCAATCTTTTTCCGCGGTCATTCATTTTCCTCCTTTAATTCCGCCATCAGGCCAATTGGCGGCTATGGTGTAATTGTACCAGCAAACTAGTAGAAATGTCAACGATCTGCCGGAGGGTTGCGACGAAAAAATTGTCAAAATTGTTTGTGCTTGATGGTATCAGCTAGGCAAGTTTTACTTGAGTAAAGAAAAAGCTTGCAAAATGGTTCTCTTTGATATAAAATAGAGTGGAATTTCAAAATAAGGGGAGGACCTTTATGAAACGTATAATTTGTATTTTTCTCGCTTTGGCACTTGTGCTCTGCCTGTCTGCCTGTAATAATTCGTCGACGCTTAATGTGATCGGAAATGCGGACAGCTTGGTAAAACTGGACGATGAAAAGCTGAAACAAAAGCTGAATAACCAGAAGCTGGGTTGGCAGCTGGAAGAGCCGGAGAAGGGGGAAGAGATCGCTGTTGTCACAATGCAAACCGGAGAGGTCATTAAAATACGATTTTTTCCAGACGAGGCACCGAAAGCGGTATACAATTTCAAGCACCATGCGCTGAATGGTTATTACGACGGCTTAACATTCCACCGCGTAATGAAGAATTTTATGATTCAAGGCGGCAGCCCAGACGCTACAGGAACAGATGGGGTAAGCGTATGGGACCAGCAGTTCGAAGACGAGTTTGCTGACAATTTGATTAACCTGGACGGCGCTCTTTCCATGGCCAATGCTGGCGCAAATACCAATGGCAGCCAGTTTTTTATTAACTGTTCAGATACGCCCTTTGAAGAAGAGGCATGGGAAAACTATGCTCAGGGGTTTGAAGTGTATAAACAAAACCCGGAAACTTTTGCAGCCACTTATGGCAAATGGCTGGATATGGATAAGGTAGGGGATGACTATAAAGCCCTATACAGTGAGCATGGAGGCAATCCTCACCTGGATGGCGCCTACTCTACCGATGGCACTGGCCACACTGTTTTTGGGCAGGTTTTTGAAGGAATGGATAATGTCTATAAGCTTTCCCAGGTTGAGACAGACCCTCAAAACAACAAGCCCATTACCGATGTGGTGATTGAAAAGATTGAAATCGTCAAATATGAATAATGCGTGGAGAATGATTTTACAATTTTCCCCATAAAAAGCAGCCCGCCAAGTTAACTTGGCGGGCTGCTTCATTTTAGTTGGAGTAAGTGAAAGGGAAAGACTACAGCGAAGCTTCCAGCTTTTCCTTAATGGCCAGCAAGAATTCCTGGGTACTTACTTTTTGGACCTTCTCTAAGGCAGACATAGAAGCCAGATCCCCAGTCATAACGCCGGACTCAATGGTATCCAGAGTGGCTTTTTCCAGCTGATTTGCAAAATTGACCAAGCGCTCGTTGCTGTCCAGCTGGCCGCGTTTACGCAGGGCGCCAGTCCACGCGAAAAGCGTGGCTACGGAATTTGTAGAGGTGGGCTCGCCTTTCAAATGCTTGTAGTAATGGCGCTGTACAGTGCCATGGGCAGCTTCATATTCGCAGGTGCCGTCAGGAGCGACCAGAACAGAGGTCATCATAGCTAGGCTGCCAAACGCGGTGGCCACCATATCGCTCATTACATCACCATCGTAGTTCTTACAGGCCCAAATAAAGCCGCCCTCACTGCGGATTACACGGGCTACAGCATCGTCAATCAGTGTGTAGAAATATTCAATGCCGGCCTGAGCAAACTTTTCGGCATATTCTTTATCATAGATCTCCTGGAAAATATCCTTGAAGCGGTGGTCATACTTTTTGGAGATCGTATCCTTGGTAGAGAACCACAGATCCTGCTTGGTGTCTAGGGCAAAGTTAAAGCAAGAGCGAGCAAAGCTTTCAATGCTAGCATCTACGTTAAACTGTCCCTGAAGCACGCCAGCGCTTTCCTGAAACTGGTAAACAGGATAAGTCTGTACATTTCCATCAGAACAAGTAACAGTCAATTCAGCCTTGGCCCCTGCGGGCACAATGGCTTCTGTATTTTTATATACATCGCCAAAGGCGTGGCGGGCAATGGTAATGGGTTTACGCCAGTTGGGAATGTAGGGTGTAATGCCCTTAACCAGGATGGGGGCCCGGAACACAGTGCCATCTAAAATAGCACGAATGGTACCATTGGGTGACTTCCACATTTCCTTCAGGTGATACTCTTCTACGCGGGCTGCATTGGGGGTAATGGTGGCGCATTTTACAGCGACACCATACTTTTTGGTGGCAAGGGCAGAGTCTACCGTAACCTGATCATCAGTTTTATCCCGGTTCTCTAAGCCCAAATCATAATACTCTAGGTTCAAGTTAATGTAAGGCTCCAGCAGCAGCTCCTTAATCATCTGCCAGATCACCCGGGTCATTTCGTCGCCATCCATCTCCACCAAGGGAGTTTTCATTGGAATTTTTTCAAAATTCATAGCTTTCCTCCTGCCAATTATTTTGCGGCCAGCTAGGGCTTGTTTGAAAAATCGAAAACGTCGTCTTTTTTGCCAAAAGAGGCCACTTTCTACGTCGAAAATCCTCGTCAATCGCGAGATTGACGTAGTTAGCGCAGCTAACTACAGCGGTTCTTCTCCTTGATATTGTCCCCTTCTGGCCTAAAATCCCTCATTTCCTCTATTTTCATACAAGCCCTAAGAGAAACATCTGTGTGCTCTGGCCGAGTTTCTACTTTATTTCTCTAGCTTGGTATAATTCAGCAGTCCACCTGCCAGTACCATTTCTCGCTGGCGGGGGGTCAATACAGCATCCAGTTTAATTTGCGCATGCTTGGTTAGGTTCTGTAGGGTAATCGGCTGGCCTGCCGCAATTTCTTTTTGTACATTGGGCAGTGAAAGCTCATCCATAGGGTCAATCCGATCATAATCAGCTTCATCCTGGAATTGCAGAGGAAGAATGCCGGTGTTGGCTAAATTGGCTGCATGAATCCGGGCATAGCTTTTCGCGATCACCGCTTTAATTCCAAGATAAAGCGGTACCAAGGCCGCGTGTTCCCGGGAGGAGCCTTGGCCGTAGTTATGCCCAGCAATTACCATTCCGCCTCCTTCCGCTTTGCAGCGTTGGGAAAATTCTTTATCGCAAACCGCAAAGCAGAATTGGGAAAGGTAAGGAATATTCGAGCGGTAGGGGAGAATTTTGGCGCCTGCCGGCATAATGTGGTCGGTAGTGATATTATCCCCTACCTTTAGCACTGCTTTTTGGGTGATGCGGTTCTCCAGTGGCCCGGCAATGGGAAGAGGTTTAATATTGGGGCCGCGGCGAACCTCAATAGTTTCCATCAATGTTTCCTCAATGGGAGGGATAATCAGGTTATCGTTAATCAAGAAGTGCTCAGGCATAGTAATCTCAGCAGGTTCACCCAAACTTCGGGGATCGGTAAAGCAGCCAGCAATAGCAGAAGCAGCCGCGGTTTCTGGGCTGACCAAATAAACCTGGGCGTCTGCAGTGCCAGAACGACCCTCAAAGTTTCGGTTAAAGGTGCGCAAAGATACGCCGGCGGAATTAGGGGATTGGCCCATGCCAATACAGGGACCGCAAGCACATTCCAAAATGCGCGCTCCCGCAGCGATGATATCCGCTAAAGCGCCATTAGCAGCGAGCATATTGTAAACTTGTTTAGAACCACAGCCTATGGTCAGGCTGACATCGGGATGAATGGTTTTTCCCTTCAGTACAGCAGCCACCCGCATCATGTCCAGATAAGAGGAGTTGGTACAGGAGCCAATACAGCACTGGTCAATTTTCATGCCTGCTAGTTGTGATACTGGTTTTACAGCATCAGGGCTGTGGGGGCAGGCGGCCAGGGGCTCTAAAGAAGAAAGATCAATTTCAATTATTTCATCATAAACCGCATCCTCGTCAGAGGAAAGCGCCTCCCACTGGTCTGCCCGGCCCTGAGCAGCCAAAAAGGCTTTGGTGACATTATCAGAGGGGAAGATAGAGGTTGTTGCCCCTAGCTCGGCGCCCATATTGGTAATGGTAGCCCGCTCGGGTACAGTTAGAGTAGCCGCGCCTGGCCCGCCATACTCTATAATCTTACCCACACCGCCCTTTACGCTGAGTTTATCCAGCACGGCCAAGATTACGTCCTTAGCGGATACCCATGGAGAAAGTTTGCCGGTAAGCTGAACCTTTGTCATGGTGGGCATGTTGATATGGTACTCGCCGCCACCCATTGCCACAGCCACGTCCATGCCGCCGGCGCCAAAAGCCAGCATGCCAATACCACCGCCGGTAGGGGTATGGCTGTCTGACCCAATCAATGTTTTACCAGGCGCCCCAAACCGCTCTAGATGGAGCTGGTGGCAAATACCGTTGCCTGGGCGGGAAAAGTAAATGCCATGCTTTTTCGCTACGCTTTGAATGTAACGGTGGTCGTCCGCATTTTCAAATCCGCTTTGCAGGGTATTGTGGTCAATGTAAGCTACACTGCGTTCTGTTTTTACTCGGGGGACCCCCATAGCCTCAAATTCCAAATAGGCCATAGTACCGGTAGCGTCCTGGGTTAGCGTTTGGTCAATGTGCAGGCCAATGTCTGTTCCGGGCTCCATGGTTCCGCTGACCAGATGGGCTTCAATAATTTTCTGTGCAATTGTTTTTCCCATTTGCAAGTTCCTTTCTCATATGGATTCATCTAATTTTATTGCCTTGTTGCTATAAGCAGATTTATAATCTCACGCCAGTTAGAAACACGAAGGTAGGGAAAGGGGAGGCTGACATCCTGGGTTGTCTGATACCACACAGGGAATATTCCGGCGCTATGGGCTCCAGCTATGTCGGCCTGCAGATTGTCTCCACAAAACCAAATTTTCCAAGCAGGCAGACGAGCCTTTTGTATGGCAATCTGAAAAAGCAGCGGATCTGGCTTACGTATGCCATACTCGCTGGAAGCCATGATAAATTCAAAATGGTGCGTAGGAAAAAGCCTACTTAATCGATGAGTCAGGGCTTGTCCGGACCAGCCTATGTTGCTGATTACTCCTGTACGGATCCCCAATAGCTCCAGTGTTCTCAGCAATTCTGCGGCATAAGGAACCGGCTCACATGGGCTGGAGTGGTCCATCAAGATCACTTCAATCTCTGAGAGCGGCAGAGAGCTTTTTAGGGCCAAGGCGTCGAATACGGTTCGGAGCTGATGCCATTCGTGAATTTCGAAAGCGTCCTGATGTAAGGCGGAAAGACTGCGATGACCGGAAAAGCGCTGCCAGAGGTTGTCTGCCAGTTCCTTGGCCTGCTGAGGCGTTACGCTGTCTGGATTTGTGTCAATATATTGGAACACTGCTTGCCAGCCATGGAGGAAATCTGGCGCTGATTCGTGGGCTAAAGTGTTCCCGCAATCGAATATAATCATGTCTGGCAGTTCATTAGAAAAACGCAAAGTATTTCAGCCCCCATATTAGTAGAAATAAAGTACCAATGGACAATACAGAGCTGAATATTACCAACTGGCCGGCCAGCTGTTCGTCTCCTCCCAGCTGTTGGGCCATTGTAAAAGAGGATACAGCGATGGGGGAGGCAAATAGTGTGAGCAATACCGCCAGTTCCGCGCCCCGGTAGCCTATTAAAATTGCGGTAAGCAAAGCGACAAGAGGGAAAATCAGCAGCTTCATGGTCAAGGTAAAGAGCAAGGGTCTGGCACAGCGGCCGATTTCTGTGAAATTGAGAGAAGCTCCCAGTATTACGAAAGCAAGGGGCGTAGCAATGCCCCCTAAGGTGGAAACCGTGCGGTAAACTACATCGGGTAAAGAAAAATGGAACCATCCACACGCAATGCCGGCGGCAGAAGCCAGAATGAGTGGATTGGTAAGGATACCCTTTATCACACGCCAAAGATTGGGCCGTTGACCATGGAACATTTCTAAAGCCAGTACAGCCAGTATATTGAAAAGAGGGATAATTGCGGCGATTAGCACAGAGGCGGTCCCCCCTGCGGAACTACCAAAAAGAGCGGTGCCAATTGGAATGCCATATAAGACAAAATTGCTACGGAACATCCCTTGAAGCATAACACCCCGCCGGGAATTTTCTTGTTCAGTGAGCAGTACCAGCACAAGACCAATTAGAAACTGGACGAGCACCCCGGCTACAGCAAAAAGCATAAGGTTGCTGTTAAAGTTGAAAATGGGGGAGTCGTATACATTGATAAAGACGAGTAGGGGCAGGAAGACATTAAAGATGGTTTTGTTGACCTGCCGGGTAGAGGTATCGTTTAAAAGGCCGGTGAGCCGGATGATATACCCCAATGCCATCATCAGGAATAGAGGCAGAACAGTGTCCAGGGCAATATAAAGACTTTCCATTTGGATAGATACCTCCGGAATTTGCTCGCCGGTTTCTGGGCGTTTTCCATAGTATAGCACAAAAGCACGATCTTGGCAAGCATAAGGCGGGTGGGGAAACATACGTTAGCTCTAGAGAGCATGCCGGATACGGAGCCCAAAAGCTGGATTTATGGTTGGTACTGGCGCAATGTTCTGTTCTTAAAACTTGCAAATTTTTTGGAAAAACTTTAGGTTAACCTTTACTTTAGGGGCTTGAATCGCCTGACAGAATCCACTATAATAGAACCACTTGGCGGCCTTTCCGCCGGAAAGGAGTGCTTACAATATGGATCAAAAGGATGTGCGCCATATCTTACAGCGGGTGAAAGACGGAGACTGTACCGTGGACCAAGCTGTGCTAGAGTTGAAGCTGGAACCCTTTCGAGATTTGGGCTTTGCAAAAATTGATGGTCATCGGGGTCTTCGCCAAGGAGTGGCTGAGGTCATTTACGGGGCGGGCAAGACACCCGAGCAGATTCGAGAAATCGCGGCCTCTATGTGGGGTGCTGGAGAAACGGCTGTGCTGATTACCCGAATGGCTTCTCAGGCTGCGGAGATAGTGGGGAAAACATTACCTCTATGCTATTACGAAATGGGACAGGTAGGCATTGTAGGCAGTATGCCGGAGCCAACAGGTCTGGGGAATATTGTGGTTGCAACCGGAGGCACAAGCGATATGCCTGTAGCAGAGGAGGCGGCTCTAACAGCTGAGGTTTTGGGCAATCGGGTTATCCGCCTTTACGATGTGGGAGTGGCCGGCCTTCATCGTACATTATCCCATTTGGAGGAGATTATGAGTGCCAGGGTAATTGTGGCGATAGCGGGCATGGAAGGTGCTTTGGCCAGTGTGATTGGTGGGCTGGCAGACTGCCCGGTAATCGCGGTACCTACCAGCGTGGGCTATGGGGCGTCCTTTGGCGGGCTTTCCGCCCTGCTTTCTATGCTGAACTCCTGTGCCAGCGGGGTAAGTGTGGTAAATATTGATAATGGTTTTGGAGCAGGATATCTAGCTAGTATGATCAACCATATTGGCTGAATCTTTAATAGGCGGAGGAAGTCGCTGGCGCGTGTGTAGGCGAGGGAAGGGGACATATGAGCTTTGAAACAAGAACGGAACGGCTTATTATCCAGCCGTTCAAAGCGTTATTCCTGGAGGACTATTTTCGGGAATTTACGGATGAAGTCACACAATACCAATACCCAGACTCTTTTCCAAATTTGAAGGCAGCAAATGACGTATTGTCTGGATTTATGCAAGCCATGGAACAGGGGGATATGTTGGAGCTGGTAGTTCTTGGGGAGAATGAGGAATTTCTTGGCAGCATAGAGGTGTTTGGAATACAGGAAAAGACGCCTGAAATAGGACTTTGGCTGAAGAGTTCTGCCCAAGGAAAAGGCTATGGGTATGAGGCGCTAAGGGGCGTTATGGACTGCCTCGGTATGGGCCAAAAGTACGAATATATAATTTATGAGGCTGATGTACGAAATAAGCCCAGTATCCGCTTGATAGAAAAATTCCACGTTGAAAAGGGTGGATATGAGAGTGTTGTAACAGAGTCGGGGAAAAAGCTGATGCTGCAAACATACCGTGTTTTCCTTTAGCTTACAGGAGAGAAAGAATTTAACAAAATATCAGTATAAATGGACAAAGAAAGGAAAAATCTTTATGAAAACGCTCTACATAGAATGTAATATGGGCGCGGCCGGGGACATGCTGGCTGGAGCCCTGCTGGAACTTCACCCAGACCGGGAAGGGTTTCTGGGCCGGCTAAATGCCGCGGGGCTGCCAGGAGTTAGGGTTGCTGCCGAGTCTAGTGTGAAATGTGGGATCACCGGTACACATATCACTGTGGCGGTCCATGGGGAAGAGGAGCACAGCCACGATGTACATCCAGGCCATGTGCATGAACATTGCCAAGAGCATGATCGCCAAAGCCACGACCATGGACACAGCCACAGCCACCACGAACATACCCATCACCACCATTCAGGTATGCACGATATTGGGCATATTGTCTCCCATCTAAACATACCAGAGCGGGTCCGAGAAGACGTGCTGGCTGTTTACCGCTTGATTGCTCAGGCGGAAAGCCATGCCCACGGCGTTCCTGTAGAACAAATCCACTTTCATGAGGTGGGAGCTATGGATGCGGTGGCGGATATTACGGCGGTTTGTATGTTGATGCATGAATTGGCGCCGGAAGACATTGTGTGTTCACCAGTTCATGTGGGCAGTGGACAGGTTCGCTGTGCTCATGGCATTTTACCTGTTCCCGCTCCCGCTACGGCTCACATCCTACAGGATGTGCCTACCTATGGCGGGGAGATTCCCGGAGAGTTGTGTACTCCTACCGGCGCGGCCTTGCTTAAACACTTTGCCTGCCGCTTTGGTTCTGGGCCCGTTATGAAGATAGAAAAGATTGGCTATGGCATGGGTACAAAGGACTTTCCTGCAATGAACGGGGTTCGGGCTATGCTGGGCACAACTCAGGAGTCTACTGGGCAAATAGCGGAGCTTCGGTGCAATTTGGACGATATGACTGCAGAGGGGATCGCTTTTGCCGCTGAGCAGCTGCTGGAGGCCGGAGCTCTCGATACTTTCACAGTCCCTATTGTTATGAAAAAGGGGAGACCAGGAG
>CAJUSM010000019.1:26859-39560 GCA_910588935.1 uncultured Oscillospiraceae bacterium
GCTTAGCTGTCTCTGCCGCCTAGAGGACAGGGAGAAAATGGCTCGGCTGATGTTTGCGCATACTACCACTCTGGGAGTTCGGGAGAGCCTCTGCGACCGCTATACCCTGGTTCGGGAAAGCACCACGATAGAAACAGAATTTGGCCCAATCCATATGAAGAGTGCCAAAGGTTGGGGCGTGGAACGAAAAAAGGCGGAATACGATGATCTGGCCCGCATCGCTCGAGAGAAGGGCATAAGCCTTGACCAGGTGCGCGGATTGGCAGAGGGGCCAAAGTGATTATCAGCTGCAGCCGCCGGACAGATATCCCAGCTTTTTATGCTGACTGGTTGTTTAACCGGTTTTACGAAGGGTATGCCTATGTGCGCAACCCTATGAACCCGGCCCAGTTGTCAGAGATCCCTCTTAACCCTGAAGTTGTGGATGGAATTGTTTTCTGGACTAAAAATCCATCCCCGATGCTTGACCGTTTGCATCGTTTATCAAACTATCCATATTACTTCCAATTTACTTTCACCCCTTACGGCAGAGACCTAGAGCAAAATCTTCCCCCAAAGGGTGAGCTGTTCACTATTTTTTGCCGGCTTTCCTCCTTGGCAGGAAAAGAACGGGTAGTTTGGCGTTATGACCCCATTGTAATTACTCCCAAATATTCTGTTCCCTGGCATCTTCGCAGTTTTCGCCAAATGGCAAAAGCGTTGGCAGGATATACAGAGAAGTGCACCGTCAGTTTTCTGGATATTTATAAAAAGATTGAGAAAAACATTGAGCCATTGGGGGTAGTGCTGCTTGAAACTCAGGCCAAGATGGAACTGCTGGCCAGATTCCGAGATATTGCCAGGGAATATGGCCTTAGCCTAGATACCTGCGCAGAGGCTTTGCCAGTGGAGCAGTTGGGTATTAGCCGCGGAGCATGTATTGATGGCCGGCGTTTGGAAAGAATAGGTAATTATTTTCTGAAAACAGCCAAGGATAGAAATCAGCGTCCGGAATGCCAGTGTCTAGCCAGTATTGATATAGGGGCATACAACACTTGCTCAAATGGCTGCCTCTATTGTTATGCAAATGTAAGTGAAAAAGCCGTTAGGCTCAATCAGGAAAAGCATAATTCCCTTTCACCGCTGCTCGTTGGCCAGGTGGGGGAACAAGAATTGGCGAAGCCGAGGAAGGTCTGCTCGGAACGAATAGAACAAGTTGGTTTTTTTGGAGTAAATTCAAAACCTACGGAATAAATGGATATTGCCCAGCATAAGCATACAGGATCCATGTCTGCACAATTTTTAAAATTTTAGGGAGGCACCCAAATGAAAGTTTTATTGATTAATGGCAGTCCCAGGCCCCAGGGGAACACCTATACAGCACTGCGTGAAATGGAGCAGGTTTTTGCTCAGGCGGGGATTGAAACAGAGATGCTCCATATCGGCAGCAAAGATATTCGAGGCTGTATTGCTTGCGGAAAATGCAGTGAAAGCGGCAAATGTGTTTTTGACGATATTGTAAACCAAGCGGCTCCAAAGTTTGAGGAATGCAACGGCCTAGTAGTGGGATCGCCAGTTTATTACGCTTCTGCCAATGCTACCTTAGTGGCCTTTCTCACTCGGCTGTTTTACAGCACTTCATTTGATAAAACCATGAAAGTGGGTGCAGCGGTTGCTGCTGCTCGCCGGGGCGGCCTTACTGCTACGTATGACGAACTGAACAAGTTTTTCGGGATTTCAGGTATGCCCATTGTTTCCGGTCAGTATTGGAACGGTATTCACGGTACTGCTCCCGGCGAAGCAAAGGAAGATGCAGAAGGCCTTCAAATGATGCGCACTTTGGCCAATAACATGATCTTCCTGATGAGGAGCATCCAACTGGGTAAGGAAAAATATGGCATTCCAGCAAAAGAACCTGCCCAGAGAACCAACTTTATTAGATAAGGCATCTACAAAAAAGGCGAGGACTAAAATCCACGCCTTTTTACTTTCCTGCCTTGAATTCTTTCTTACTTTGTGATACACTCAGGTAGTAAAAAAAGATGTCAAATGGAGGACAGAGCATGATCAGTTATGACCAAATAACCCATGACGCTGCGATTAAAACCTACATTGCCCAAGCGGACGCTTCTATGGCAGCGCTAGGATTTACCGAGCATAGCTTTGCCCATGTAGGCCGGGTAGCGCATACTGCAGGATATATTCTGGAAGAGCTGGGTTATGACGCCCGACGGGTGGAGCTTGCAAAAATTGCCGGCTATCTCCATGATATTGGGAATCTGGTAAACCGGGTGGACCACAGCCAGAGCGGCGCGGTAATGGCCTTTCGCCTGTTGGACAATATGGGGTTTCCTCCAGAAGAAATTGCTCTAATTGCCACGGCCATTGGCAATCATGACGAGGGAACCGGGGTGCCAGTTAGCCCAGAGGCCGCGGCGCTGATTCTAGCGGATAAATCTGACGTGCGCAGAACAAGAGTGCGGGGCAAGGATATTCATAAGTTTGATATTCATGACCGGGTGAACTATTCCGTTACAAGATCAGAAATGCGGATAGATTCGGCCCATACCTCCATTTGGCTTCGTTTGGAGGTGGACGATCAGTTTAGCTCGGTAATGGAATACTTTGAAATCTTTATGGCCCGGATGATCCTTTGCCGGAAAGCGGCAGAAAAGCTGGGGCTCGTGTTTAAGTTGGCAATCAATGGGCAAGAACTGATTTGAGAAAGGCAGGCCGGTATGTTATATTGTGACAAGTGCCAACGTGTTTGGGAGGAGGACATATTCAAATGTCCCAGCTGCCGAAACAGCCGTCTCCGACCAGCGGCCAGTGAGGATGAGGTTTTTCTTCAGTCTGCCGATCTTTATACAGCACAGCGTTTAGAGGCAATGCTCACAGGTCAAGGCCTGTGGTGCCGTTTAGAAGCTGTTAGCCGAGGTAGCGCTGCTCTTTTATATGACAGTCAGGCTATGCCTACAGATCAAAATATCTTTGTTCGGTATCAGGACGTTTCCAAGGCCAAGGATCTTTCAGCTATATTGCGTCAGGAACTGGCCAGGGAGCGTGAGCAAGGGGAGGAGAAAGCCGGTCCACCGAATACCAAGCGTATTGTAGGCGAGATTGTATCGATTGTAGCATTTTTGTTGCTGGTGATGCTGGCGGTGTTTGGGGCGGACGCGGCCGCAAATTTTCTTAAAGGCTTGTTTTAAAAATAGTTCATCAAAACAGTAACCACCCCAGCGAAAAATCGCTTTTAGAGGTAGGAGCAGGGAAAATGCATTTAGCTGCTCGAAATATGAAAGGTGGTGCAAGCTATGAAAAAATGGAAAAGGCGTGGTATTTTACTTCTCTGCCTTCTGCTGGTCACAATTTTGCCATTGGCAGGCTGCAAAAATGGAGGTGTAGAGGCAGCCGGGGGAGATTTAATGGCAGGCTTTACTGGGAAGAAGTTGGAAAAGGTTGATGTAAATGGCTCCGGTGTACAAGAAGTAACAGATTTTAGCGTGGAATTGATGAAGCAAGCGCTGAAAGGGGATCCAGGCAAAAACGTGCTTCTTTCCCCGCTTTCGGTACTTAACGCCTTAGCAATGACTGCCCATGGTGCAGATGGAGAAACCCTGCGTCAATTAGAATCCGTCTTTGGCTTGCCAGTAGAGGAGCTCAGCAAGTATTTGGCGGCTTACCTGGCGACAATGCCCTCTGGAGAGAAATACCGGTTTCACACTGGCAACTCCCTTTGGCTCCGGGAGGGCATAAAAGTAAATCGGGATTTTCTCCAGAAAAATGCGGATTACTTTGGTGCCGATATCTTTCAAAAGTCCTTTGACAAGAGTACATTAGAGGAGATCAACCAGTGGGTAAACGACAACACCCAGGGAATGATCCCCAGTATCCTTAATGAAATTAGAGCGGAAGACATTCTTTTTCTGATCAATGCCCTGAGTTTTGAGGCGGAGTGGGCAAAGCCTTATGACGAGTATAATGTTTTTAAACAGGTTTTTACCCATGAGGACGGCACGGACGAAACGGTGGATATGATGTGTTCCTCTGAAACCTATTATCTGAAAGATGAAAATGGAGTAGGATTCCTAAAAGATTATGCAGACAATGCCTATGCTTTTGCAGCTCTTCTGCCCAACGGGGGACTCCGTTTGGAAGATTATCTTGCTGGCCTTAACGGAAAAGCCCTTCGAGAGATTCTAACAAGTGTGGAAGAAAAGGAAGTGCTGGCCGAACTGCCAAAATTTGAGATGAAATACTCTGCAGAACTAAGTGAAATTCTCCAAGCAATGGGGGTTCAGAACGGCTTTGACCCGGCCAAAGCGGATTTTTCCTCAATGGCTGAAACCGAGTTGTATCTCTATATTGGCAGTGTGATGCACAAGACCTATATTTCTGTTTTTGAGCAGGGTACTAGAGCTGCTGCCGTTACAGAGGTAGTAGAGGCCGGTGGTTGTGCAGAAGAGGAGCCAGAGCGTATTCGCCTCGACCGGCCATTCCTCTATATGATCGTGGATAAAGAAGCCATGCTGCCTATATTTATCGGGGCAGTTTACAGCGTGGGAGAATAAGAATAGTTAACATGGTGAAACAGGCGTTCGAATAACGGTACGCAGCTTTTCTGGCGCGCATTTTCTAGGATCGCTAAGGTAGATTTCATGATGCAGACGCCCCTCGGTAAAGTCTTCTTTGTATCCGTTGGTGTGGGCAAACTCTGCCATACGAGAAATTGTGGCTGGTTCATTGTCATAGCTTCCCAGGTGCATACACTGGACACATTCTCTTTCGCTGTAGGTAAAAAATTGAACTTTAGAGAAATCTGTTTTCTTCTTGGTTGAAGCTTCCTCAACAGCCCAATCAAATTCTGCCGAGGTTACAAAATCTGGCAGGCGGATCATAGAAATCCATTGAAAGTCTTCTTTCCGGGTGTAATCTATGTTCTCTTGGCCTTCCTGCCACCACAGGCCTTCCAAAGGCGGAACCACATAATCGAAGTAGCCCTCTATTTGGTGATCTCCTTTTTTGCTCATTTTGATCGTGAATGCAATCCCATACAACAAGCTTAACGCTGTTTTGTACTCTCCGCCTTCCCGATTGGGATTGCCCCTGCCCTGTACTGCAATAAAATTCATGGCAGGGATGGTAATAATTTTTGGGGTTGCCTTTGGCAGATAAAACTCCTTATATTCTTTTTTATAATCGAATGCCATAGAATCCTCCTTTTGAATATATTTACTGAATGTTATTGTAGATTACTGCTGTATTTTTGTCAAGAAAAAGGGTCCTGGAGCAATACATCTCCAGGGCTCTAATGCTTTCTAAATAAACTTCAGATTCCGAGCAATTCCCAATTGCAGGCGTTGGCTGCCAGTTCTGCCAATACAGTCAGAGAGCGGCGATCTTCCTCAGAAAAGCGGTTAGTTGTAGGACTGTCAATATCCAGAACTCCCACAATTCTTTCGTCTGCTGCCAACGGCGCTACAAGTTCTGACCGGCTGGCACTGTCGCATGCAATATGCCCAGGAAAAGCATGGACGTCTGGCACCACCAATGTGCTTCTCTGAGCGGCTGCAGTGCCGCAGACGCCCGTACCCCAAGGAATGTGAACGCAGGCAGGCTTGCCCTGAAAAGGTCCCAGTAAGAGTTCTCCTTCCATAGAAAGATAAAAGCCAGCCCAGTTAATTTCCGGAAGACTATGCCAGAGCAGGGCGGAAAGATTGGCTAGATTTGGAATAGGGTGCCATTCTCCTTGAAGGAGAGCGGAGGCCTGCTTTATCAGCACATCATAATCAGTTTTCCACATAATGAGTTCTCCTTTTCAAGGTGTTAGAGGCTTTTCTTAATTATATCGTACAGCACAGGCTTCATATTGTCAATGGTATCGGGCCGGTGTTCAATAATACAGCTATAGCTTACGCTGACACACATGCTGACAATGGCAGTAAGCCACTGATAAATATCCCGTTCACTTTTTCCATCCATCTCATGGCAGGAACGAATGATTTGAAATATCTTGGAAAGCAGAGCGGCCGGTTCACCGTCTTCATCCAACTGGGCAATGTTTGGCCAGCGTAGATTGTGCCGGATCAGACGGAGAAGTAGGGTGTTATTGTGGAGGTAGTCAATGATATAATCCGCCATATCTATCACTTTATCAGCAAAAAGCAAGGAACCCTGCTTGTCCACATGGGCAGTGGCATCATCAAAGATTTTTTCACTGATTCTCCACATCAAGGCATGCAAAATGGCGTCTTTGTCTGCAAAATAGAGATAAAAAGTGCCCTTTGCCACTTTTGCTCGGTTTACAATGCTGTCTATACTGGTTTTTGTCAATCCCTGTTCTAAGAAAAGCTCATATGCGGCATCTAGCAGCGCCTGGCGTTTTAGCTGTTTTTTTTCTTGTACCTTGCCCATAGTTCTGCCTCCCTTCATTTTATATTATAACCTAAGCTGTGGGAATGCGCAAGCGATTTTTTGACTTTTGGTCATTTTTATACGCGTAAAACAAGCCTTGCTATAATAATCATGCGAAAAATAAATTATAAATAGATTTCAGGAGCCTTTTATGTTAAACACGAAAGATGGGATCAACAAGGGGGATATGCAGGCCAGTGTAGCAGCTTATTATGGGGAAGAATGTAAAAAAAGCAGATACTGCCGCTTGCTTTTCTTTGCCAATTGAGTTACACTGAAAGTGCTTATTCAACTTACCAAGGAGGCTGTTTACATTGACAAAAGAAGAAGAGAGAATTGCTGCGGGTGTACTGTTTTGCCCGGGGGACCCTGAACTGCGGGCAATTAAACTTCGGGCCCACAATCTGGACACCCAGTATAATGCCACCTTCGAAAATGAAACGGAAAAGCGTGCTGAAATCCTGAAAGAATTGGTTGGAGAGATGGGAGAAGGTTCCTTTATCCAAGGGCCTATTGCATTCCATTATGGAAAGCATACCAAGATTGGCAAGAATTTCTTTGGTAACTTCAATCTCACCATTCAGGACGATGCTCCGGTTACCATTGGCAATGACTGCAATTTTGGACCTAATGTGACGATTGTAACACCGATTCACCCCATGTTGCCGAAAGAGCGCAAAGCACTCTGGGATCCGGCTGGTGTATCGCGCCATGCCTGCTATGCAAAGCCAGTCTATATTGGCAGCGACTGCTGGTTAGGGGCAAATGTGGTAATATGCCCAGGGGTGACGATAGGGGATAACTGCGTAATTGGTGCGGGGAGCGTGGTTACTAGGGATATTCCCGCCAATAGCTTTGCTGCAGGAAATCCTTGCCGGGTAATCCGAGAGATTACGGAAGAAGACTCCGTAGCCAATAAGTCGGAGGTCTTGGGCGGATATACGGTGGAAAAGCAATGATATAAAAACACAAAGGCCGCAAGGTGTTAAAGCCCTGCGGCTTGCCTGTTTAGAAAAACCTCTTAAAGAGCTAGAGCGGACTCTTCGGGCCTATCATATAAATTGTGCAGAAAAATCGATTCCTTCTGTGGCGGGCCAGAACAGTCAGAGGAGTTCCAGTTCAAATAAGGGAGAACAAAATCGTCGATACTCTGGTATTGCACTACTTGCAAGCCTGCCTTTTGATATTCCTGTAAGTATTGATCCAGCAGTTTATCAAGCCCTAGGGCGGTTTCCTTTAAGTTTTGGGGGTCGTAGCAATCAAGCGCCGCATACCTGCCGATTTCTACTTCATTACATATTTCAAATAGCATATGTTGCAAGCTAAGTATACTCATAAATGCAAGATGCCTGTTGTTCGTATCACATGCATAATACAGTCTGTTTCGCCAATTGGAATACATTTCCTCATAAGTCCCACAAATGGGGCCAGCCGATACAGCCTTTTTGGCGATGGGAGAACAGTTGGTTGCATCTTGTTAAATGTGCGTACGGTTTCTTTCAAAAGCAGTGTTAAAGATTCTTTAATCTTCTTTGCAGAGCCAGATGCTAAAACAGCTTCTATCATTTCGCAGAGCATTTCGGATCTATGCTTCATAGACTCCAATTCTTAGTATGCCCGCCCAACGCCATAATGAAAGCCATTTTTGTTCAGCATAGCAATTGTGTTCTCAATATGGAATACAGCGGATGCCGTTTGTAGCCAAACATTGGCTTTATCTTCTTTAAGCATTGCCCAAAAAATGGGAACGCTCCGCCTCTTTCAGCAGGTTTTCTGCTTTAGAATAGTCTTTCCTTGAAAGTGGCGATAATAGTTTGGTGTTCGCCTGCTTACGCAGCATGTTTGGCCGGTCCATATGTTGCGGCTCAGCGCAGTATACATTTTTCGAATCCATCAGCTTAGAGATGTTAGGCCCCCTCATAAAGCGCGTCTTTTTCTAAACTTTCTCAAGTTGTGCAGTATATGTCGTGACCAACCTCTAAGTCAGCCTGGATAAGAGCAAAAGATTGCGCCCAACCCCGGCTGTCGTTCATTACGATAAGGAGATCTAGATCTGACTTTTCGTGAAAGTCTCCTGTTGCAAATGATCCATATTTTTCAATTAAGACAAGCGCACCTGGGCATACCTTGCCTGCCTTTTTTTACTACCGGATTATCTGTTGATTTCTTGCTCCCGCATCTTTCATGTGTACTTGCCTTTCTCCTATTATTTATTTTTTCATACAATGGAGTATGCGCGCCAGTTGTAGTAAAGTTAAGAATATTGGCGTGTCTAGTGATTACTGTACTACAAATATAAAAACCACAAATATATGCACATATTATGTACTACAGAAGGAAAGAGGGCCTTTATGTATATTGCAGATTTGCATATTCATTCCCATTTCTCTCGGGCAACCAGTAAAGATTGTACGCCGGAATATCTGGATTTATGGGCACGGCGTAAAGGAATCGCCATTGTGGGGAGCGGAGATTTCACGCATCCAGCGTGGCGGCAGGAGCTAAAGGAAAAATTGGAGCCAGAGGGAAATGGATTTTATGTGTTAAAAAAAGAGTACCGCATTAGAGACAGCGTGGTGCCGGACAGCATAGCGCCGCGCTTTGTCATTACTGGAGAAGTCAGTTCCATCTATAAGAGATATGACAGGGTGCGAAAAGTACATAGCCTAATTTTGCTGCCTGGGTTAGAGGAGGCGGAGCTGGTTTCTGGCAGGTTGGAGACCATTGGGAATATCCATTCTGACGGCAGGCCGATACTGGGGCTGGACTGCCATGATTTGTTGGAGATTCTTCTGGAACTGTGCCCAGCGGCGGTCTATGTGCCTGCACATATCTGGACACCGCATTTTTCCTTGTTTGGAGCATTTTCTGGTTTCGATTCTGTGGAAGAGTGCTTTGGGGATCTGGCCCGCTATATCTGCGCGATGGAAACTGGACTTTCTTCCGATCCTCCCATGAACTGGCGGGTCTCCGCTTTAGACCGTTACCACTTAATTTCCAATTCTGATGCCCACTCGCCGGCGAAGCTTGGCAGGGAAGCAAATCTTTTGGATATTGAATTATCCTATGAGGCTTTAAGGAAAGCCATCCAAACAGGGGAAGGCTTGGCTGGAACCATCGAATTTTTCCCAGAAGAGGGAAAATATCATTACGATGGTCACAGAAAGTGTGGCCTCTGTCTGGCGCCACCTGAAACGGAAAAATACGGGGGGATTTGCCCTGTGTGTGGACGAAAGCTAACGATTGGGGTGTCCCATCGTATCGAACAGCTTTCTGACCGTCCAGAAGGGTACCAAAGGGCGCAGGCGGCGAGGTTCGAAAGGCTTGTCCCTTTGCCTGAGCTAATTGGCGCGTGTTTAGGGTTCTCATCAGCTAGCGTAAAGGTAGAGAAAATATATGCATCTATGCTGCAAAAGCTAGGGGCTGAGTTTTCTATCCTGCGGGAGATTCCTTTGGAGGAGATCGGCAGTACATCAGGGGGACGGATTGCCGAAGGAATCGGCAGGCTGAGGAGAGGCGAGATCACATGGCATCCGGGCTTTGATGGTGAGTATGGCAGTTTCCGACTCTTTACCCGCAACGAGATTGAAGGAATAGACGGGCAAATAAGTCTGTTTTTGGAGCCGTCAGAGGCGCAGATTGAAACGCTGCCGGCAGGGAAAAAGCCTGACAAGGCCGCACAGAAAAACAAGAATAACCAGACGGCTGCGGTTTTCCCAGGGAAACCCACAGCCCAAGAGCAGGAACCAGTTTGGAATGAAAAGCAGCGGCAGGCAATCGAGTCCATACAGCGGGTAACTGTAGTAAAAGCTGGCCCCGGTACAGGAAAGACGGGAACATTGGCTGCCCATATCCTCCACTTGCTGGAAACCAGGAGGGTAAATCCATTCTGCATTACAGCAGTAACATTTACCAACCAGGCAGCCAATGAGTTAAAGGAACGAATTCAACGGCAGCTGGGAAAGAGGCAGGCTAGAAAACTGCAGATTGGAAGCTTTCATTCTATTGCCTGGAAACTTCTAAAAGACAAGGGAATGGAGTTTTCCCTTGCGGGAGAAATGGAGACAAGAGGTCTCGTAGAAAAAATTCGAAAACAATATAGTTTAAAGCAGTCTGTTTCCCAACTGCTTACAGAGATATCTCGGCGCAAAACAGGAATGTGCGAGCCGAATTCTGGCTTGGATGAGATGGCGTTTGAGGCATATCAGAAGAACTTAAGGGAATGGGGTGCTTTGGATTTTGACGATATCCTATTGGAGGCACTGCGAATTGCCCAAGAAGAGAATGAAGAGAGTGGAAAACGGGGGAGTAGCAACCCATTTTCTTATCTTTTGGTAGATGAGTTCCAAGATATTAACCCTCTGCAATATCGGTTAGTCATAGAGTGGAATAAGAGAGGCAGAGAATTGTTTGTTATTGGGGACCAAGATCAGGCGATTTATGGGTTTCGAGGAGCCGATGCCAGCTGTTTTCAAAAACTTACAGAAGACTATTCTGAAATATGTCAGATTGTGTTGGAGGAAAACTACCGTTCAACACCACAAATTTTATCAATAGCGGCCCAGATAATTAGTAAAAATCCAGGCGGGAAAAGAGGCTTACATCCGAATCGGCAAAATGGGGTTCCCGTCCGGATGATTGAGGCCGACAGCGAAAGAGCAGAAGCCATTTTTGTAGCTAAGGAGATTAATCGCCTTACAGGAGGGATTGGAATGCTGGAAGCTCAGGACTTATTCCCTGCAAAGGAGGGAGATGCCTGGGGGTTTGAAGATATTGCCGTATTGTACCGGACCCATCGCCAAGCTGCGCTTTTGGAAGAATGCCTTAAAAAGGAAGGGATCCCTTATGTAGTGGCTGGCAGGGAGTCGTTCCTGCAGGCGGAGAGCGTACGGGGAACAATCTGCTTTTTTAAGGCTTTGTTGTATCCGGAGGATAAGTTGGCTGCTCAGACCGCGCGGGTGTTATTGGAAAACTTGGATGCAGGGAATGCAGGTTTTCAACCGTATGAATCATTGGCAGAAAAATATATGCCTCTGCTAAAGCATAAGCCTCAAAATCTCTTAGGAGCTTGGATGAAGGATTTGGCGTGGGAACAGCAAAAGGAGATGCAAAACCTATACCAAGTATCAGTATTGTACCCCAAAATGCCAGAGTTTTTGGATGCTTTGGAAACTGGCATAGAGAGTGATCTAAAACGCTGTGGAGGAAAGCAGTATACGTCTGGCGCGGTTACCCTGATGACGCTTCATGGATCAAAAGGACTGGAATTTCCCGCGGTGATGATCTATGGGGCCAGGAGAGGCTTCATTCCTTTTACCGGAGGAAAATCTCCCGCAAGCGAAGAAGAAGAGCGCCGCCTCTTTTATGTAGGCTTAACTAGGGCAAAGGAGGCTCTAATTCTACTATCCTCCCAAGAACCTTCTGCCTTTTTGAAAGATATTTTGCCAGACCTGGCCGTAAGGGAAAAAGCATATGCAACGAAAAGCAAGGAGGCCGGCGGACAGATGAATCTGTTCGAAATTCTATGAATTTATGTCTTTTCCGCAATTGGAGAGATATTTGATAAAGTCATGCAAAGAACCCTTTTGATGTTGTTTAGATTTTTTTATGTTGGAACTGCACCTTTTTTTCGGACAGGCATATACTGAAGATAGGCCCTGGTTCATGGGAGAGCCGGGGCCATACCATTTTTGGAGGTAATCCCAGCATGAATATGAGAATTTATTCGGGTTCTGGCGACAACCGCTGTTGCGGTGAGCTTCCACCTTGTCCCCCTCCCTGCTGCCCTCCTCCTTGCCCGCCCTGTCCTTCAGAGGGTCCAACTGGTCCGACAGGGCCAACGGGGCCAACTGGTGCCACCGGTCCAGCAGGGGCAACTGGCGCTACAGGGAGGATTGGTCCCACAGGTCCTACGGGAGCCAATGGTAATACTGGCCCAACTGGAGCGATGGGGCCCACCGGCGCAAATGGTCTGGTGGGTCCAACAGGTCCCAGAGGCGATACTGGACCCACTGGCGCGCCGGGTGTGAACGGTGTTACCGGTGCCACTGGTCCTACAGGTGCAACTGGATCCACAGGCCCAACCGGAGCGACAGGGGCCACGGGAGCTGATGGAGCTACCGGCCCCACGGGTCCAACTGGAGCGGCAGGAGCCACGGGAGCGGATGGATCCACAGGCCCGACTGGAGCGACAGGGGCCACCGGAGCTGACGGAGCTACCGGCCCCACGGGCCCAACTGGAGCGGCAGGAGCTACGGGAGCGGATGGATCCACAGGCCCGACTGGAGCGACAGGGGCCACCGGAGCTG
>CAJUSM010000019.1:39660-42116 GCA_910588935.1 uncultured Oscillospiraceae bacterium
ACGGAGCTACCGGACCCACGGGCCCAACTGGAGCGGCAGGAGCCACGGGAGCGGATGGATCCACAGGTCCAACTGGAGCGACAGGGGCCACCGGAGCTGACGGAGCTACCGGCCCCACGGGCCCCACTGGAGCTGACGGTGCGGTAGGCCCCACTGGAGCCACAGGTTCTACAGGTGCTACTGGTCCCACCGGGCCCACAGGAGCTTCTGTCACAGCTTCTTCCATGAGTGCTTCTAATACCACTGGCCAATCTTTATCTGTAATATTAGGTGGCACAAATGTGCCGCTGCCAAGTGCCCAAAGCTTGGATGGATTTACCGTTGATGGAACAAATTCGGTGTTTACTGTACCGGTAACTGGGACCTACCTGGTTACCTATCGAATCAATCCTACTGTAGCGGTGGCAATGTCCTCTCAGGTGCTCCGCAACGGTACGGCAATTCCAGGCTCCGTGTTCTCGCCTGTTGCTACCACTGAGTATGGGGCTACCGTGATTACTCCCCTGACGGCAGGCGATACCCTAACCCTTCGGCTGTCTGGAATTATAGCAGCGGTCGTTCTGCAAGGGGGGGCCGGAGCGTCGCTCGCAGCAGTCCGGCTAGCATAAACTCTAGATTTTCTGCATTTCGAAAAGGGGAAGCCTCTTGCAAAAAAGGAGGCTTTCCTCCCTTTATTATATTTAAACTTTGGGGAGGGAACTGTATGGCTACAATTAGTCTTTGTATGATTGTTCGAAATGAAGAGGATGTGTTGGAACGATGTTTAGAATCGGTACAGGGGCTTGTAGATGAAATTATTATTGTAGATACCGGCTCAAAAGATCGTACAAAGGAGATTGCAAAGAAGTTTACAGACGCGGTTTATGACTTTGTATGGGTAGATGACTTTGCGGAGGCCAGGAATTTTTCTTTTTCTCATGCTGCTTGTGATTACTGTATGTGGCTGGATGCAGATGATATAATAGTCCCCTTGGACCGGAAGAAATTTCTTGCGCTAAAAGAAAACCTAAACGACAATGTGGACGTAGTTATGCTCCGCTACTACACGGGCTTTGATAACCAGGGCCGGGTAACGTTCTCTTATTATCGGGAACGCATTGTGCGAAACCGGTTGGGAATGGTCTGGAAGGGAGCGGTGCACGAGGTGATTGAGACAAAGGGAAATGTTCACTACTCCGACTGTGGAATTACACACCAGAAGTTGCGGTCCTCTGACCCAGACCGAAATCTGCGGATCTTTGAAAAGCTACTGGAAGAAGGAAAGGAACTGGACCCTCGTCAACAATTCTATTATGCTCGGGAGCTGTATTACCATAAACGCTACCAACAGGCACTAGAGGTCTTCAGAAAATTTTTGGATGAAGGCCGAGGTTGGCTGGAGAATAACATAGAGGCCTGTCGGCAATGCGCCTACTGTTGGTATGGCCTACATCAAGAAGATAAGGCGCTGAAAGCATTGTTTTCCAGCTTTGCCTACGATTTGCCTCGAGCTGAGACTTGCTGTGACATTGGACAGCATTTTCTGGACCGGAAACTTTGGGAACAGGCCGCATATTGGTATGCTCGGGCATTGGAATGTGAACGCCGAGACGATCGGGGTGGGTTTGTGATGCCAGATGCATACGGCTTTCTGCCGTGCATCCAGCTATGTGTGTGCTATAGCAGGCTGGGGCGGGAGAAGGAGGCTCAGCTATATAACGAACGTGCCGCCGAATTTCAGCCCAACTCGCCTGCCGTGGCCTACAACCGTGCTTATTTCGCCAGTTTGGAGTCTACCGTTACAGGATGAAGGACAGTCTTTAGAAAAGCTTTTTAAAGAGTCAACAAATGATCACTGGGAGATAGAGGAGCAGCCCGTAAAAAATTGATTCCAGAATCGCATTTGTGGTATTATCATCGAAAGATTGCAATGTTTGCATTTAAAGTATGAGGTAGCAGGATGGTTTGGGTGGCGGTTTGAGACGATGAGGGGAGCGGGCAGAAGCTTTGAAAGCCGCATGGGGCGAGGAAAGGGAGATTTGCTGTGAAATTAACGTATGCCCCAGTGCAGAGGCTCTCTGGTTTGCCTACGAAGACAATGCCTACCATATTTTGCTGTAGGATGTGGAGATGGGAAAGACCTATGGCATGGAGCTGTCCAAACAGTTACGGGCTGCAGAAAGGCAGGCGAAAATTATATTTGTTACTTCCCACTTTGAATTTGCGGGAGAGGGCTATGAGGTAGACGCCCTGCACTGCCTAGTAAAGCAGGTTGCCAGGCACAAGCTGTTCCAGGTGCTGAATAAAGCTGCCAAGTGACTTAGCAGGGAACCGCTGTCTATGGTTATTTATACCAAAGCGGAGAATATAGAATTAAAGAAAACATTTCTAGAGCTTGTTTGAAAAATCGAAAACGTTGTCTTTTTTGCCATAAGGGGCCACTTTCTACGTCGAAAATCCTCGTCAATCGCGAGATT
>CAJUSM010000020.1 GCA_910588935.1 uncultured Oscillospiraceae bacterium
CTACCAGGGTGACTCCAAAGCTGGAGGAATACATAACCCCCGCAAAGGTTTTTTTGTAGATGAAAAAAATAAACATGCCAATGCCAAAGGCAAGAACCAAAGCCAGAACCATATCTAAAATAGATACGCTGTCAACCATTTCCAGAAAACTGGATTTAAAGATATCGCTGAAAGTCATAAACATTCTCCTTGTCATTTTTTTGCCTGCCCATCCGCTCAGCCATAAATTCTGCAGGCTGCATATTTGGAAAAGGAAGAAGTCTGAACGCCCGGCACCTGAACCAGCTCCTGGATTACACAGGGCAGGAACTGGTCCCATTTTACTTCTAGAATTGCCAGGCCCTCTCCGGCAGGAATTGTAGAACAGTCTGGATCCAAAAAACCGGTGGGATTCATTGCTGTACGCAGGTGATGGTCTAGGGTAACCCGAACATTGCCTGGCGCAAACACAAAGGGCTCTCGGATATAGTCCACAATTGTTTTCGGCCTTAGGCCCTGCAGTTTCATTTTCACCCCCAATTCTCCCAGCAGGCTGCTTTCGGCAGAAGATGGAATGAGGCCAAAGGTCAGTTTTTCTGCTTCTTCCCAATGGATGGCCTCCTGAACTTTGCTGCAAAGATTGCCATATTTGCTCTTTTTTTCCAAAATGATCCGAGACACATCTCCATTATAATAGCGCAGGCGGAACTTTTCTCGTTTGTTAACTCCGTCTATTTTTTCCCGCAGAGCTTTATCGGCAGAATTGTCAAAATACAAACTGCGTATACAATAAAATCCCTGTTTGGCATATGGGTCGGTCTTCATTGCCGCCGAGAGCCTGCACCGTAGCACGGGCAGCTCCAGTGGGGAGAGCCGGTGTTTGTACTCATGACGAAGCTTCATAGTGGATTCCTCTTTTCCTGATGGGAATGGACATATCATAACGCCCCTGCCTTAGATTTACCTTAGAGCCTGCTGTGTTTCTCTCTGCGCGCGGAATGCAATTTTGCGGCTTTTGCACTTTGGCCTCGGGAAGGCAGCAGGCGCAAGCCCCAGAAAAATGCATAAATCAAATAAAAATTCCCTGGTGCTGCCAGGGAATTTTTACGGCCCAAATATTCAGGATGGAAACTTTGTCGTTCAAAAAACACCGAGAAACTTTTCACGAATAGGGTAGAATTGGTGAATTTGCTTAATATTGTTGGAACGAATGAAAGAATTGTTACTGTTCTAAAGGGAGATAGAATGCTATACTCTTTTCAAATACTGGAATGCCATATCAGAAAGGCCAAGCAGGACATTCCGGAAAAGAAGAGGAGAGTTAAATATTATGGCGGTAAGGTATAATCCCAACCCGATCAGAACAGAAGAGCCTTTGTGCCAGGTGAATACTTGGGCCGAGGTGGAAAAATCACCCTTGTATACAGTGGAATGCAATGGGGAGCTACAGACAGTTTACCATACAGATAGCTTTGACTATGTGATTCCTGTGGTTCGAGATGATTCTCCTGTCCAGGTATCCATCCAGGTACATAAGCCCTTTGACACAGCGGTGGTCCGCCCGGCAAAGGCGAGAATTGTGCCAAAGCGTGAGGGCGAATACCTGGTGTTTACACTTCCCCACCCGCAAAAGCTTACGCTGGAGCTGGACGGGGATCTGAAAACCCCCCTATATATCCTGTGCTCCCATTGGGTTCCCAAGCCGGAAAAAGTAGACCATCTATTTGAAAGCGGGAAAATTTACAATGTAGGCGTACTGCATGTAAAGGCAGGGGAGACCGTCTATTTGGAAGAGGGATGTATGGTCTTTGGCTGTATCGAAGCCTACATCGCCGACGGCATCCGGATTTTAGGCAACGGCGTGCTGAATGGATGTGTATGGCACCCAAAAGAGGAGAACGGCGGCAAGCCCATGATCCGCATGGTGCTAAGCAATAACATCCAGATTCAGGGAATCACTGTGGTAGACGGCGGCCAGTGGCATGTATTGCCTGGAGCCTGCCAAAATGTGGAAATTAAGGATATCAACATTATGTCCCGGGTATGTACAGGGGATGGCATTGATATTGTGGGGTGCGAGCATGTTACTCTGCGCGACTCCTTTATCCGGGCCTCCGATGACTGCGTGTGCATTAAGGCCGCAAGCCACCCAGACCCAGCAGCCAACCGGAACGTAAAGGATATCCGGGTAGAGCACTGTGTTTTGTGGAACGCGGAGCCAGGCAATGCGCTTGAAATTGGCTATGAGGTGCGCTGCGATGAGGTGTGCGATATTATCTTTAAGGATATTGATATTGTGCACTGCGAATACGAGGGGAATCAATCCGGCGGCGTGCTTACCATCCACAATGCGGACCGGCCCTATATTCACGACATCGTCTACGAAGATATCCGCATTGAGGATGCGCAGGAGAAGTTTATCGACATTAAGGTACTGGATTCCAAGTATTCTCTGGACAGAAAACGGGGCAGAGTGGAGAAAATATACTTTAAAAACGTAGAAATCCTGAACGGAGCATTTCCAGTGTCCATTATTCGGGGCTTTGAGATGGCCAATGAAATGAGCAGGCCCCAGGACTTTTACTTTGACCATGTGGTAATTCTGGGTCAGGAGATGCATTCTCCCAATGAGATGCGTATGGTAGTAGAGCTGGCTCACAACCTGCACTTTGGGGAGAAAACATATTCGGAGAGAAATCCTTTTTAAATTGAAGAAGTAAAGCAGGCAAAGCATCAGAAAAGGCAACGGTTTTGATGTTTTGTCTTGCTTTTATTATCAAAGAAACTCTTGCCTTTATAGGGAGCACACAAAAATTTGGTTCATTGCAGACAGCTGTAGGGGCTATAACAGGAAGAGAATCTTCAATTTTTTTGCATGTACTGCAAATAATACCAGGGAAAGAAGGGGAAAGCATGTGGAAAACAGTAATGATTGACGATGAGCCATGGGCGCTGGAGGGTTTGGCGGAGGTAATTGATTGGCAGGCGGCAGGGTTCTCCATTGAAGGGCGCTTCACGGACCCCCAAGAGGCCTTTGCGTTTCTGTGTGAAAGTTGGCCTGACGTAGTGTTTACCGATATCCGTATGCCGGGAATCTCTGGAGTTGAGTTGATCTCTATGGCCAGGCAAAAGGGGATTAGCTGTGAGTTTGTTCTGATCAGTGCTTATGAGGACTTTAAGGCAGCACAGCAAGCAATTTTATTGGATGTCTGCGGCTATGTGCTGAAACCCTATGACAGCGAGGAGATCCACGCGGTGGCAGAAATCCTCCAAAGGCACTTGGAAAAGAAGAGAAGAGCGCCACAGCTAGACTGGCAGGAGCCTCCAGAACTTACCCTGGAAAAAGCTGCCCCTTGGCAAGAGAAGTTTCAGCACTATTCGGGAGGCTTTTTTTGCCTGCACCCAGACAGGGACAAACGGTTGCACTCATGGGAGGGCGTGGAGCCACTGCCTATGTCCGTAAAAGGGGCGGGCAGTGGGTTCCTGGTGCTTTCCAACGATCCCCGCGCTGCCCGTACCGCCTTTTTAGAGCTGCCCGACAGTGAGAGCTGGGGCGTGAGCCAGGCTCATGCTCCGGCACAGGAGGCCCTTCCTATTATGCTGCGGGAGGCATGGTATTCTTTGCAGTGCCATTTTCAATATTCTATGAAGGATCTGGTAGGGGATATCCAGCTGTATTTGTGCGAGAACATGGAAAAGGAGCTGCTTTTGGGACAGATTGCCCAACGATACCATTTTTCCGAGCCCTATTTCTGCGTGCTGTTTAAGCGAGGAGCGGGAGTGTCGGTAATGCGGTTTATCCAGTTGGTCCGTATCCACTATGCGGCCTACCTTATTCGCACAACAACCAAGCGTCTTCAAGAAATTTCGGAAGAGGTTGGGTTTAATAATTACAGCTATTTTGGCAAGCTCTTTAAGAAATACCAGGGGGTTACCCCGGAAAACTGCAGGGAGTAGGGCATATTCCCGGTGGGCTATAGGGAATTCGAAAATGTACAGCCATATAATGCCCCTGTACAGAGCGTATGGAAAACTGAAACCCTTCCCCGTAAAACAGCCTCAGCCGCTGGACTACATTGTCTAGACCAATGTGTTCGTTTTGCGCGGCGTTGCCTTCTTCCATTAGGGTGCTTTGCAGGTTAGCCAGAGCTTTAGGCTCCATTCCCAGGCCATTGTCTGTAATGGTTAAAGAAAGGGAGCCTTCCTGGCCCTTCTGGCCTTGTATCAAGATGATACAGGGCCCCTTTTTTTGGCAAAACCCGTGCTGGATCGAATTTTCAATCAAAGGCTGAAGCACCATAGAGAGGATGCTCTGGCCCTGGCCTCCTCCGAGACATGAATTCGCAGCTCGTACCGTTGCGGGGCCCGCATGTCCATTAATGTAAAATAGTGCTTGGTATGAGCCAATTCCTGGGCCAAAGAGACAATAATTTCACTGCGCAGGCTATAACGAAACAGCGCCGCCAAAGAGGTCAGCATGGCTTCCAGCATAGGGGCCCGGTGGTAGCGTGCCATACTGCGCATACTTTCCAGGGTGTTAAAAAGAAAGTGGGGATTAATCTGGTTGCGGTAAGCATTTAGCTGGGCCTGCTTTTGGGCCAAGGTGGTCTGGTACAGGCGCAGGGACATTTCTTGCTGGCGAAGGTTGGCGGCTTCCAGTATCTCTAGGGTTTCATTTACTGTGTAGGCCACGTAACGGAGGTCTTTTAGTCCAGGCAGGGCCATGCGCTTTTTTTGGCCTTGCTGAATCTCCTGCATGTCTGTTACCAGCAGCTTAATGGGATTGGAGATCTCGTGAATAATGACCTCGGTAAAAACCGTAAGCAGGATACAGACCACAACCATAGCTAGAACCAAAACATTCCGTGTGGAGCTAATATCCCGGAGCAGGCTGTTTTTAGGAACCAGGTCAATTAAGGTCAAATTTATATCCTTCAAGGGCACAGTGTGCCGGATATATTCCACATTGCCAGAGTAAAGCTTGTCCTGGCTTTGCCCATGCAGCATAGCCAGTTCCTCCTCAGAAGTCTTGCGGCTGGTATATACTACGTCCTCCTGATAGAGCAGGGCCTTAATTTCGTTCTCATAGTCCCCTGCCCCCTTTAGGTTAACCAGCTGGTTAACGTCAATGCGGGCCACGCCAATGGCATATTCCTCTGTCAAATACCCGCCCCGCTGGATGCTGTTAACTCGAAAGCAGTAGATCAGCTGGGGGAGTGGGGAAGAGCTGTCAGGGAGAGTGCGAAAAAATGAACCAGAGAAACCATCAGATTCTTCCCGGATGCTTTCTACTAGCTGTTTATACTGGTATTTCCCAGTAGAGCCGGAAAAAAAAGAGTGGCCAGAGGGGCTATCAATTAAAATCTCTACAACTAGGGGAGTAGATTGCCGGAGATAGTCCAGCAGCTGGTTGCAGCCAGAGATATTCTGCAGGTAAACCATTGGGTCCTTGTTAAACAGGATTTCCTGCATATTAGAAAAATAGGTAAACTGGCGCATGGATTTTTCAATCCCTTCAAATTGGGCGTCCAGCTGGGTTTCAATATTTTGGGAAAAGGCTTGAAAGGATTTGGCGAACTGGCGCTGGGAAAACCGGTAGGCGAAAACAAAGGTTACGCTGGATAGAACTACAACAAACAACAGCATCATTGCCAGGAAGATCTGCAGCATCCGTTTGGTAGAAAGCCCCCGTAGCTTTTTACCCATAGAAATCCCTCCTCAAAATAATATTTTTCTTTAGTATACCGGAAGATAACAAAAAGGAAAAGAGGCAAAATTAACGAATTGCATAAAAACAAAAAGATTAGAGAGGAATCTCTAGCGAAAATTAATTTTGTTATATTAGAGCTAAAGCCTGTTTCTGTGAAAAAGCCTTTAGCTCTGGTATCATATTGCTATGAGTTTTAGAGAAAAGCAAGGTCGGCTTTGTGTAAACCGTACAAGGCTTTTCCTAAAAACCACGGAAAGGGGCGTTTAAAATGAAGGGTAGGTCGGAAACAGTAAAAAAGAAGGATTCTGTGTTTCGAGAAATTTGGAAGAACAAGGCAATATATATGATTATGCTGCCAGGTATCGCGTGGTTCATTATATTTGCCTATGGGCCTATGTCTGGCTTACAGCTGGCTTTTAAGGAATACAGTACCAAGCTTGGCATTTGGGGCAGCCATTGGTGTGGCCTGGAGAACTTTGAGTACGTGTTTCGCGATCCATCCTTTTTGCGGTCGGTGGGCACCACCCTGTGGATAAACGCCGGTCGGCTGCTGTTTCAGTTCCCGGTTCCCATTTTTTTGGCCCTGCTGTTTAATGAGCTCCGGCTTAAGCGGTACAAAAAGGTAATACAAACTGTGCTTACCTTTCCTCAGTTCCTATCCTGGGTTATCGTAGCCAGCATTGTCATCAATATCCTCTCTTATGATGGTTTGGTTAACAGTATTGTGGCGGCTTTTGGCGGCAAAACCATTAACTTTATGGGCAGCGCCAGCATGTTTCAGCCGCTTTTGTACATAACCGAGGGCTGGAAGTCTGCTGGCTGGGGAGCGATTATCTACATGGCGGCAATATCTGGCATTGATGTGGACCAATACGAGGCGGCAGATCTGGACGGAGCTTCCCGACTCCAGAAGATTTTTCGTATAACCATTCCCAACATTCTGCCAACCATCTCTGTAATGTTCGTGCTGCAAATGGGTAACTTAATGTCCGGCGGGTTTGACCAGGTATTTAACCTCTCTAACCCTGCGGTAAAGGATGTTTCGGAAATTTTGGATATGTACATCTACAATATTTCCTTTGGCTCTACCCCTGATTTCGGATTTTCTACCGCGGTAAGTCTATTCCGCTCTGTAGTAAACTGTGCCTTTTTGGTAGCCGCCGACCGGGGCGCTAAGGCGCTGGGCGGCAGCGGGCTGTTCGCGTAAGAAAGGAGATTGTTATGAATCAAGATATCGCAGGAAAAAAACGAAAGATCGACGGAGTGGATATTTTTGTCTTTGTTATATTGACCATATGGATGCTGTTGATCATTGTTCCTTTTGTCAACGCCATCTCCATCTCGTTTGCTACTCAGAAGGAGTATGTGGACAATCCCTTAATGCTGTTTCCTTCCAACCCCACCTTCCGCAGCTATGAGATGCTGTTAAACGATTACCGCATCTGGACAGGCTTTCGCACCTCCTTTCTGATTGTGCTGTTAGGGGTACCGCTAAATATGCTGCTTACAATGGTGCTGGCCTACGGTACCAGCCGCGGCAACTATCCAGGAAAAAAGATTATCATTGGCGGCATCCTGTTTACCATGTTGTTTAACGGCGGCATCATTCCCCTATACCTGCAAATGAAAGAGATGGGGCTAACCAACCATCTATGGTCGGTGCTGCTGGCGGGGTCGGTAAATGTGTTCTACTTTGTCATTATGCGCAGCTATTTCCAGTCTTTGCCAGATTCCCTCATCGAGTCTGCCCGTCTGGATGGCGCGGGGGAGTGGAGGGTGCTCTTTTACATTATTCTGCCCCTTTCTAAGCCCATAATTGCCACCTTAACTCTATTTTACTTAGTAGATAGGTGGAACGAGTGGTACCATGCCCTCATCTTTATCCGCGATAGCAATCTGCAGCCTTTGCAGCTGGTTTTGCGGTCAATTGTAATGGAGTCCAGTATTGTAAATAATGTAACCAGTGCGGCAGCCATGGAGAATATGCAAAACTTTGATATGGGCGTAAAGATGGCGGCGGTAATTGTCACCATACTTCCGGTAATGTGTATTTTCCCCTTTCTGCAAAAGCATTTCGCCCAGGGCGTTATGGTAGGTGCGGTAAAGGCGTAATCGGGCTGTATCTCCAAAGAAAACGGGTACTTTTGGAAAGGGGGTGATGACCCAAAACAATGTGCCGCCAGAAAAATTTCAGGAAAAATATGAAAAAGGAAAGGACTAAAAGAATGAAACTTGGAAAACGAATTCTTCCCTTGCTTCTGGCCGGACTCCTGGCCTTTGGAATGACTGCCTGCAACGGGAATACAAACAAGGAAAGCAGCTCCTCCCAGCCTTCCTCCTCCGCCCAGGAGAGCAGTTCTGAGGGCTCCAGCGAGGTTTCCCAGCAGGAGACCAATGACAGCGGCTATGAGAACCAGGTAGAGCTCTCTTGGTACAAAGAGGGAATTACGGGTCAGGAAATCAACTATGAGGGCGATGCTTGGGGCCAGTACTGGCAGGATAAGTTCAACGTAAAGTTTGATCTAACCGCAGCCACTATGGATGACTCTGACTGGAACGAGCGCCTGCGCATTTGGATCAACTCCGGCGATATGCCCGATGTGGCCCACTGGGGCTTCAATTACGGCGAGCTGGCGGACTATGCCAACCAAGAGGCCATTTACCGTTTCCCCGACGACTGGAAAGAGCGGTGGCCCAATGTGGCCAAGACCCAGTCCTTTGTTCCTGGCGCGGCTGTTGCCGAGGAGAACCTGGGCGGCACCTATGTGCTGTTCCGCTCTATCTTTGTAAACAACCGCCCTGCCGAGCGTTTAAGCTACCATGCCCTGCTGTACATGCGCAAGGATTGGATGGAAGCCTGCGATGTAGAGATTAAGGATACCTACAGCCCCTCTGAGCTGGAGGAGATTGCGAAGAAGTTTAAAGAACAGGATCCCGGCAAAGTGGGCAGCCAGCTGGTACCCATTAGCATCCGCACCTATGATGTTCCTAAGATTTATCCCGGCACTGTGTTCCCTGAGTCTATCAACATTGGCGATGGTTACTATAAGGATGCGGACGGCAAGTTCCAGTGGGCTCCTGCTGATCCCCGTACTCTGGAGGGCCTGAAGAAGTATCAGAACCTGTATCAAAGCGGCCTGCTGGATCCTGAGTTCTATACCCTTACCCGTTTTGAGGGCACAGAGAAATTCTACATTGGCGGCACCGCCGGTATAGTGCTGGATGACGGCATGGGCTACATGGTGCAGAGCCGGATGCAGCATGACCTGCAGACCAACCTGGGCCTGGATCCCGAAAAGTCTCTGCATATTGCCCAGCTGGTTGGCGAAGACGGCAAATACTATTACCGCCAAGATATGAACTTCTACGGCGCGATTATCTTCTCTCCCGACATCAGCGAGGAGCAATTTGAGCGCGCTATGGATATTCTGGATTTCTGCGCCACTCCTGAAGGCCAGGAGATCCTCAATATGGGCTTTGAGGGCGAAGACTGGGAGAAGGACGCAAATGGCGAATATGTCAGCCTGCTGCCCAACGAGATTACTGGCAATACCAAGTCCATTTTGGGCAGCAAATACCCCAGCGCGGACACCCAGTTCGGCGGCGTTATTCTGGGCGATGACTTCCAGTTTGTTACCCCGAACTACACCAAGGAAACCAGGGATATCATTAAGAAATTCTATCAGCTCCGGGATGAGATCAGCGATGACAGCACCCTGCTGCCCAGAGAATACGATTACGAGTTCTTTAGCTCCCGTACCAAGACCCAGGCCAATATGAACCTGGACGAGGAGTATGCCCAGCTGATTCTAAAAGAAGGGGATCTGGAAGCCAACTGGAACGCTTGGGTTAAGGAAAAAATGCAGCTGGTACAGCCCCTTTTGGACGAGCTGAACGCCAACTGAACGATTGCAGAATTTGTCCCAGCATGATATACTGGTAACAAGAAACGGGACAATGGGCGTAGGCCGGCCCCTATGTGCGTATTTGCGTACTGCGGGCCGGCCTCGCTTATAAAGAAAAGTGCCTGACCATTTTCCTGAAATTGGGGGTTGTCATCATGAAAAAATATCAACTGTTTGCCAGCGGCTATACCGCCGGCCAGCCGAGAGAGGGTGTGGCCCTTTTTGAGCTGGAGGGTACAGAGATAAGAAAAGTCTGGGGCTGGAAAGGGATGACCAATCCCTCCTATATATTACCGGTGGGGAATTGCCTTTATGGTGTGGAGGAGCAACCGGGACAGGCCTCGGTAATCAAGCTTCCTCTAGAACCTTTGGGCAGAAAAATGCAGCGGTTTTTGGTGCCTGGTTCTGGGCTCTGCCACCTCTCCTGCCAAGGAGAACGCTTATATGCCGCTGGATATGCAGGCGGCACGCTTACCGGCCTGAAGGGGGAAAACGGTGAGGTGTGCGCTTTTTATCAGCATCAGGGGCACAGCGCGAACCCAGTGCGTCAGGAAAAGGCCCATGTGCACTCCTCCTTGCCTTCGCCAGACGGCAGTGAGCTTCTGGTGGCGGATTTGGGCCTAGACCGGCTGTTTCGGTACAGCATTGGGAAAAATGGAGGCCTTGCTTTGAACCCGGCGGAGCCCTGGGTATCAATCCCTCCTGGGCAAGGGCCAAGGCATTTTGCTTTCCATCCCAGGGGTCAATGGTTATATCTTGTCAATGAGCTGGAAAAAACCCTATACGGGTTCCAGTACCGGGGCACTGAGGAAAAAATTCAACTTTTTGGGGAGTATGATATCAGCCAACCGAAGACAGAGGGTTCCCTTGCGGCAGACGTGCACTTTACACCGGATGGAAACTGGCTCTATGTCTCGGTACGGGGCACAGATCGCGTTTTCTGTTTTCATTGCCAGGAAAACGGGCAATTGGAGGCGGCAGGAGATTTTTCCAGCGGTGGACAAGGCCCCAGGAGCTTTCACATTAGCCCGGACGGCCAATTCTTGGCTGCGGCCAACCAGGTGTCCGGAAATATTGTAGTGTTCCCTCTGAATCAGGCTACAGGGGCGTTGGAGGAGAAAACAGCGGAGTTTTCCTTTCAAGAGGTCTCCTGTGTAAAGTTTTGGGGAACATCGGTTTAGGAGGAATTGTGTATGGAACGAAAAAAAGCGGTTGTCACCGGGGCCAGCCGGGGCATTGGCAGAGGGATTGCAAGAATACTGGCCAGAGAGGGCTATGACCTAGTCATATCCTATTCCACCAAAAAGGAAGAGGGGGAGTCCCTGGCAAAAGCTCTAAGCCAGGAGTACGGCGGGACCTGCTTTTGCTTCCAGGCCTCTTTGGAGCAGCCTGGGGCAGGCGTGGAACTGTTGGAAAAAAGCACAGATGCTCTGGGGGGATTGGACCTGCTGGTGAATAACGCTGGGGTAACCCGGTTTGAAAACATCCTGGATATGACGCCGGAGGTGTTTGAATTATTGTTCCGGCTGGACTTTCAAAATTATATTCTGATGATGCAGGCTGCTGCCCGTTACATGGTGAGGAACCGGGCGCGGGGAAATCTCATTAACATTACCTCTACCAGGGGAGAACGGGCCTATGCTGGAGATTTCCTCTATGGCGGTTTGAAAGCTGGGCTAAACCGGGCCATCCAGTCCATTGCCCTAGACTTGGCCCCTTATGGGATCCGAGTGAACAATGTTGCTCCAGGCGCTACCAGAATCCGCACAAAAGAGGAGCTGAACGCAGAGGGCAGGCCGGATTTCTGGAATATGCTGGGTGGTAAAATCCCCCTGGGCCGCTGCGGCACGCCAGAGGATATTGGAGAGGCGGTGGCTTTTCTTGCTTCGGAGAAGGCCTCTTATATTACAGGTATGACCCTTAAGGTGGATGGCGGCCTGATTCTGCCAGGTATGCCAGAGTACGTGCCTGAGGGGGAAGACTCAAATGGCTGGGCCAAGGCAGCGTCTAAATACGCGGAAAATGTTTTAAGCCAAAATAGAGAGGAGTAAAACAATGGTAACAATTCGGAACATTAAAACAATCTTAACAGCGCCTCGAGGCATTGACCTGGTGGTTGTTAAGGTAGAAACCAGCGAGCCAGGGCTATATGGCCTGGGATGCGCTACCTTTACCCAGCGCTATGAGGCAGTAGCCACAGCGGTGAACGAATACCTTAAGCCCCTGCTGGAGGGCCGGAACGTGGAGGACATTGAGGATATTTGGCAAACCGCTATGGGAAGCTCTTACTGGCGCAATGGCCCGGTGCTGAACAACGCTATTTCCGGTGTGGACGAGGCTTTATGGGACATTAAGGGAAAAATGGCAAATATGCCGGTGTATGACCTGTTTGGCGGGAAATGCCGCCAGGCCGCGGCAGTTTACCGGCACACAGACGGAGCTACCCCAGAAGAGGTGGAGGAAAACGTCCGCCGGTATATGGAGCAGGGCTACCGTTATCTTCGCTGCCAGATGGGCGTCTATGGCGGCCAGATGGGGAAGGGAAAGCAGAGAATTGTGTCTCCGGAAAACAGCAAGCCTGGCGCGTATTATGACGCGCACCAGTACTGCGAGGGGGTGGTAAAGCTCTTCGCCCATTTGCGGGATAAGCTGGGATACGGGATTGAGCTGCTCCACGATGTGCATGAGCGGCTAACACCCATTCAGGCGATTGGCCTGGCCAAGCAGCTGGAGCCCTACCGTTTGTTCTTTTTGGAGGACGCCCTGCCTCCAGAGCAAATCCAATGGTTCCAGACCATGCGGGCCCAGACCGCGGTACCGATTGCCATGGGGGAGCTATTCAACAATCCTTTAGAGTGGCGGGAATTGGTGACAAAAGGACTAATTGACTACATCCGGGTGCATCTAAGCCAAATTGGCGGGTTAACCCCTGCCCGGAAGCTGGCGGTTTTGTGCGAGGCCTTTGGCGTGCGTACTGCATGGCATGGTCCTGGCGACCTGTCTCCGGTAGGCGCGGCAGCCCAGTTGCACCTGGATCTAGCCAGCACCAATTTTGGAATCCAGGAGTTTGCCGGGTTCTCAGAAGAAGAGCGGGAGGTCTTCCCTGGCTGTCCAGAAGTGCGGGATGGCTATCTGTATGCCAACAGCAAGCCAGGCTTAGGGGTAGATATTGATGAGGAAAAGGCGGCAAAGTATCCGTGCTCCTATCGAGAGCCAGGGTGGCTCTTGGCAAGAACCACCGATGGTACGGCAGTTCGCCCGTGATCAAAGGAAAAGGAGTTTTTTTATGTACAATTGGAAGAAAGCAGGAAAAAAACAAGAGCTTTCTTGGGTATGGCACAGTGAAGAGACAAAGGGAAAAAGTCCTTTGGTGCTCTGCCTGGCAGAAAACGAGGCGGCGGCAGAGCGGTGCCTCAGCCAGCTGGAGAAGGAGGCGGGCCAGGCCATTTTAGCGGCTGTGGTTCTGCCAGACGAGAGTATGGACGCTTGGGAGGAGAGCCTGGGCGACTTGGTTTTCTCCTGGAAAGGCCATAGCCAAGTAGAGGAAACGCAGATTTCCCTAACAGGGACAACAGCTTGTGCTGACGCGGTGTGGCGGCTGGGGGCTCATTTTCCCCAATGGTTCGCGGCATTGTGCGTGGTAGGCGGCCATGCTGATCCCTATCGGGCCCGTCAGCTAAGCCAGGTGCCCTTGCGGGCCTATGCGCTGGCTGGGCAGGACTGCCAGATATGCAATGGGAAAGTGTATGCAGATGTAGAACGCGTAGTAATGGGAATGCGCATTGCCGGAAGTGAAACGGTTTGCTGTTTATCAGTGCCGGAAAACCTGAAGAGTGAGGCGGCTTGGAATTGGGCCTTTGCCAGCGGAGAGGCTGTAAAATGGATGGTGGCCCAAGACAGAAAAAAACAGTTTCAGGTATACAGCTTGCAGCCAGGCGTGTGGCGGATTGACGACTTTTTTACCTCTACCTGTTACCTTATAGAGGGACGCGATAAGGCGCTGCTTATCGATACCGGTATGGGGCAGGGAGACCTGGCAGGGCTTATAAACCGCTTAACTCATCTGCCGGTGGAGGTGGCGATCACTCATCCCCATGGGGACCATATGTATAAGGCGGAGCGGTTCTCTAAGGTTTATCTCCACAAAAACGACATTGCCCGGCTAAAAGAGAATCCAGAGAGTTTCCCCTCAGCTTTCACACCGGGCAGCAAGTGGCCAGAGCTGGCGCCTATTGAGGAGGGCAGCACAATTGATCTGGGCGGTGTGGTAATTGAGACCTTAGAGCTGGGAGGACATACGCCAGATTCGGTGGTGTTTGTGGACGATACGCACAAATTGCTGTGCACAGGCGATGCCATTGGTTCTGGATACATTGCCTTGATGATATGCCCGGAAGATCAATTGATTCCGTATATTGAGAAGTATCAGGATCATCTCAGACAGTTTGCCAGGCATTTGCCCCGGCTGAAAGACTATGCCTGGCTAGGAGGCCATGCGCTTCAAGAAAATGGTTGTGATATGCGCCATCAGCTGGATTTTCAAAGCGGGAACTCCGCATATTTTAACCCTATCCGTCCCCAAGTTGTGGAAGATATGATAGTTCTCTGTGAGAAAATTCTTTCAGGGGAAATCAGCAGAGAACACATTATGACCACGAAGGAGCATTACTGCAGCTATGACAGCGCGGGAATGTATTTTGCTTTCCGGCCGTAAAAAGCTCTAATTTAAATAGAAATCCCCCGGTGGCTCCGGGGGATTTCTATTTAGCGGCATAGCAACTTGCGCAGTCGAAAAGCACTGGCAAAAATAGAGTTTCATAAGTTGAAGCCGGAACTTGAGACAGAGATGACTAGAGCCCGAACAACTCCTTTTCCAGCCGTTTCAGCGGGCAGAGGCAGTGTTCTTTAAAACTAGCCGCTCTTTTCTAAAAGCAGCCCAATAAAGTGCCAGGGCCAGCCCCGCGCTGCATAAATCTGCGGTAGCTTGGGAAACTAAAAAGCCTTGATATCCTGCTACCAGCACGGTAATGGCCAGTATCGCCAAAAACAATACGCCTTGCCGGCTCAGAGAAAGCAATAGAGCTGGGAGAGCCTTGCCGGTTGCTTGAAATACGCAAGTAAGCAACAGCACAATCCCTGCAAAAACAGAACCTGCCGCCTGCCATTGAAGCATAACCGTGCCATCGGCAACAATGTTGGAGTCATCAATAAAGAACTTCATAAGGTGGGGGGCAGCCAGAAAAAGCGCTGCTGTCATAACCAAAGCTATGCTGCAGAGAAAGAGTAAGCAAAAGCGCAGCAATTGCTTGAGCTTTTTGAAATCCTTTGCGCCATACAAATAGCCAAACAGAGGCACAGCGCCAAAAGAGAAGCCAACTAAGAGCATCTGGGCGATCATATTAATCTTTAGTACAATGCCCAAAGCTGCAATTTTCTCATCTCCATGAGGTAAAAGAAATTGGTTCATAACCACCACCGTAACACTGGTGGCCAAATTGGTTGCGGCTGCCGTAATGCCTACACTGAAAATCTGCCCAATTTCACTGCCAGTGATCTTCCAATGACGGATATTTATGGAAAGGACATTGCTTTTCCTAAGGACAGTAGCTAAAAAAAACAAAATGCTAAAGAGGTAGCCAATTAAAGTGGCAAAAGCGGCCCCGCCCGCTCCCCAGCCAAGTACGCTGATGAAGATGGGATCTAAAATGATATTTACCACCGATCCTGCAACCGTGCCCACCATAGAAAGTCCGGCAAATCCTTCGCAGCGCAACAGGTTAGAGTGGATAAAAGAAGCCACCACCAAAGGGGCCCCAACCGCCATAACAGAGTAATATTCTTGGGCATAGGGCAAGGTATCCGCGCTGGCGCCCATAAGGGTGAGAATAGGCCGCTGAAAAACCAACATGGGAACTGCAAGCACAATGCCAGTAAGAATGGCCAGATAGAAGCAGAAGGAGCTTACCCTCCGTGCACTCTCCTTGTCCTTTTGCCCAAGCAGACGAGATATTAGGGAACTGCCTCCCTGGGCATAGACATTGCCAAAGGCCATGAGCACTGTGAATACTGGGGCGCATATCGAAACCCCAGCCACAAGCGGGGCATTGTTGGTCTGGGCAATAAAATAAGTATCCGCCAGGTTGTAAACCAGTGTAACCACCATGCTGAACACCAAAGGCAACGCCTGGCCTAGGTAGGTGGGCACTAGTTTTTCTGTGTTAAAAGTTTTTTCTTCCAAAGCAATTCTCCCTTTCCTGTTATCTCTGCAATCCTGTAGTTCTTCTCAACTTTTTATGGAGAGAAATGATATATTCGCTTTGCAAGTACATATTAGCACAAAGTCTTGTTTTTTACTGTGACATGTGGCACAATAAAAGAAAAAAGGAGGAAAACCTTATGGAGCATATCGTTAACTCTGAGCTCTTAGGCCAGATACTGGAGCGGGAAAGGATTTTGGATCATTTTTCGACAGAAAACCTCTTATTCGAACTGGTTAAGTATGGCAGGCACGAACTGCTCTGTGCTCCTGGCAGGCCATTGCACGATTTGCTGTTTGTGGTAAAAGGGGGAGTATGGGTATATGGCCTACGGGAAGATGGCAGCACTCTTTCTGTCTCTCGGGGCGTGGGAAAAACTACTCTGGGCACTATGGAATTTACCTGCCGAGATTTGCCTGTGTTTTATGTTCAAGCCATGGAAGAGGTGCTCTGCGTGGCTCTTTCACTGGAGGAAAACCGGGCGGCGCTGGAAAACGATCCGGTTTTTCTTCGCTTTGCCCTAAGCTGCCTGGCGCAAATTATTGTAAACTTCACCCTAATCGGTCATGCAGAGCAGTCCATAGAGGAAAAGGTACTTATCTTTCTCCACACCATTCAGCCAGATCACACTCTGCACAGCATCAACGAAGGGCTTCTACAGTTCCATTGCAGCCGCCGGCAGCTGCAGCGAGTAGTAAAAAAGCTTTGTGAAGAAGAAAAGCTGGAAAAGCTAGGAAAAGGAAAATATCGGCTTACAGAGGACATAATAAAGACCGGCTGCCAATAGCGCGCCTACAGATAATGGAAAACAGGTATGAAGTGCAGGGGGAGTTCAAAACCATCCAAGAACACTTCTGCTATCCAGCATTTTTCTAGATAAGGGATAGGTACATTCTGCCCAAGGATGATATTTCGTGTTACATCGTACATGGCGGCCGAATCAAAGCCTTTCCCGGTGCATCATTTCGGTATCTCCGCAAAAATGGTCCAGGATTTCTTCCATAAAGAATTGTTGATTTTCAGCAAACTCTTGGCTGTTCCACTGCTCAGCGTTTGTTCCTCTATAGTGTTAGGGCAGGAATGATATCAACATAATTTGCTTGCCAATGCGGGCTCAATGTGCCACCTCCACAATCTGAAATTTGCCATATTATTATCAATTGCATACATAGAAGTCAATACGATAGCGATTCGAAAAGTAGTAAGCAAAAGCCCGAACAGGCGCTGCGCCTGTTCGGGCAAACTTATAATGGATCTGTCAGGTACTGTTCTTCTTAGGCAGCAGCTTGCTTATACCACGCCTTGGGCAATCATGGCATCGGCAACCTTTACAAAGCCAGCAATATTGGCACCCATTACATAGTTCTTAGCATGGCCATACTGTTCGGCTGCAGCATCAGCGTTGGCGAAGATATTTTCCATAATCCCCTTTAGCTTCTGGTCTACTTCAGCAAAAGTCCAAGACAAGCGCTGGCTATTCTGGCTCATCTCCAGCGCAGAGGTTGCCACACCGCCGGCGTTGGCAGCTTTTCCGGGCCCAAAGAGTACGCCTGCCTGCTGGAGAATCTGCGTGGCTTCCATGGTGGTGGGCATATTTGCACCCTCAGCCACGGCAATTACGCCGTTGTCTACCAGGAGCTTGGCGTCATCTGCATTCAGCTCGTTCTGGGTAGCGCAAGGCAAGGCAACGTCACACTTTACGCTCCACACACCCTTGCCTTCGTGGTATTGGGCATCAGGACGGTACTCTTTATATACGCTTAAGCGCTGGCGATTGACTTCTTTAATCTCCTTAATAGCAGCTAGGTCAATCCCCTGAGGATCGTAAATCCAGCCAGTGGAATCAGACATGGTAACAGGTTTTGCTCCTAGCTCCATAGCCTTTTCGGCAGCGTAAATAGCCACATTTCCCGCACCAGAAATGGCAACAGTCATGCCCTTAAGGTCGTGGCCGTTTTTCTGCAGCATGGCGTTGGTAAAATAGAGCAGACCATATCCAGTGGCCTCGGTGCGTGCCAGAGAACCTCCATAATTTAGCCCCTTGCCAGTAAGCACGCCTTCAAAGGCATTGCGCAGACGCTTATATTGGCCAAACATAAAGCCGATTTCCCGGGCGCCGGTGCCAATATCTCCGGCAGGCACATCGGTGTCGGCGCCGATATGCCTGAAAAGCTCAGTCATAAAGCTTTGGCAAAAAGCCATTACTTCCCGGTCCGACTTACCCTTGGGGTCAAAGTCGGAACCACCCTTGCCGCCGCCAATTGGCAGGCCTGTTAAGGAATTTTTAAATATCTGCTCAAAGCCCAGGAACTTGATAATTCCCAGATTTACAGAAGGGTGCAGCCGCAGGCCGCCCTTATAGGGGCCAATGGCAGAATTGAACTGCACTCGGAATCCTCGGTTGACTTGGACTTTTCCCTGATCATCCACCCAGGGTACCCGAAAAATAATCTGGCGCTCGGGCTCTGTAATGCGCTCCAAGATGCCAGCCTGCTCATACTTGGGGTTGGCGGCAATTACAGGCTCCAGAGATTCCAGAACCTCGGTAGCGGCCTGGATAAATTCCGGCTCGCTGGCGTTTTTTGCTTTCAATCGTTCCAGCTGTGTTGCGGTATAAGACATTCTTTTTCCTCCAAACTGCAAGTTGTGTTAATTAATCCTGCAAAATCCATTACTATATTACCATAAAACGGGAAATATTGCAAGAGGGTATTTTTCGAATAGCGTTATCTACCTGGCAAAAGGCGGCGGGGCATGATGCTAGCCTTAAGCTATGGGACTGTGTAAAGGCCCTATCAAGCTTTCGCAAAACCCGATAGAGGTGATGGGGGAGAAGGGGGGCGTTCGAGGCAAGCTAGCGGATGGTATGCTGAAAATAAATTGTTTGCAGCCTCACCAGGTTCAGCGATCGTTTCGGAAGAAGAAGAAAAACTGGAGTACAACCAGAGTGGAGAGCAGCCGCCAAATATAAACAATATAGAATAAACCATAGAGAACCCAGCTTTTTCTTCTTGCTTCAGCGGAAACCTTGTGATATAATTATTATGATTTTGGACATTTCGGTTATACCCATGATTAGGAGGCAAGATTATGGATAAAAAGTGGAACTCAGAGACCTTCTGGCTTTTTTATCAACAGCTGATAGAGGATTCCAACCTGGAGAGCATGGCGGATTACCCCCAACACGGTACAACCTGCCGCCTGCTGCACAGTGTAGCTGTGGCCTATTTTAGCTGCCGGTTGGCCTCGGCTCTGGGTATCCGGTTTCATATGCGGGATATGCAAAGGGGGGCTCTTTTCCACGATTACTTTTTTTACGATGCCCAAGATGGCGATCCACAACATAGAAACCACTGGTCACGCCACCCAGAGATCGCGTGGCGGAATGCCGCGAAAGAGTTGGAGCTTACAGGCATTGAGGTAGATATTATTCGTACGCATATGTTCCCATTAACTCCTCGCCCGCCCAGATACCGGGAGGGAGCTATGGTAACTTTGGTAGATAAGGGTTGCTCTGTGTATGAATTTTTTAAACGGAAAAATCCATATCCTAGGCTGGCCAGGCGTTGTGTAGTAACTGAGTCAGCTGGATAAACAGGAATAAATGGAACGGCAAGATGTGTAAATATGAGAGCGAATAGCTGAAACCGCCCTAAGTGAGCCTACCTGACCGCTTAGGACGGTTTTTGTTTGCCAGAAAATCAAAAACCGCTGCACAGCCAAAACGGCCGCGCAGCGGTATAAATCTTAAAAATTACCCCAGGCAATTGCGCCATACACAATTGCATAATAGAACTATATAAATCTCAAAAAGTTGATACCAGCTTATTCCATATCTTCAAAGCGGTCAATGTCGGTAAATTCTGTTATTTCGTCTGCAAACTCCAGGTTTGCGCCGTTGCCCCAACCATTCACTTCGTACTGGTCAGAACGGTCGACTACCCGCTCTTTAAAGTTAATCACCATAGTACAGGCAGCCGCACGGGTAGCGGTACCCTGGGGGTTAAACTTGTTTTCGCCCACGCCGTTTACAATGCCTAGATTCCGCATTATATAAACAGCTTCTTTGGCCCAGTCGCTGATCTTTTCGTCATCCGCAAAGATAGTGCTGTCCGCCTCCCAGGTCATATTGTAATTGAACTGGGTGGCAAAACGGTCCAGCATGGTACACATTTGCTCACGAGAAATAGAATCGTTGGGCTTAAATCCCTTGGTGCTGTAGGTGACCACATTGTTGCTTACAGCCCAAGCCAAGGCATGGTAATAATAGGCATTTTCAGGTACGTCAGAGAAGGCAGGCATGTCCTCAAAATCATATAAAGAAATATCTTCACCGGAAAGATTGGCGAGTACTTGCACAAACTGGGCACGGTTAATAATGCCATTGGCATTAAACTGTTTGTTAGCAGAGCTTTCAAATAAGCCCTGGCTTACAGCCTTGTCCACCGTCTCCGCATACCAATCTTTGCCAAAGGCAAAATCGTTGTAAATAGCGCCATTGCCCAGCACAGTGGCTGTAGCTACCGAACTGGTCACCCCGTCTTTCACAGCAATAGCCTTGTAAGTGCTGCTCAGGGTGTAAACAGGAGCAAAGTACAGGGCGCTGCTTTCGTCTGGGTCAGAGCCGTCGGTTGTGTAGTAAATATCGGCAGATCCTGCAGAAATGGTAACAGATTTTCCGTCACAAGAAAATACCGGAGTGGGTATGGAAATTTCCACCAGCAAAGCTGAAATATAGCCTGTCCGGCCGTTCATAGTAGTTACGGGGTACCAAAGTGTAGAACTCTTGCCATTTACCTCTACCAGGCCCCCCTCTACAGCTTCACCCAGTTGAAGCTTAGTCCCATGGTGCAGCATAGCCACTACAGAAGAATCTGTACCCGGTTGGCTGCGCAAATTTACAGAGTTTGCGCTAACAATTCCGTTATAATCTTCTGGCTGTTCCTCACTAGGATCGCTGGGAGCATTCCAGCCATTGGTTTCTAGCCAATCCTTTACTACGGAGGCATCCACATAGGTATCAGAAAGCAGATCCGGAATAACCGCCACAGGGGTGCCGTCATCCAGTTGGGCAAAACCATCGCTTCCAATGGTAAAGCCATCGATTCTCGTATCTACGTCATACTCATAGTTGGTGTAGTGTACCATCTTGCCGTCAAACTCATACCAGCCATTGTCAGGATATTTCACACCATTGTCAAACAGATGCCAAGTGGTCCAGCTGCGGCGGAAAATGCTGCCTCGAACCATATTGGTACCATAGTCGGAATTTTCACAAGACTCATTGTTGCCTATGTAAATACCAATATGGCTGAAACCATCGTTTATATCGTCGGTTTCCATAATCGTAAGAGCAAGGCCATGTATACGGGGAAGCCCCTGGTCAACAGTACCGGTCAAAATGCAGTTCTGCGTGGCCTGGGCAGTGGCGCCGCCCATACAGCCCCCTACACCTAGGTCAGAGAAATAGGCGTAAATCAGGCCAGCGCAGTCAGACACTCTCACACCGTTTACGGTTTCACCCTTGCCCCCAAAAGAATACTGCCAGCCTTCGTTGTAAGCGTTGATACCATGCTGTGCCAGTCCCAGCGAGGTAGGGAGCGAGGCGGCATGGGCGGTAAGCCGAGAGACAGGGAGTCCAGCGGCGATGAGCAAGGCGGCCAGCATTAGGCAAAGCCGGCGGGTTACCTTGCCCTTACAGAAGGGTTTTACAGCTTTATTCATAGAAAATACCTCTCATTCTTTAACAAGGTCAGGGTCTGTAAAGACCGGTTTGTACCCTGGCCGCAATGTGGGTAAGCCGCGGCCGGATCTTTAACGAATGGTTACAAAACAGTTACATTTTAGCATATAAATGGGACTATTTCAAGTCTCTTTCATAAATTCATAAGAAGTTCACATCCTGTTCACGATTAAGTGGATGCGTTCCCGAAGTGGGTGAAAGAATGTGAGTGTGTGATATTAGCTAAAATGCGAGTCCTATTTTAATGCAAAATCACTGAATTGTCAAGGGGATCTTTTGCTAAAGGAACTTTTACCCCTGTGGTTCACTAATTCATGGCTGGACAAAATGAGATGGCACAGAAGAGTTCTTTGTTAATTTTACAAAGAGGCTTATACCACTTTATATAGATGTGCAAGACAAGGCATCGTAAATTTTTGGTTGCTTTTTCCTTCTGGATGGGGTATAATTTGCAGTAAAGAGAGCCGGTCCCGTTTCCGGCAAAGTAAATAATAATCGGAGGGAATCGTCAATGTTAGTTTCGGCAAAGGAAATGCTCACTAAGGCCAAGGCCGGCAAGTATGCCGTGGGCCAGTTCAACATCAACAACCTGGAATGGACCAAGGCTGTCCTCCTTACCGCACAGGAGAACAATTCTCCTGTAATTTTGGGAGTTTCTGAGGGCGCGGGTAAGTATATGTGCGGTTATAATACCGTTACTGGCATGGTTAAGGGAATGATGGAAACCCTAAACATTACCGTGCCTGTGGCTCTGCATCTGGATCATGGCAGCTATGAGGGCGCCCTGAAGGCTATGGAGGATGGCTTTTCCTCGGTAATGTTTGACGGCTCCCATTATGCCATTGATGAGAATATCGAGAAGACAAAAGAAATTATCCGTATCGCAGGGGAAAAGGGTATTTCTGTAGAAGCAGAAGTCGGCTCCATTGGCGGTGAAGAAGATGGCGTTGTAGGCGGCGGTGAGGTCGCCGACCCCAACGAGTGCAAAATGATTGCCGACCTGGGGGTAACCATGCTGGCTGCTGGTATTGGTAATATCCATGGGGTCTATCCCGACAACTGGGCTGGTTTGAATTTTGACGTTCTGGCTCAGATTCAGGAGAAGACCGGTACCATGCCTTTGGTGCTCCATGGCGGCACCGGTATCCCTGAGGAAATGGTAAAGAAAGCCATTAGCCTGGGTGTTTCCAAGGTGAATGTAAACACAGAGTGCCAGCTCTCTTTTGCTGCGGCTACCCGTCAGTATATCGAAGAGGGCAAGGACAAGCAGGGCAAGGGCTTCGACCCTCGCAAGCTGCTGGCCCCCGGCTTTGAGGCCATTAAGGCTACTGTAAAGGAGAAGATGGAGCTGTTTGGCTCTGTAGGCAAGGCTTAAACGTTTTTCGGCGATGGCGGCAAGGGCGGCACTTCGGTGCCGCCCTCTGTTGTATTAGGGGAACCTGAGGTTTTGAAGCATAATTTCAGTGAATATTTCTGTTTTCGCTTTACAAAACATGGTTTATCATGTACAATGGGTGCAAGTAAATTGGGTATTAACGGAAAGGAAGGCGATGCTTGTGGAAACGAACCAGAGCATGGCAGTATGTGGGTTGGACTGCGACAGCTGCCCTGGAAAGGATGACTGCGCCGGATGCCGGGCTACAGGCGGAAGGCCCTTTTCCAACGCGGGCCAGTGTCCTTTGGTGGCCTGTTGCGAGAGCAAAGAGCAGGAGAATTGCTCCCAATGCCCTGGCTGCGGACTGAAAGAGCAGCTCATCCGGGAATTCAATGCTTTGGGTATTGATGATATGGAAGAAGTTGTCGGATTGAATACTCTGCCAGGCTCCTATATCAACCTAGAGTATCGTCTTTCCCCGGGCCAAACTGCAAAACTTTTAGACGACAGTCAAGTCTATTTAGGCAATCAGCTCTGCAAAAAGGGCAGCGACCGCTGCTATGGGCTGGCTGCCGACGAGAACTATCTTCTTGTCTGCGAGTACGGTGAAGGCAGTTCTGATCCGGAAATTATTGTATATAAGAAACGGAGTGTGGTATTATGACGCCAAAATATAAGCGGGTGCTCTTAAAGTTAAGCGGCGAGGCTTTGGCAGGCCAGGCTGGCCATGGGATAGATTTTGATGTTGTTATGGATATCTGCCGGCCTGTAAAGGCGCTGGTAGATATGGGCGCCCAGGTGGCCATTGTAGTGGGTGGCGGCAATTTTTGGCGGGGCCGCAGCAGCGGTAGCATGGACCGTACCCGAGCCGACCACATGGGGATGCTGGCCACAGTAATTAATGCTTTGGGTGTAGCCGATGGCTTGGAGCAGCTTGGCCTGGATGTACGTGTACAAACAGCAATTGCGATGCAGGAGGTCGCCGAGCCCTATATCCGCAATAGGGCGGTGCGCCATTTGGAAAAGGGCCGGGTGGTTGTTTTTGGCTGCGGTACTGGTAACCCCTTCTTCTCTACAGACACTGGCGCAGCCCTGCGGGCAGCGGAAATTGATGCCGATGTGATTTTAAAGGCTACCATGGTGGATGGCGTTTACGACAGCGACCCCAAAAAGAATCCAGACGCTAAGCGCTACGAGAAGCTGACCTTTATGGAGGTGCTAAACCACAACCTGGCGGTAATGGATATGACAGCCGCCTCTTTCTGTAAGGATCGGGGAATTCCTTGGCTAGTGTTTAGCATAGAGGATCCAGAGAACATTGTGCGGGCTATTGCAGGCGAGCCTGTGGGAACGCTGGTGGAATAAGGCTTAAGCTTTTTGAAATATTTTACGGTAAAGAAAGGAAGCATTAAAATGGCAGAGATGAAAGATGTTTTCGCGAAAGCGGAAAGCAAAATGAAAAAAACTATCACTCACCTGGAGGATGAGTACGCGGCCATTCGGGCAGGTCGTGCAAACCCTGCTGTGCTGGACCGGATTATGGTAAACTACTATGATACCCCTACCCCCATTAACCAGCTGGCCGCTGTAGCTGTCAGCGAGGCACGGGTACTAACCATTCAGCCCTGGGACACCTCTGTGCTTCGAGGAATTGAGAAAGCAATTCAAACCTCTGACCTAGGCGTGAACCCCCAGAACGACGGCAAGATTATTCGCCTGGTATTCCCGCCTCTGAATGAAGAGCGCCGCCGGGATCTGGTAAAAGAGACCAGCAAGCTGGCAGAGGAGGCAAAAGTAGCTGTGCGGGCTGTGCGCCGGGATGCCATTGAGAAACTGAAAGATATGAAGAAAAAATCGGAAATTACAGAGGACGACTTAAAACAGGCGGAAAAGAAGATGCAGGATCTTACCGATAAATATGTGAAAAATACGGAAACCTGTGCTGCCGCTAAGGAAAAGGAGATCCTGGAGATCTAAAAGCAGGGCATCCTGTTGCGTTATTTAAGAATCAGGAGGCAAGCCATGCAAGGTGTCGCACTTCCGCCCCCCGCCCATATTGGCATTATTATGGACGGTAATGGCCGCTGGGCCAAGCAGCATTTCCAGCCCCGAAGCTTGGGCCACCGGGCTGGAGCACAGAATTTTCGCACTATTACCAGGTATGCATCCAGAATTGGTGTAAAATATTTGACCATTTATGCTTTTTCTACAGAGAACTGGACCCGCCCCGCCGATGAGGTGGGGGCTTTAATGCGCCTATTCAAGGACTATCTCCAGGAGGCTCTGCGGGATTTTATGGATGAGAACATTCGAGTTCGTTTTATTGGGGATGTTGCCGCTTTCTCTCCTGACCTGCAGGCGCTGATTGCTGAGGTTACCCAAGCCTCGGCAACCAAAACAGGAATGGTTTTAAACCTGGCCATGAATTACGGAGGCCGGGCAGAGATTGTGGAGGCAGCCAAAACCTTTGCCCAAAAGGTGGAGGCGGGCGCCTGTCATTCTCAAGACTTGGACGAAACCCTTTTCGAGCAATACCTATATACAGCAGGCCAGCCTTCGCCTGACCTGATTATACGCCCCAGTGGGGAGCAGCGGGTATCTAACTTTCTGCTTTGGCAGTGTGCTTATGCTGAGTTTGTCTTTTTCGACATTCTTTGGCCAGATTTTAAACCGGAAGATCTGGACCGGGCGATTGCAATTTACCACTCTCGCCAGCGCAGATTTGGCGGGGTATAACGAATTTTCAGAAAGGCTGAATAAATACTATGAAACAGCGTGTCCTGTCCGGAATTGTGCTGACGCTTTTTTTGGGGGCCGTGGTGGTGTGCAACGGGGTTTTTCCGCTAGCCCTAAATATTGCTGTAGCCATCATTTCTCTGGCGTCGGTAGATGAGGTGGGTAAGGCCCTTGGCCTGCGCCGGAAATGGTTTCTGTTCATGCCATCTTTGGCAGCTGCCGCTGTAGTACCGTTTTGTGGTAGCGAGTACCAGTTTCTTACCTATTGCTTATACACACTGGTGGTTTTTTCTGCTATGATCGTTTATCACAGGGAGACTAGTTTTAAAGAGGTAGCTGTGCTTTACAGCATGGTGGTTATGATCCCCTGCGCCCTGCAAACCCTGGTATCCTTGCGGGAGCTGAATCCGGAACACGGCATGTTTTATGTGCTCATTGCTGTTTTGGCTGCCTGGGTAGCGGATGTGGGAGCTTTTTTCGCAGGGACATTGTTTGGCAAACACAAGCTCTGTCCCGAGATCAGCCCTAAAAAGACCATTGAAGGGGCAATAGGGGGGTTAGTGGTCAATGTGGCGGTGATGCTTTTGTGTGGCGTATGGTTTTCAGCAGTGTTTTACCAGGGCCAAGTAGGGGTAAACTATTTGGCGTTGCTGCTCATCGGCCTGCTGGGCACACCTATCTCCATCCTCGGCGATCTGAGTTTTTCTCTGATCAAACGCAGCTGCCATATTAAGGATTTTGGACAAGTCATTCCCGGCCATGGAGGCATATTAGACCGTTTTGACAGCGTAGTATTTACAGCGCCTTTTGTGTATTTACTGGTCAGCTTTTTCCCTTTGGCGCTTTAAGAGCAGAGAAAAAAAGAGGAAGCTTTGAAAGCGCGCGGTTCGGTGTGCACTGCGTGGAGGGAAGCTTTCTCTTTCTTTCGGAAGGAATTTCTGTTAGTGTGGTTATGCTAAAGTAAAATAATACTATCATTGCGTTGTCCTAGGTAAAATAAAAGGAATCGGGCAAAAGCTTTTTCCCTTCATTAATAAAAACAGCTGTACGCCAGCTACTGCCAATACTGGGCAAATTTATTCTAGAAAGAAGCGTTTATACTATTATGAAAACCATCTCCCTGCTGGGTTCTACCGGTTCTATCGGCACCCAAACTCTGGAGGTTGTGCGGAACCTAAACCGCCAGGGCTTTCCTTGCCAGGTAGTTGCCTTGGCTGCTCACCGCAATGTGCAGCTATTGGAATGTCAGGTCCGGGAATTCCGTCCCCAGGCAGCCGTTCTGTTTGACCCCCAGGCTGCAAAAGAGCTGCGGCTGCGTACTCGTGATCTGGAACTTACTGTTTTAGAGGGGATGGAGGGCCTATGTCAGGCAGCTGCCTGGGAATCAGCGGAACTCACCTTGAATTCGGTGGTAGGTATGGTGGGGCTAGCCCCTACACTGGCTGCCATTGCCGCCAAAAAGACCTTGGCGCTGGCAAATAAAGAGACTTTAGTAGCTGGCGGCGCGCTGGTGATGAAAGCCGCAAAAGAGAATGGCGTGGACATTTTGCCAGTAGACAGCGAGCATTCCGCAATTTTCCAGTGCCTGCAGGGGAATGGGGGGCAGCCGAAAAAGATTTTGCTCACTGCCTCTGGCGGACCCTTTTTCGGCAAAACCAAGCAGGACTTGGAAGCAGTGACCTTGGAACAGGCTCTTAAACATCCAAACTGGAGTATGGGCGCAAAGGTTACGGTGGACTCAGCGACCATGATGAATAAAGGCCTAGAGGTAATGGAGGCTGCCTGGTTGTTTGGCGTGGGCCCAGAGGAAATACAGGTTGTAGTACACAGAGAAAGCATTGTGCACTCTATGGTGGAGTTTTCCGATCATTCGGTTATTGCCCAGCTGGGTGCTCCTGACATGCGCCTGCCCATTCAGTATGCCCTAACCTATCCGCAGCGTCTGCCTTCCCTGGCAGAGGAGCTGGATCTGTTTAAACTGCAGAAGCTTAGTTTTTATCCCCCCGATACAGAGGCGTTTCCCTGTTTAGCCATTGCCATTCAGGCCCTTAAGCAGGGAGGGCTGGCTCCTGCCGCAGTGAATGGAGCCAATGAAAGGGCGGTAGAGGCCTTTTTACAGGGGAAAATTGGTTTTACCCGTATCCCAGAGCTAGTTGCGCAGGCCTTTTCTCGCCAGCCCCAAGAGCAGGCTCATTCTCTAGAGGCTGTACTGGCGGCAGATAGGGCGGCTAGAGAATTTGTGGAGAGTCAACTTTCATAAAAGGAGAGGATTCCTAATGCAGGTGCTTATCAGTGTGTTGCTCGTTATTATCGGCGTATTGCTGTTTGGTTTTGTGATTTTTTTCCACGAGCTGGGGCATTTTTTGCTGGCAAAGGCTGCCGGTATTCGGGTGAACGAGTTTGCCATAGGGATGGGTCCAAAACTGTTCAGCCTGGGCCGCGGAGAGACGCAATATGCCCTTCGCTTATTGCCCATTGGGGGATTCTGCGCTATGGAAGGGGAAGATGAGGCCAGCGACGACGCCAGCGCCTTTGGCAATAAGCCGGTTTGGCGGCGGATACTGGTGGTAGCCGCGGGGGGGATTTTCAACATTGTATTGGGTGTGGTGCTGATGGTGATTTTGCTTGCCCCCAACAAGCAATTTGCCACCACAACAATTTCTCAATTTGCAGAAGACTCCCGGCTGCAGGCAGCAGGGGCCCAGGTTGGGGATAGAATTGTGGAGATTGACGGCTATGCTATTTACACAGACCGAGATTTGTCCTTTGCCTTGGCGTTGGCTAACCCTGAGCAGGTAAGTATGGTGGTAGAGCGGGAAGGCGGCCGCTTGGATCTGGGCAGTTTTGCTATGAATACCCGTGCTACGGAAGATGGAAAGAAAATAACTGCATTAGACTTCTTTGTGGTTCCAGAGAAGTCTACACCTCTTGTAGTGCTGACCCGGGCGTGTAAAGATACCTTTTCTATGGCCAGAATGGTGGTGGAAAGCTTAAAAGGGCTGCTTACAGGCCGTTTTGGGCTCAATGAGGTGGCGGGTCCGGTAGGTACTGCCCAGGCTATTTCCCAGGCAGCGGGAGAAGGGCTGGCTCAGGGATTTGGTCAGGCAGTGAAAAACATTGTGATGATGATGATCCTAATTACGGTGAATCTAGGCATTGTCAACCTGCTCCCCTTGCCGGCGCTGGATGGAGGACGGCTGCTTTTCTTGGTTTGGGAAGGTCTAACCCGCAGGCCGGTACCAGCTAAGTACGAGGGTTATGTGCATGCAGTGGGTTTTGTGCTGCTCATCGGGCTGATGGTACTCATCACGTTCCACGATATTATAAAGATTGTAACAGGATAACATGTCCTAGATTTTACATCCAGTATCATGAGTGAAAATCGGATAGGATTCCATTTTTATTTTCGGGGAGAGGGAAAACTATGGAAAGACGAAATTCAACCCAGGTGGTAGCCGGTGGAGTGAAAATTGGCGGCGGCGCCCCTATTTCTGTACAGTCTATGCTAAGCACTCCGGCAGCAGAAATTGCCGGCAGCGTAGCTCAGGCCAAAGAGCTGGAACAAGCCGGCTGTCAGGTTCTCCGCATCGCGATTCCAGATATGGATGCTGTGCGCCAGCTGATTCCTAAGATAAAAGAGGCAGTGACTATCCCTGTGGTGGCGGATATTCACTTTGACTATAAGCTTGCATTGGAGTCAGCTGCGGCTGGAATCGACAAAATCCGGATTAACCCAGGCAATATTGGCGACGAAAGCCGGGTTAAGGCAGTGGCTTCCGCTTGCCGCAGCCGAGGGATCCCCATTCGAATTGGCGTGAACGATGGGTCGCTAGAAAAGCATATTTTGGCCAAATATGGTCATCCCTGCCCTAGGGCCCTATGCGAAAGCGCCCTATACCACGCCTCACTGTTAGAAAAGTTTGACTTTACCCATATTGTTCTATCCATGAAAGCCTCTTCTGTAGACTTTGCTATGGAGGCATACCGTTTGGCGGCCCAGCAGTGCCCGTATCCCTTGCACCTGGGGATTACACATGCGGGAACAGCCCATATGGGGCTGGTGAAATCTGCCATTGGCATTGGTGGGCTCCTTCAGCAGGGGATTGGCGACACTCTGCGCGTATCCCTTACCGCAGACCCTATAGAGGAGGTACGAGCGGGAATTGACATTCTTCGGGCACTGAACCTGCGCCGGGGTGTAAAGCTGATTGCCTGCCCAACCTGCGGCCGTACCCGTATTAACTTAATCCCTCTAGCCAAAAAGGTGGAGGCGGCCCTGGCAAATTGTAATAAAGATATTACTGTAGCGGTAATGGGGTGCGCGGTCAATGGCCCTGGAGAGGCCCGAGAAGCGGATATCGGGATTGCCGGTGGTAAAGGGGAAGGCTTAATCTTCCGAAAAGGCCAGATTCTCCGAAAAGTACCTGAGGCCAAACTGCTGGACGAGCTGTTAGCAGAAATCCAAACCATTTGAGTGTTTTTGGAATTACATAATGAAAGGGCCAGCTCAGCGATTCAAAAGCCGAAAGAGGATTGAGCATCCCGTGTGGCCGTATTATTTCCCAGGCACACAGAAAGCCATACCTGATTGTCTCCTGTTCGCTGAAGCAAGCAGGTTTACTTTACCGGTTGCTCTGGTTAGAAGGTGGGGGGATACAACGCTCACCAATGTACCGGGTCAGGTAAACTGGTTGACTTTGGAGTTTTTGGATCGCCTAGCAATCGAGTAGGAGGCTGCATATGAAGCAGATTATCACAATTCAACACTGTCAATCCCAACAGCATGTGAATGGTATGATGGGTGGCTGGAATGATTGGGAGCTCACGGAGCTAGGCCGGGAACAGGCGAAAAGGCTGGGCGAAAGGCTGGGGCTGGAGTTGGCGGGGCAGTCGGTAAAAATTTACTCATCCGACCTGAAACGGGCTGCCCAAACCGCGGGGCCTCTGGCGGAGAAGCTGGGTTTAGAAGTGGAGTACCGCAAAGAGCTGCGGGAGCTGAACGGCGGCCCACAGCTCCAGGGCAGGTCAAAGGCCTGGTATCGAGAATACCGGCAAAACTGCGGGTTTCAGGTGGACGAGCGCCCTTTGCCTGGCATGGAAACCAAACGAGAACTGTATAGACGGCTGGAATCCATTTGCCAGGAGGTAATTGCCCGGCCGGAAGACACGGTGATTCTGGTTTCTCACGGCGGGGCGCTGATGGTTTGGAATATTCTCTGGTTGGGGTTGCCGCCAGAAACAATGAATACCTGCGGCATCCAGGGCAAGGCAGGGGCTGTGGGCGTGTTCGATTGCTTTGAGGGGAGCGGAATGCGCCGCATAACCCGTATTGGAGACCTTTCATATATTCTGGATTGACAGAAAGGAGGCGGCAGCTTGCGCAGTATCGGCGAATTTTTTCAAGGGGAATTAAAGGGCAAAGCTTTCTCTCCCGCGCTGCTGGCAGGAGAACTAGAGGAGCTGGCGGTAAATCGAGAGGACCAGTCTGTGCAGCTCTGGGTTCGCTTTCCCGATTTTGTGGAATATGGGGAGCTCCAGCGTTTGTCCGAGCAGCTTCAGGGTCCGGGCTTGCGCCGGTTGCGCTTTTTTCCTTGTTTTCCTGCAGAGAGTTTTGGGGCCGACAAGCTGGAGGCTTTGGCTGCGGCGCTTAAGGAGGAGGATGCCAGCCTAAACGGCACACTCCGCCAAGCTCGGGCAAAGCTGGCAGAGAATAAATTTACGGTTACCCTTGCCCATGGAGGATATGAACTGCTTACTGCCCGAGATACCGCAGGAAAAATGGCAAGGCTGATTAAGGACTGGTTTCATTTAGACTGCGAGGTGTGCTTTACCGGAAAGCTGGCGGTAAAAGAGGGGGACGGCTCCCTTTTGGAGCAGGTCCATCACCAAGAGGTGGTCCGTCAAAGAGAGGCTGTTACCCGGGAGCTGGAAGCTTATGAGGAGGCTATGGCAGACCGGAATGCCAGGCGGAAAATCAGCCTGCGGGAAGGGGAAAGCTTGCTGCCCCAGATATTGCAGGAAACTGCCCGGCCGGTTTTGGGGCAGACGCCAAAGGCCAAGCCAGTCCCTCTAAACCAGGTTACTTTGGAGCTGGGTTCGGTAGTGGTTTGGGGCGAAATTTTTGATATTGAGAGCAAGGAAACCCGGGATAAATCCAAAAAGATTTATTCCATTGATATTACCGACTATACTGGTTCTACCACCCTAAAGGTGATACAGGACGCCAGCCAGTGCAAAGAGCTGGACAAGCTGAAAAAGGGCATGTCCATTCTGGCCCGGGGTGGCCTGGAATATGATAAGTACGACAGGGAAAACGTATTGCGTCCCCGGGCCATTGCCACAGTGGAACAGGTAGAGATTGTAGACGATGCCTTGGAAAAACGGGTAGAGCTGCATCTGCACTCCAGTATGTCAGACCTAGATGGCATTACCCCTGCCGCAGACCTGATTTGGCAGGCCCACAAATGGGGCCAGCGGGCTGTGGCCATTACAGACCACGGTGTGGCCCAGGCTTTCCCAGAGGCCATGAATGCCGAAGCGGCCATTCGTAAGGAGAACCCGGACTTTAAGGTGATCTATGGCATGGAGGCTTATTTTGTCAACGATTTGGTTCCCGCTGTTATGGGAGAGACGGAACAGGCCCTGGATGGAGATTTTATCTGCTTTGATATAGAGACCACTGGCCTTTCTGCTAAAAAAGACAGGATTACCGAGATCGGTGCAGTCCGAATTCACGATGGCCGGGTAACCGATCATTTTGACACCTTTGTTAATCCCGGCCGTCCAATCCCTCCAAAGATTACCCAGCTTACCAGCATTACAGACCAAATGGTGGCCAATGCCCCTCAAGAGGCAGAAGCTTTGGCGGCCTTTTATGATTTTTGTGGAGAAAATCCGGTGCTGGTAGCTCACAATGCCGGGTTTGATACTGGTTTTCTCCGCGAGGCAGGTTTGCGCGCTGGCCAAACGTTTCATTTCCCCTATATAGATACTGTGCCCATGTGCCGCTCTCTGCTTCGAGACATAAAAGACTGTAAGCTGGATACGGTAGCTAAATACTTAAAGCTTGACCCCTTCCACCACCACCGTGCGGACGACGACGCAGCGGTACTGGGGGATATCTTTATAAATCTTTGCCGCCGGCTGCGGGAAGACCAGGGGACTGTCCGGGTAGATCAGATCAACGCGGCTTTGGCCGGTGGGGATCCGAAAAAGCTTCGGGCATACCATCAAATCATTTTGGTAAAGAACCACACCGGTTTGAAAAATCTATACCGCCTAATTTCTCAAGGCCATCTAAACTATTATTACCGCAATCCCCGCACGCCCAAAAGCCTGCTGTCCCAGCATCGCGAGGGCCTGCTCATCGGTAGCGCCTGCGAGGCCGGAGAGCTGTTCCAGGCCATGGTAAAGGGGGAAAGCTTTGAAAACCTATGCAAAATTGCGGAATTTTACGATTATCTGGAAATTCAGCCTATTGGGAACAATATGTTTATGGTCCGTAATGGTACCACCGATGAAGAGGGCTTGAGGGAGTTTAACCGTACCATTGTCCGCATTGGCGAAAAACTGAATAAAATGGTGGTGGCTACCTGTGACGTGCACTTTAAAGATCCTAAGGATGCCGACTTCCGGAAGATCATCATGAAGGGGTTTGCAGACGCGGACCAGCAGGCTCCTCTTTATATGCGTACCACTGCCGAAATGCTCCAGGAATTCCAGTATCTTGGGAAAGAGAAGGCCATGGAGGTGGTGGTTACCAATCCCAATAAAATTGCCGATATGGTAGAGCATATCCGTCCAGTGCCAATGGGAAACTTCCCCCCCTTTATCGAAGGGGCCCAAGAGCAGCTGGTAGAGATTACCTGGCGCAGGGCAAAGGAACGCTACGGGGATCCCCTGCCCGAAATTGTAGAGGCCCGGTTAAACAAGGAGCTGGGTTCCATTATCAAACATGGTTTCTCGGTGCTGTATATGACTGCCCAAAAGCTGGTGGCAGATAGTGAGGCCCATGGCTATCTGGTAGGCTCTCGTGGTTCAGTAGGGTCCTCCTTTGTGGCCAGCATGTCGGGCATCTCAGAGGTAAATCCTTTGGAGCCCCACTATGTGTGCCCCAACTGTAGGCACAGTGAGTTTATTACCGATGGCAGCTGCGATTCTGGCTTTGACCTGCCACCTAAAGACTGCCCCCAATGTGGTACCTCTATGGACAGGGACGGCCACACCATTCCTTTTGAAACCTTCCTAGGTTTTGATGGGGACAAGGTACCTGATATTGACCTAAACTTTTCCGGGGAGTACCAGAGCGGAGCCCACCGCTACACAGAGGTGCTGTTCGGTCGGGATAACGTGTTTAAAGCTGGTACTATCTCTACAGTGGCAGAGAAAACCGCTTACGGCTATGTAAAGGCTTATGCGGAGGACAGAGGCCGTACGTTCCACAAGGCGGAAGAGAAAAGATTGGCGTTAGGGTGTACAGGAGTAAAGCGCACCACAGGCCAGCATCCAGGGGGCATGATTGTGGTACCGAGGGGGATGGAGGTCTACGATTTTTGCCCGGTGCAGCACCCGGCTAATGATCAGAAGTCCCCTAATATTACCACGCATTTTGACTTTCACTCCATTCACGATAATGTGTGTAAGCTGGACGAACTAGGGCACGATGTGCCTACCATATATCACTACTTGGAAGAATACACAGGAGTCCCGGTTATGAAAGTTTCTATGAGCGACCCAGAGGTGATGAGTCTGTTTGAATCCCCAGCGGCTTTGGGCATTCAGCCAGAGGATATTGGCGGTGTGAAAACTGGAACCCTCTGCCTGCCAGAATTGGGAACAAATTTTGTGCGGGGAATGCTGGAAGAGGCTCATCCAAAAACCTTCTCCGACTTTCTGCAGATTTCCGGGCTTTCCCATGGGACAGATGTGTGGCTGGGCAATGCCCAAGAGCTCATCCACAATGGCACATGTACCATTTCCCAGGTAATTGGTACCCGAGACCAGATAATGGTCTATTTGCTGAATAAAGGTCTAGACCCCAAAATGGCTTTTAAAATTATGGAGATTGTGCGTAAGGGTAAAGCAAAGAAGCTGCTGACTGAGGAACATATTGCCGCGATGAAAGACCACGATGTGCCGCAATGGTATATTGACTCCTGCTTTAAAATTAAGTATATGTTTCCCAAGGCCCATGCCGCGGCCTATATGATTGCAGCCTTGCGCCTGGGGTGGTATAAGGTGCACAAGCCGGTAGAGTTTTATGCAGCGTATTTTACTGTGCGCAGTACAGACTTTGATGGAGTAACCGCCAGCGCTGGCCGGGAAGCAGTGCAGCGTAAAATGCGGGATGTGGATATGAAAATTAAAAATCGGGAAGCCAGTGCCAAAGAGGAGAGTGAATTTGACACGCTACAGCAGATTAACGAGATGATGGCTAGAGGCATCCAGTTGCTGCCTGTCGATCTGTATAAGTCTGATGCGGTTCGCTTTTTAGTGGAAGATGGCAAAATCCGCTTGCCTTTCTCCAGCTTAGGCGGCGTGGGTGAGGCAGCTGCTCTTGGGCTGCAGGAGGCAAGAAGCTCTGGTGGTGATTATATTTCCATTGATGATCTACAGGCTAGGGCAAAGGTTTCAAGTGCTGTGGTAGATGTGCTCCGATCTGTGGGAGCTCTGTCTGACCTGCCTGAAAGTAGCCAGATCACGTTGTTCTGAAAGGAGAGAACCGAAAAGGCGAAAGCCGGAACAAATGAAACCAGGAGATGCCCTTGCCTGTATTCCATATTTTGTGGCCGGAGATTGATTGTGATGAGAGATGTTTTGAGATTTTGAGAAAGCATAGGATAAAAAATTACATTCAATTATTCCTCATTATCCGCTTTCACATTTTTTAGAATGTGATAGAACTCTCTATGACTTTATATGCAACAAAAACGGACATCTACAGATGTCCGTTTTTTCATGAAAGTTGTTGAGGTATTCAAGGTGATTTCTTCCGCTCGCCATGCGACCTGCGATTTACGAAAGATGGTGCCCTAAAATGTCATCAAGGGGAATATGTACTATACGCTAAAGTTACTGGGAAAGCAAAAACCCCTAGAAGCCTTATAGCCTCTAGGGATCTTAGACTTGGCACAGCCAAGATACTGGTGGACTTAACAGAGCCTGACCCAAACCAATACGATGCCATTATTCGCCAGAAAGTCAAGGTCATCCAGGCCGCTAAAAACCTCGGTCAAGCCGTTACGTTTATTATACCAGATGATGCGGAGAGGCACAACCGGGAAATTGATGTGTTCGGAGAAATAGCAGTAAAACGTCTGAAGCAGCCATACCGCCGAGAGTTTTCCGAGGCTGACATCAAACAGATGATTTCTACCTATCAATCCGGCGAAACTACCACAATCAAACTCGCAGAACAGTTCGGCTGTAGTAAAGCGACAATCAATAAACTGTTGAGACAACACGGAGCTGAGGTTACTAGGGCTAAAGCTCAAGCGAAGCTGAATGCTGACGCAGTGATCGCTATGTATAACGAGATGCGCACGACAGAGGAAATCGCTAAATGTTTCCACGTCCATCCGCAAGTAGTGATTCGCTGCCTGAGAGCGAACGGAGTCAAGATTAGAAGTCGATGGGACTATGCTGAGAGATAGCGCAAAAGCCAGCGGTCAGCCGTTTTGGGGCTGACCGCTGGTCTGGCGTGAGGGGTGTTATTTTTTCAGATAGTTCATGAGCATCTGTGCGACTTGGGCGCGGGTGGCAAGCCCCTTCGGGTCGAGGATGCCGTTGCCGTAGCCGTTGATAATGCCGTTTTCTACCGTCCAGCGCAGAGCGTCCAGAGCATAATCGCTGGCACTGCCCGCATCGCTGAACCGCAGTTCTTTGTTGGTGGCGACGGGTTCTCCGCTATAGCGCCAGAGCATCACAGCTAACTGCTCACGGGTGATGTTATCGCTGGGGCCGAACAGTCCGTTGCCGTAGCCGGCAACGATGCCCTGCTCTGCCGCCCAAGCGACAGCATCGGAATACCATGCGCCGCCAGCCACATCGGAGAATGCCGAGCTAAAAGCCTGTCCGGGATTATTCTCCAGATTGTGAAGAACAACCGCCAGCATCCCTCTGGTCATGGGGAGGTTGGGACTGAAGAGGTTGTTGCTGGTGCCGTTGAACAACTCGTGTGCGCTGGCAAAGGCTACCGCATCTGCCGCCCAATTCTCGGCAGAGACATCAGAAAAGGGCTTGGCGTTGTCGATAATCTCCAGCTTGGCAGAGCCATCCAGAGGGATTGTGATTGAGTCATCGCTTGCGACAGATTTGCGGATGATCTGGCGAGTGCCGTCATCGTGAACCAAAACGGCAACCGTTCCGGGGGCGCTTTGTTCGATGAGGACGGTCAACGTGATGCCGCCTCTAACGGATTCTACAACCCGTCCTCCCGCTGTGATCGTGAGAGCGATGGAGTTTTCGCTGGTATCTGCCGTGACTGTAACCGCGCCGTGTTCGGACAGGTTGGACAGTCCGTTGTTGGTGAACGCTATATCGGCTACAGGGGTGGAAAGGAGAAGAGCGGCATCGGTTTTTTGACCAACCTCATCCAGAACATTGGCGGGAATCGTCACTTCGACTTTTATCACATCGCCTTTGACTACGGGCGAGATTATAACTTGATCGCTGTCGTTGGACACGGCCTGTTTGACAATCTCATCGGCAACCGCAGAGGAGATGGTGATTGCTGCCGTATCTCCTTTCGTCGTGGCAGAAGGAGATGCCGTGGGCGTTGTGGTGTTGCTGGTGGTCTCGCTGGTGCTGACCGGAAGGGACGGTGTGGGGCTGGGAGTGGTTGTGGAGCCGCCGCTATGGGTGCCGCCCGGATTGGTCGTAGGGATGCTGGGAGTATGGTCGCTACTTGAGTTGCCGCCAGTATAAGAGAACGTAGCAACAAGGGTTCTATCCGAATCGGCGGTAAATGTATAGCTGGCATTGGTGCTGATTTGCTGCCCGTTTTCTGACCAGCCCGTGAACCGATAGTTTCTGGACGGGCTCGCCGTGACAGTTACGGATGCGCCGCTCTCGTAGGTGTTTCCGCCGCTGACAGTGCCGCCAGCTGCGGGATTGGCGCTAACGCTGATGGTATACTTGACCGGAGTCGGCGGCGTTGGAGGTTCTTCTGTCTTTTTCTCAAAAGTAGCGGTAAGTGTCCTATTTGCGCCGGCGGTGAAGGTGTAGTTGGCGTTGGTGCTAACCTGAGCTCCATTTTCCACCCAACCCTTAAACTCATATCCAGCGTTCGGGACTGCGGTGACAGTAATGGAAGTGTTTTTCTCAAACGTGCCACCTCCAGAAACACTGCCGCCCGTAGTCGGGCTGGCGTTTACGGTGATGGTGTAGGTTGTTGGGGTCGGCGGCGTGGGAGGTGTTGGGGTGTCGACTTTCTCAAAAATGGCGATATAAGTCTGGTCTGCGCTGACGGTGAAGGTGTAGCTGGCATTGGTGCTTACCTGAGAGCCGTTCAGCCGCCACTCCACGAACTTATAATCACTCTTTGGGGTAGCCCTGATGGTGACAGATTCGCCTCCCGTATAATTTTTGCCGCCGCTAACTGAGCCGCCCTCTATGGGGCTGGCGTTGACGGTGATGGTGTAGGTCGTCGGAGTGGGTGGATTCTCTTCCTTTTTCTCGAAAACGGCAACAAGTTCCAGATTCTCGCTGACAATGAAGGTATAGGTCGCATCGGAACATACCTTGCTCCCACACACTTGCCATTCCACAAATTGATAATCGGAATTGGCGGTAGCCCTGACAGTGACAGATGTGCCACTCGGATAGGTGCCGCTGCCAGAGACAGTGCCTCCAGCGGCAGGGCTGGCAGTAATGCTGACAGAGTAGGTAGGAATGGCAATTTTCTCAAAAACTGCGGTGAGGATGCGGTTGGTAGTGATGTTAAATGTATAACTGGCACTGGCGCTCACCTGACTGCCATTTTCTGTCCAGCCTTTGAACTCATAACCGCTGACCGGGATTGCGGTAACTGTGACGGATTCGCCAGACTGATAAGTATTGCTGCCCGTCACAGTGCCGCCTCCGGAGGGGCTGGCATGGACATCAACTGTGTAGGTGACCGGAGTCGGTGGTGTGGGCGGCTCCTCGGTCTCCTTTTCAAAAACGGCGACGAGTGTGTGGTTTGCGCTGACCGTAAAAGTGTAGCGAGCCTCGGTGCTGACCTGAGTTCCATTCTCCGTCCAACCTTTGAACTGATAGCCGGTGTCAGGGGTGGCGATCACTGTGGCGGAGGTATTCTCGTCATAGATTCCGCCGCCAGAAACGCTGCCGCCCACCAAAGCGGTGACGCTAACCGTATAGGTTGGAGTAGGCTGTTCATCTTCCGCGAAAACGGCGGTGAGAGTTCTGTCCTTATCGACGGTGAAAGTGTAACTGGCATCGGTACTGACTTCGTTGCCGCTCTCCGTCCATTTGACAAAATGATAACCATCGCTGGGAGTTGCGGTGACGGTGATAGAATCTCCGTCCCGACAAGTCCCGCCGCCGCTGGCGGTGCCGCCTGTTGTGGCGTTGACGCTGACTGTGTAGGTTGTAGATTCTGGTTCGATGGTGAACTCATAAAATTGAGGGTCTGAAAGCAAACTCTTATATTTTGTATTGACCGCTCGTAACACAACAAAATATTTGCCGTTTGGGAGAACTTCGCTACTGGTGTAGGTGATGCCGTCAATCATTGTCGTAGGAATGAATACTTCGTTGTCCTGACTAGCTAAATATATATAGTAGGCGCGGTTGTCATATTCGCCTACGGTCGGCACAGCGTCCCAGGTAACAGTCGTTCCGCTGTCGGTGGCGGTTACTTGGATGTTGATTGGTGCGGCAGGAGCGGCTGGTTTTGCGTAGGATATATATTGAATCTCAAAAGTTTGAGCATCATGAAGTCTGCCGCCTGCTCCTATCGAATGCTCTAGATACCAGTTCTTGGAGAATTGAATATTTGTTCCGGGAGAAACAGGGTTCACATTGCCATTCGCCACATCCATAGCGAGGCGGTGATCCCCTAGATAGATGGGCGTAAAATAATATCTCTCGGTGCCTTTGAACCCGCAAACCCACCATCTTTCTGTCTGGGCTCCGTTATCTGTATATACACGAACATTGCCGCCGTCACTCGATCCAGAATAAGGATAAGCATCCAAACAGCAGTCATCATATGCGTTCGTGATTTTATAGGCACTGTTGGTGCTATCCCAGGTAAAATGCCAGATTTGTTTGGGGTCATATTGTTCGGCTGTGATAAGTTCCGCGTTGCCATCAACATTTCCCACGTTCAATCCGCTGAACGAGTGGTTCATGTAAGCATAGAAATCATTGCCAATAGGGATTTTGCCGATGTTGTCGATTTTGTTGACTTGGAAACTCTGCGCGGGATGATACGACCCGGTTTCTTTATAACTATTCTGTATTAGTTGAATATTAGTCCCCGGAGTCGTGCCAGCACCAGCAACATCCAGCACGAGATCGTGGTTGGTTAGATAAGAAGGATATACATAATACGGGCCATAGTTATAATCCGCGCAGAAGAACCAGCGTTGCGCCTCAGAGCCGCTGTCAGTATATGCGTGAACATTGGTGCCGTTAGTCGTTCCCAGACTGTCGGCATCCAAACAACGACCATCATACATATTAACAATTTTGTATTGTCCCTGATCCTGCTTTACAAAATGCCAGATTTGCCGGAAATCGGAGCTGTTGACGCTGGCGAGTTGGACATTATAGATTCTATTTCCCGAGTTGTATCTACTTTCCAAATTACAGCCGCTCATGGGGTTGTAGATGTAGGCGTAGAAATCGTCACCGAGGTCTTGGTGTTCGGCGTAGTGACCAGTGTCTTCGAGGTAGATGTAACCAAGTATCGAGCTATCTTTGCTGGTGTCGATACTGCGCTCATAGTATCCATACGTCCCTCCAGTGGAAGGGGTTACATTTGCCTCCGTGATATAGGCCTTTACTCCATCCATTCTTTCAATGAACGCAACATGACCAGTCGATCCACCTCCAAACACTACAATCGAGTTAGCCTTTGGGGTGTCCCCAACAGAAAAATCTTTGTTTCCGGCAGCAATAGACCTTTTTGCGCCGTCATACCACCCACTCGCATTGCCCCATCCATCCCGTTCTGGTCGAGACGGAAGATAAACACCGCATTTTTCCATTGCGCTCCCCCAGCAATACCATGTGCATTGGTATTGGTATGTTGGATAATATGGGTTTTGAGTTGTATAATACGAGCCGCTTAGATTGACCCCATAGCTAGTGGAGCCAATAAGAACAGCATTTGCTGTCGGCGTGATGACTGGCAGCATCCCCACTACCATACACAGGCACAAAATTACCGACAGAATCCGTTTTTTCAGCATAAAAACGCGCCCCCATTTCAAGATGTAAC
>CAJUSM010000021.1 GCA_910588935.1 uncultured Oscillospiraceae bacterium
GGGGGAATATAGCGTTTGATGGGCGGACGATCTACTTCATCAACGAAAATTCTTTGCTGACAGCGTATGACACCAAGACCCACAAAACAAGGCCGTTTCGAAATGTTGTTGCTTACGACTTTTGCCTGACCGAGCAGGGGCTGTACTTTATCAACCGTATGGATTCCGACCGCGTTTATCTATGCGGCAAGGATGGCACCCAAAGTCTGAAGATTTCAAATGATCCGGCCCTGTCTTTTGATTGTGACGGCGATAAAGTTGCTATGATTCTAAAGTCAGATGACAAAAAAGTAATTTTGAAGCCTTGACGGTGCGGAAGTGTCATGCATCCGTCAGAGCAACGCGAAAAAAGCGCGGCGGAAGGTTGATGATTGCCTATGCTTTGCGAGGTGTGATCTTCTTTTTGCTGGCCCTAATGATTGTCCTTATGGTATGCGGGGTGCTTCTTGGTATATATTTTTGAGATCATGCTGGCTGTGAAAGAGTTTGACATCTTCGCCTTACTCATCATGAATCCCCTCCGGCACATGTGAGTTGCGTTGGAAAAAAGAAAAACCCCTTGATAAATGCTCTTTTACATAACGTCCAGTAGCAAAAGCCTGTACTGTCCGCCGGCCCTCGACAGAATTTTCCCAACGGCATCGCCAGGAGCGCCTGTTTGTGTTGCCATGATAAAAAACTGAATACTGCACATATTTTTCACGCAGATACATAGACCGAACCACAGCATTTTGGCTGGGTCCGGTCTTATCGTATCCGCGTTTTTTGTTTTGGAAGGGAGGCTGGACAATGGAGAAAATCAAGACAGAAGGAGTCCACCTGTTATCGGCAGCGGCTACCGAAATTCAAAAGCGAGATCTTATGGCCGGCGGGCAGAACAGCTGTCACCGTGAAATCCTGTGATGGCATCCTGGAGCAGCCCGGCAAAAATGGCGATGCAGGACGAGCTGGCCTATACCGATTGTGCCTATCTCGCCATTGCCGCCATTCAAAAAGACTATACCGCATGGGAGGTAGAAATCACTTTGCGGCAGATACGTATAGCGGCGAAGCACAGTTATGAAAAATCCAGACAGCGAGGCGCTTTACTGTGCGCTGGGTGACACCATGGATGTTCTGCGAAGAATGGGAGGTATCGTATAAAAACGGAAAAACGCCAGTAGAAATCACAGTGGCAGGGGAATTCGCCGGCTTTGAATATGGCGGGCGCCGGGGCGTGTTTTTGAACCTGGGGCTTGATGTGGAAATGGACGGAATGACCTGTCACCTGTCCAGCAGCTTTGCGGAAAATACGGAAATGGGCGAAGTCACCGACACAGCAGAACCGGAGCGGGACAGACGGCGGACGGTGTAAAAATTTCTGATGCCCGGCGAAAAGCTATTGCTTTGCAGCGCTAAAGCATCTATAATGGGAACAGGTAACAAATGCTATGTTCCTGCGTCCAGGGAGGTAAAAAACAAGATGCGGGAAAAACACAATGTCGGAATTGATTGCAGGCTCAGCCGCTATGCGCAGGAGCAGGGCTGGAACCTCTACGCCGCCTACTGCGATAACGGGGTTTCGGGGATATCCTTTGACCGGCCCATGTTCAATCAGATGATCGCCGATGCCAGGGCGGGAAAAATCAATCTAATTTTATGCAAAGACCTTAGGGCTTGTTTGAAAAATCGAAAACACCGTCTTTTTGCCCTGTCCGGGCGGATTTGTGTGTCGAAAATCCTCGTAATACGAAAGCATTACTTGCGGTTTTCTTCGTCAAACCGCACCACCCAAGGCAAAAATCCGGTACTTTCTCTATTTTCAAACAAGCCCTAGTCGTCTCGGCAGAAATTATATCGAAGCGGGCCGATATACGGGCATCGTGTTCCTCTCGATGGGGTGCCGGTTCATCGCGCTCAATGCCGGTGTAGATACCATTCACAAGAACAACGAGATGCCGGTCATTCTGAAGAACGTCATGAACGACCTCTACGAACGAGACACCAGCAGCAAAATCCGGGCAGTGAAGCAGTCCACCTTTAAGAGCGGAAAGTATGTCGGCTGCTATGCTCCTATCGGCTACCGAAAATCTCCGGCGGACAAGCACATCCTGGAAATATCCCGTGACCGCGCCTGTTGTCCTCCGCATTTTTGATATGCGCTGGAAAATCGCCCGGACGCTGAATAAGGAAGGCGTGCCCTCGCCAAGAGCCTTTTACTACATGGCGGAGGGCAGGCCGAACCCGGGGGGGCGGGACGCCCTACTGGAACGACGTGACAGTAAAGATCATTCTTCGGAATGAATTCTACCTCGGCCACATGGTGCAGAACAAAACCGGGGCAGTTTTCTACAAGGTCCACAAGCAGGTCAGCAAGCCGAGGGAGGACTGGATCAAGGTGGAGCATACCCGCCGCTTATCTCCCAGGAAGTTTGGGATGCTGTTCAGAGGCTGGACAATCATCCGTCAAAGAGGCGCTCCGGCAGCGATGGGGAAATCTCTTTGTTCGCTGGCGTCCTATACTGTACGGACTGCGGAGGCCCGACGCGCTATCAAAGAGACTATCGCAGCCGGATTATGAGCGGCGATAAGATGGTCTGTTCTTCCCACTATATCAACTTCAAGACGCTGACCCGGCTGCTTTTGCTGGACATCCCCGCCCAAAAGAACGCCGCCAGTCCGGAGCAGACAAAGGCACTCTGGGCAACGCTGGCGGCGCTGGACAAGCGTACTGGCTGAACTGGAAAAGCTGGTGGTAACGGCCTATGAGGACAAGATGAAGGGCATCATGCCGGAGGCGCTGTGCGTCCAGCTGATGAACCGCTACGAGGACGAACGCCGGGGCAAGCTGGAACAGCGGACGCACCTCACTGCCCAGCTGGAGGCTACACAGAAGGACAAGCAGGCCACAGACAAATGGCTGGCCGTCATCCGGGATTATACCCAGCTTGAGGAACTGGATCGCCCCACCCTCCTGCGGCTGGTGAAGCGCGTCGAGGTAGGCAAGAAGTATCAGGTGGACGGAGAGACCCGCCGGGACATGAAAATCTACTACAACTTTGTCGGGTATGTGGAACTCTGAAATCTATCCTTCTTTATGCGGGGTTATCTAAAGAGCTCCTGCCGAGGCCCCGAAAGCACTCCCCCGCCTTTCTATATATAATAGGAAAAGGCGCTCCCCTTTGGGAAGCGCCTTTTTGTGTCTCGTATTTACTGTATCCCATACTTTTTTCCAAACTCGGACACAATATTTACCCAGTGCTCATGCTCAAACCCGGTGCGGATGTCCTCTGGGTCAATCCAAGCCCCATTCATAATTGCCTGAGACGCGGCTTCGGCCACCATAGCTTCTCGCCGGTAAGGGTCCTCATCCTCCAGATATTTATCCAGCTCCATGTTCATCTTTAGGTTTACGCCGCCAATTGCCCCAATATAGAAGAAACTGTCCTTGCCCAGCAGCTCGCCTATGCGCTGAAAGCATAGAATCCCTTCCCGCAGCTGTGCAATGGTTACTGTGCGGGTGTACTTTGCCGGTACTTTCTGTTCCATTACCCTTTCGCCTCCTGTTAAAATATTATCAATGCTGGTCTCTAAAGACTCTGCCAGCTCTGGGAGCAGCCCTACGTCCGGCATAGTCTCTCCCCGCTCCCACTTGCTTACAGCCTGAAATGACAGATGGAGCCGGTCAGCCAGCTGGGTTTGGGTTAGGCCCCTCATTTTGCGCAGGATATAGATTTGCCTGCCCACCGTAAGCGGGTCCGTTCTCATACGATATTCCCTCCTTTTTTTGCGTTGGCCTTTTCTTTGCAGCTATAGTATAACCCAACCAAAACAAGCACACAATAACCCCTTGGTTGATGCTAAGGCCAAAAACTAAAGCCCCAGGTTAGTTTTCTAGGGTTTGCCCCCACAAATTGCACAAGCCCCTGTGCTCGTATTTTGTCGGCCAATCGCCTAACCTCCTTTCGTTTCCTGTGAAATCCTCAAATTTCGCTAGACAACTTGCACAATCGCCTATCTGCTAACTGTTAATTATTAACAGTTTATTGCCTTTCCACTTGTGGACTACGCACATCATATTTTTTATCACTTTCCATAACTTTGCCATCTTTGGAGATTTTGCTATCTGAGGGCCAAAAACCCTGCCGCTTTTTTGCTATTATCACAGGATGGCAACGCGGAGCTAAGGGATATTTTCTCTTATTTGCTTTTTTTGTTTTACCTCTCCCCTCCAGTTTGTGTGCGTTTTCCAGAAACAGCCCGGGTTGACAAATCTGAAAGGCTGGAGTATTATGTCGGCGCAGGAACGGAAAGGCGCTAAAGTCCGATCCACTCCGGTATTCCTTCCGCTCCTGAACAAATCAATTCTGTGATGTCTTCAGAAAAGGAAAAGAGGTATCCGCATGAAAATGAACATGATCAGCACCAAGGCAAAGAAGTCCCGCGCCCTTCAGAACGCCATGCCCGCCGTGCGCTCCCAGGCCACCCAGCCCTCCGGCGTGTTCTACTTCTCTTTGGGCGGAATGGTAATGCCCCTGGCAATTCGGGCATAAGCCGGCAGGCCGCCGGCCAGTACAAGACTACAAGCGATGAAACGAGGTAACTGAAAAATGAAGACAAAGATGACAAACCCCTACAAGCGTACTTCCGCCCTGTCTCTGGGCAGAAAAAAGGCTGACACCGGCGTTCTCCGGGGCGCCGCCGAGTCTACCGGCATGTTCTTCTTCTCCTTAGGCGGCATGGTAATGCCCCTGGCCCACAGGGGCTGAGCAGGGAATATGAGAGCCTGTGCTCCCTGGGGCTGAACCCACTGAAAAAACTTGAAAACAGGTTCTTCAAGGAGAGTGATCGGAATGAACAGAAAACCTACTAAGTTTGTCCCAGGCAAGCCCCTTTCCGGCAGAGACACCACCGGACGAAGGGTTTCCCGCAGGGCTGGCGCCCGCGCTGCCGTTTCCCTTTGCCGCACCCTAGGCGCTATGGTTTCTCCCCTGTCTTACCGGCAGCCGGAGCGAGCCCAAACTTACTTGGAAATGAGGTAATGAAGATGAAAACAAAAAAGATAAATCCTTATCAGAAAATTCGCGGCCTGCAAACCGGCAAAAAGGCTGCCAATGTCCTTCGCGCCCCTGTAGACGCTCTGGACGCCAATGTATTCTGCTTTTCTCTGGGCGGCATGGTAATGCCCCTGGCCCAGCGATCATAACAGCCGGTTGAAATACAGATTAACCATATAGAAAAGAGGGATTCCACATGAAGAAAAATCTTGTAAACCCTTACGAGCGGCAGGACCGCTCTCCGGATCGAGACTTTTACCGGGGAGAACACACGGACATAAACACATACTGCCTGATTGTGGGCCAGCTTCTCACTCCTTGGCGCACTCGGCACAAGGAGATCTCCCAATAAAAAAAGCCCGCCCGGCCTTCCCAGCGAAGGCTGGGCTTTTTTTACGCGCAATGTATGCCCAGGCGCCTGGGAAAGGGGCAAGGAACGCAAGGCAATTTCCCCGCATATACTGGGAGGCGGGGGAGCGCAATCCAGCGGCGAGATCAGAGGTCGGCCGTTTCCATTTTGCAGGTTTTTTACTTTGATTTTTCATTTCCCATTGACAGCCCAGGGGATTCCATGTATGATAATGTGTATAGTCCCTGACGGAAGAAATAGAGGATTCACCCACAGGAACCAGCCGAAAACGCCGGCATACGCACAGAGCCGGCTAGGGCAAAAATCTTCCTTAGGGAAAGCCAGGCCCTACATTTTGGGAAGATACGGGCAGAAAGGAAATTGGTCCAAACGTAATTAGGAGGACTTGTGATTATGAGTAAAATATACACCTCGGCCGAAGAGCTGGTAGGGCGCACGCCCTTGCTGGAGCTCCGGGGCCTTTCGGAAAATTTGGGTATTCAGGCCCGCCTTCTTGCAAAACTAGAATACCTGAACCCTGCCGGCAGTGTAAAGGACCGAGTGGCAAAAGCCATGCTTGACGACGCCGAGGCCAAGGGGCAGCTGAGCCCTGGCGGGGTTATCATTGAGCCTACCTCTGGCAACACAGGGGTGGGGCTGTGCAGTGTGGCCGCTGCCAGGGGCTACAAAGCCATTATCGTTATGCCAGACACCATGAGCATGGAGCGCCGCCTGCTGATGAAAGCCTACGGCGCCCAGCTGGTGCTCACCGATGGCAGCCTTGGCATGACCGGTGCCATTGAAAAAGCCCAAGAGCTGGCCAAAGAGATTCCCGGCAGCGTGATCCCCGGCCAGTTTACAAACCCAGCCAACCCCGCCGTCCACCTGGCCACCACCGGCCCGGAAATCTGGGAGGATACAGATGGAAAAATCGATATGTTTGTCGCCGGCGCCGGCACTGGCGGCACCATTACAGGCGTGGGGAAATACTTAAAAGCCCAAAACCCTCGAATCCAAGTTGTAGCCGTGGAGCCCGCTGGTTCCCCTGTGCTCAGTGCCGGCCACGGCGGCCCTCATCAGCTCCAGGGGCTGGGGGCGGGGTTTGTGCCAGAAGTGCTTGATACCTCTGTGTACGACCAGGTGATCCCGGTAAAGGATGAAGACGCCTTTGCCCTAGGCCGGCTGATGGGCCGGACCCAGGGGGTTTTGGTGGGCATCTCCTCCGGCGCGGCTCTATGGGCGGCTCAAGAGCTGGCCAGGCAGCCGGGAAACCAAGGGAAAACCATTGTAGCCCTCCTTCCCGACGGCGGCGAACGGTACCTTTCCACTGCTATGTATGCCGGGTAGGGAGAAGACGGAAACTTTTGGGTTTTTTATTTCGGAAAGGCAGGTCCCCTGTTTCCAGGGGACCTGCCTTTTGGCTTTTGGGGCATTCACCCAAAAGCAGAATAGAGCGTTATTCCCCTGCAGCCTGGTTATATTGGGATATACACCGTGTTTGCCAGCATCCAGGCTTTGTCCTATTTTTTGGGGGTTTCCATGGTGTTAACTGTAAGGCCGCTTGTGATTTTTCTATACAGAACGGTATCTTCCGCGCCAAGTTCATCCTTATTATCCCGTTTCTATACAGTGAAACTGCGGCGTTTCCCGCGCAATTCGCGGCCAGAAAAGTTGCATAAACCACCCCAGTTCTTTGAGCAAAAACAGGACAAAGTGCTGAAAAATGACTTTTTGTAAAAACCCCCTTTCATTTTTCTGCCTGTCCGCTATAATAGGGAAAGCTTTTCGAAAAGCATCTGGCCCGCCTGAGGCGCACAGGAGGGTTAAAAAACTGCCCCACGGGGCTCTTTGCTTTTGGCAAAGGAGGGTATTACTTATGTTTCAGCTACGATGGGTATGGGCGCGTATGGCTGGCTCCCACAAGCGCTATGTGTTTGCCCTGTTCTCTACCGCAATTCTGGCCGTGCTCGAACTGGGCAACTCTATGATTACGGCCACCATTATGGACACGGTTTTTAAGCCGCTGCAGGATTCTGGCCTGGTTACCCCAGAGGTGGTAAAGCACCTAGGGCTTTTGGCCGCCCTGCTGGTGGGCTTTACCTTGTTCCGCACGGGCTTTGGCTATCTTTCCCTTATGACCTATGAAACCTGCTCTCAAAAGCTGATCTACCAGCTCCGCCGAGACCTGTACCAGAACATGCAGGAGCAGGACCAGGCCTTTTTCTCTACCAACCGCACCGGCGACCTGATGACCCGCCTTACAGGAGATATGGATATGATCCGCCATGCCGTGTGCTGGGTGCTTCGCCAGCTGATCAGCTGCACGGTCCTTTTCCTTACCACAGCTATTACCTTTTTGGTTACCGACTGGCTCTTTGCCCTTTCTATGCTTTTAGCTACACCGCTTATCTTCCTGCTCACCCTGCTCTTTTCCAAAAGGGTGCACCCCCTGTATGTAGAGCTTAGGGAAAAGCTCTCTCGGCTGAACACCGCCGCCCAAGAGAACATTGCAGGCAACCGGGTGGTAAAGGCCTTTGCCCGGGAAGATTACGAGATTGCCCGCTTTGACGAGAAGAACCGGGACTATAAGCAGGCCAACAAAACCGCCTCGCTGCTTTGGCTGAAGTTCAGCCCATATATCGACACCCTTTCCCAGGCTCTTTCCATTGCCGTGCTGCTGGTGGGCGGCACTTTCCTAATCAGCGGGAGAATCTCTATTGGTACCTTTACCCTGTTCAATTCCTTAACCTGGACCCTTTCCAACCCCATGCGCATGCTTGGGATGCATTTAAACGACCTGCAGCGTTTCTTTGCCAGCTCCAGCAAAATTATAGAGCTCTATTATGCAAAATCCACCATTGTCTCCCGGCCAGACGCCCAAAAACCAACGGAACGGATAAAGGGCAAAGTGGAGTTTCATAAGGCCAGCCTCACCCTCCATGGGACCGAGGTGCTTAAGGACATTGAGCTGACCATTGAGCCTGGGGAGACCGTGGCCATTATGGGCCCCACCGGCTCGGGAAAAACCTCTTTGGTCAGCCTGATTCCCCGGTTTACCGATACAACCAAAGGCCAGGTAACCATAGACGGCCTGCCTGTACGCCTATATGACCTGCATGCCCTGCGCTCTTCCATTGGCATTGCCACCCAGGATGTGTTCCTATTCTCCGACTCGGTAGACGGGAACATTGCCTACGGCAACAGCAGCCTTTCGGAAGAGGAGGTAAAGCGCTACGCCAAAATGGCTGACGTAGACTTTGCCGAAAAGCTCGCTGAGGGCTTTGACACCGTGATTGGCGAACGAGGCACAGGCCTTTCTGGGGGGCAAAAGCAGCGCATTGCCCTGGCCCGGGCCTTGGCCGTGCGGCCCAGCCTGCTGATTCTGGATGACACCACCAGCGCTGTGGACCTGGAAACAGAAAAATACATTCAAGACCAGCTGGCCGCTTTAGATTTTCCCTGTACCAAGATTATTGTCGCCCAGCGCATCTCCACAACCAAGCGGGCAGACAAAATCGTGATTCTGGAAAACGGCCGGATTACCGAGACCGGCACCCACCAGGAGCTCTCCCAAAAGCCCGGCTATTACCGGGAAGTTTTCCTGCTGCAAAACGGCGGGACCGAAGACGAAAGGCAGGTGGTCTAACATGGCACGCAACCGCTTTGACGTGGACGAAAACCTGGAAACGCCCTTTAACATAAAGCATCTGCTGCGGGCCGGCACCTATATTGGCCGGCATAAAAAGAAAATGGCCCTCTCTTTGGTTTACTCCGCCATTTCCGCTGCCGCCGCCCTAGTAGGCCCCCTGCTTGTGCAGCGGGGAATCAATGTTTCTGTGCCCAACCGAGACTACCGGGAGCTGGTGCTGCTCTCCTTTGGGATGCTGGCTGCCATTCTGGTATCTGTGCTCTTTGCCCGGGTACGCAGCAAATACATGATTGACGTAGGGCAGGAGATTATCTATGATATCCGCAAGGACCTGTTTGAGCACCTGCAAAAGCTGCCCTTCCAGTTTTATGATGACAGGCCTCACGGAAAGATTCTGACCCGGGTAATCAACTATGTCAACTCTGTATCCGACGCCCTTTCTAACGGCATTGTCAACTTTGTGCTGGAGATCTTTAACCTGGTGCTGATCGCCATTTTTATGTTCCTCTGTGATTTCCGTCTATCCCTGGTGGTCATGGCTGGCGTGCCCCTGCTACTGGTGGTTGTTTTTCTGGTGAAGCCCGCCCAGCGCCGGGCTTGGCAGGATGTCTCCAACAAAAGCTCCAACCTAAACGCCTACCTTCACGAGAGCCTGGAAGGGGTGAAAATTACCCAGGCCTTTACCCGGGAAGAGGAGAACGCCGGCATTTACGACCGGCTGAACAAAAACTGCTACCGCACCTGGATGAAAGCCCAGTATACCTCTAACCTGATCTGGGTATCTGTGGATAATATTTCCACCTGGGTGGTAGCGGCCATGTACCTGGTAGGGCTCACCACCCTGGGGCCCAGTATGCAAATTGGCACCATCATCGCCATTTCCTCCTATGCCTGGCGGTTCTGGCAGCCCATTCTCAGCCTTTCCAACCTGTACAATACCTTTATCAATGCTGTGGCATACCTGGAGCGTATTTTCGAAATGATGGACGAACCGGTTACCGTGGACGACGCCCCTGGCGCCGGGGAGCTCCCGCCTATTCAGGGCGCTGTCACCTTTGAAGACGTGGTGTTCTCTTACGATGGCACGGTTAATGTGCTGGAAAACTTTAACCTAGATGTAAGGCCCGGAGAATCTGTGGCTCTGGTGGGTCCCACCGGCGCGGGAAAAACTACCGTGGTCAACCTGGTCTCCCGGTTCTATAACCTGACCGCTGGCCGGGTACTGCTGGACGGCCACGACATCTCCCAGGTTACTCTAAAATCTTTGCGCGGCCAGATGGGCATTATGCTTCAGGACAGCTTCATTTTTTCTGGCAGCATTATGGACAATATTCGGTACGGCCGGCTGGACGCCACCGACGAAGAGGTCATTGCCGCGGCGAAAACGGTATGTGCCCATGACTTTATCAGCCAGATGGAGGACGGGTACAACACCCAGGTAAACGAACGGGGCTCTAGACTGAGCCAAGGCCAGCGGCAGCTGGTGGCCTTTGCCCGAACACTGCTCTCTGACCCTAAGATTCTGGTGCTGGACGAGGCCACCTCCTCCATTGACGCCAAAACGGAGCGGCTGGTCCAGCAGGGCCTGCAGGCTCTTTTAAAAGGGCGGACCTCCTTTATCATTGCCCACCGGCTTTCTACCATTAAGAACTGCGACCGGATCCTCTACATATCTGATAAGGGGATTGGGGAAATGGGTACCCACCAGGAACTGCTGGAGAAGAAGGGGAAGTACTATCATTTGTATACGGCCCAGGTGGAAGATTGAGGCTGGGATAAGGGGAAAAAGCCCAGCAAAAAGAAACCGGTGCGCGAAGCGCCAGAGGCCTTTACAAAAAAATTCGGGGCATGACCCCGGCAGCCCTTGACCGAAACTTAACGGTATCATTCCGAAATGTTATGGTCAAGGCTGCCGGGATATGCATCCCGAATTTTTTTATTATGATAACGCCTCCAGCAAGGGCAAGGCCACGAGACTCTGTCCCGCGCTCTGCAACCTTTGTAAAGGCTAACGAAACTTTTGGTATCGCGCCCCGGCTTCTTTGCGTTAGGCTTTTCCTCCTTAGCTTGGTTACTGGAGTACCAGCACTAGGGCCGTTACGTCGTCCTCGTGGCCGTCGCTCCTGCGTTTCTTTGCCTCCTCTGTAATCCTTTGGGCCAGCAGGTTGGGGTTTTCATCCTCATCCCAGGCCATTACCAGGTCCACCAGCCACTCGTTCCCAGAGGCCACCACCCCATCTGATACCATTACAATAACATCCCCTGGGTTTAGGTCCCGCTGGCAGCTGGCAAACTCGATTCCGGGCATAATCCCCACCGGAACGCTGGAGGCCTCAATCACCTCGCTTCGCCTCCCTCTGCGCACTACACTGCAGGCCGCTCCTGCTTTTCGGAACTCCGTTTGCCCGGTAAATAAATCGATGCAGGCCAAATCCATGGTAGCCAGGGATTCGTCTCCTGACTTTGCAATCAGCGCGGAATTCACGGTTTGCAGCATACTGTCAAAGCCAATGCCCGCTTTCAGCAGGCTCTCTGCCATTGCCGAGGTCATGGCCCCGTCTACCGCCGCCCGGCCGCCAGTGCCCATGCCATCGCTGAGCACCGCCACCAGCCTGCCGCATCCATCGTAAAACACATTGGTGCTGTCTCCGCAGAAGGCCCCGCCTCCCGCGCAATATTGGGAAAAGCCTCTGCCCACATCCAGCTGGGGCCGCTGGCACATTTGGATACGGCAGCGGTCTTCCCAGCTGCTTACGCAGGGCGGAGAAAATACCCGGCCGCAGGCAGCGGAAATTTCCCGGGTAAAGGCCGAGCGGTTCAGGCGCTTCTGCCGCTCCCTGGCAATTTCCGCCTCCACTGTCATACGTCCAAACTTGTCCACCCTGCAGCATACCTCTAAGGGGGTTACCCCGCTTTCCTGAAGAATGCCTGCCACCCTTTGGGCGGCCTCTTCATCAAAATGCTGATATAAGGAAAACTCCGCCGCCATTTCGTCTAGAATGCCTGCCGTGGTTCTAAAATGGGCCTCTACCACCTCCCGCACTTGGGCGGCCCGAAGCTCCGCCGCCTCTTTCATTAGGTAGCGTGCATAATTTTTATTCAGCTCGTCCCGCATTTCTCCAGCCCGGCAGCAACGGTCGGAGAATTCCTTGGTAAAATCGCAGGTTTCCAGCTTTTCCTTCTCCTTAATCGGCTTAGAGAGCTGGGCAAAATTTTCTAGGGTCTGGTCCTTGTATTTCCGCCAGCAAACCGAGCTTAGCCCGCAGCCAGCGCATATGGTCTCGGTAGACTTATTATATACGCCCTGAAGGTTGGGCGCGCAAACCGTGCTAAGCTTTTGGGAAATCTCCTCTACGGAGGCGGACACATTGGTAAGAGCCTGGGAGGCATATTTCAGCCGCATAACAATATTTCCCCTGAGGGCCCCGCCGCTGAGAGAATCGCCCTGAAGGCCGAAAAGCTCCCCAATTCTCCGGCTTTTTGGCAAAAGCATGTACCCAATGGTGGCAGCGGCTACCTCGATGGCCCCGGTAAAGATTCTGGAATCTCCCGCCCCCACCTGGAGGGAAGCCACCCCATGGGCGATGATAAACGCTACCGCCGCCGCCACCTTTCCCATAGGGGCAAAGACGCCTGCCATTAGCCCGCCTAACCCATACGCCCCGGAAAGATAGGAGAGGCCTGCCGTGCTCAGGCCCTGGATAGCCCCTGCCGCCACCCCAGCCACCGAGCCGCCGGCAATTCCGCCCGCTCTGGCACAATAGAGTACCAGCAGCACCATGAGAGCCCGGCCTACAGATACCCCCATAATACTTACCCCTGAAAAAGCCAGCACCACCACTCCCAGGCTAATGGTCAGGGCCGCCACGTCCCCGCTGTCTAAAATACCGGACCGGATGCCTGGTTTTTTGCCTTCCCCACCCACCAGCAGCCCCCCGGACCGGTAGAAAAAGTAGGCGCTGCCCGCCCCCAGAAAGGACTCGGCCACATATAGCGCGGCTGTATAGCTTACAGAGCCATTGAGGAAAACCATGGTCATGCCGGTTAGCAGCAGTGGCAAAAAGGCAGCTGTGGGCGCGAACATGGGATGGCTGTTGATGGTTTTTAGCTCTGAAAGGGACCAGCGTATGGCTGTAACGGCAATTAATGCCGCCGCGTACCGTACAGGCACATACACCGGCGATGGAATCAGGTAGCCGAAAAAAGCTCCCATTGCCCCAGCCCAAAGCCCAGCCCGAGGAACGCCAGCCGCCAGCGCCACCCCAAAGGGAGCATATTTGCCGAACACCAGCCCTCGGGAGCAGATTAGCCCGGCCAAAAAGCTGCCCGCCGCAATCAGGGCCTTACGGGCATACTCACTGTGGAGATAATCCTCTAGGCTGCCCATCATTTGTTTGATACGACTCATTTCCATACAAAACACCGCCTCATCATAAAATCCGACCTACCTCGGCCCCATCTTCCGAAATTATGGAAACCTCTATGCAGTCAGTGAGGAGATTATACCTCTCAAAAAGAAAAATAAATGTCGCTTGCAGTATGGAAAAAACAGGCATATTCCGCTGCATCCCGCCGCTTTCAGCGGTTGACAGGGAAAGCGAGAAGCAATGAATCGAAAAAGAATCTCAAAAAGTTATGACAACTTGGTTATGAAAACCCGCGCCTTCTCCCTTTTTCCGCAAAGCCGGCCTCCCAGCGCGCCCCCAAAGCCAGCGGGGGAAATTGGGCGTTTCCTGGCCGCCGGCATTTGACTTTTTCCCTTTCACAGAATATAATGGTGAAAACAGCGGCACTCTCCTTTTGCCGCCTTTGGGTATACCAAGCCCTTCGGCTTTACCAGAAATCCCTCATAAAGGAAGGATAGATGATTTTATGGAATATCAGTTTTCCCAAAGGGTGACGAGCCTGAAGCCCTCCGCCATCCGTGAAATTCTAAAGAACTCCTCCGCCCCTGGCGTTATCCCCCTTTCCGCCGGCAATCCGGCCCCAGACGCTTTCCCGGCAGAAGATATTCGGGCAATCTCTCAGCAGCTCCTTACCGATACCCCCATGGAAGCCCTGCAGTACAGCGTTACCGAGGGTTACCCCCCTTTGCGCCAGCATGTAAAGGAATATATGGCCAATAAGCACCATGTGGGCAGCGATTTCGACGAAATTTTAATTACCAGCGGCGCCCAGCAGGTGATGGATCTTTTAACGAAAACCATGCTCAACGAAGGGGATACGGTCCTCTGCGAATCTCCCAGCTTTATCGGCTCTTTAAACACTTTCCGCTCCTACCAGGCCAGGCTGGTGGGCGTGGAGATGGAGCCGGACGGCATTAGCATACAGGGTCTGCAGCAAGCCTTGGAAACCCAGAAAAACATAAAGTACCTGTACACCATCCCCAATTTTCAAAATCCCTCTGGCATTACCATGAGCCTGGAAAAGCGGAAAAAGGTCTATGAGCTCTGCCGGGACCACAATGTCCTCATTTTAGAGGACAACCCCTATGGGGATCTGCGCTTCGCAGGAGAGGACCTGCCCTCCATCAAGTCCTTTGATGAAGCCGGAATTGTGGTATATGCTGGCTCCTTCTCTAAGGTGATCTCCCCTGGCATGCGGGTGGGCTTTGTAATTGGGCCTCAGCCGGTGGTACAAAAGATGGTGGTGTGCAAGCAAGGCGAGGATGTTCACTCCAATATCTGGGCCCAGATTGTGTGCCATCGTTTTATGACCCAACGGGACTACGAGGCCCATTTGAACCGGCTCCGGTGTATTTACCGGCGGAAAAGCACCGTGCTGCTGGAGGCCATGGAAGCCCATTTTGCCCCGCTGATTACCTGGAACACCTTCCAGGGCGGTCTTTTTGCCTGGTGCACCCTGCCGGATTCCATTGATATGCTGGAATTTGTCCGCCGGGGAAGCCAGCGAAAAGCCTGTGTGGTTCCTGGTACCGCATTCCTTACCGACGAAGCCCAGCCCTGCTCCTGTTTCCGCATTAATTTCTCTACCCCCAGCGACCAGCAGCTGGAGGAAGGCATCCAGATTTTAGGTGAGCTTGCCCGGGAAATGAGCGCCGGAAAATAGCAAACACTGGCCAGGCCCTGGCCTTTTCAGAGAAAGCGGCCTCTGCATTTTCCCTATTTTCTTAGAGAGCCCCAGCCCATAAACTATAACAGCAAGGAGAACTGAAAAATATGTCCCAGCTAGTGACAAAAGCCAAACAACAGCTCCGCGCCGCCATTGCCGGCGCTATAGAACAGGCCGTGGCCTCTGGCGCCCTCTCTTCGGCCCCAGCCCCAGAAATTGCCTTAGAGGTCCCTGCCGACCGGGCCCACGGCGACTGGGCCTGCAATGTGGCCATGGCCGGGGCAAGGGCCTACCATATGGCCCCCAGAAAAATTGCCGAAGCGATTCAGGCAAACCTAGACTTAAGCGGCACCCGCTTTGCCAACTGTGAAATTGCCGGGCCTGGCTTTTTGAACTTTACCTATTGCCAGAGCTTTTATAGCGATGTACTAAAGGACATTGCCGCCATGGGCAAAGAATACGGCCAAAGTAATATAGGCAAGGGCCAGCGGGTGCTGGTAGAGTATGTTTCCGCCAACCCCACCGGCCCCATGCACATTGGCAACGCCCGAGGCGGCGTGCTGGGAGACGCCCTTTCCAACCTGCTGGCAGCCGCCGGCTGGCAGGTAGAGCGGGAGTTCTATGTAAACGACGCAGGCAACCAGGTAAACCGCTACGGCCTCTCTATTGAGGCACGGTATATGCAGCTGTTCCAGCCGGATTTCCCTTTTCCTGAGGATGGGTACCTGGGGGAGGATGTAACCGGGAATGCCAAGGCCTACGCAGAGCTCCATGGGGACGGGCTGGTAGGCCTAGACAGCCAAGCCCGGCGTAAGGCCCTTATTGCCTATGCTATTCCCAAAAATATTCAGGGCCTTCACGATGACTTGCTTCGGTACCGGGTGGAATACGACAACTGGTTCCATGAATCCACTCTTCATGAAAACGGCGATGTGGCAGGCATTGTTCAGCAGCTGAAAGACAAGGGCTGTACCTATGAAAAGGAGGGAGCCCTCTGGTTTAAGGGTGAGGAATTTGGCTCTGACGATTTTGTAATTGTGCGCTCTAACGGCGTGCCTACCTATATTGTCCCTGACATCGCTTATCATTACAATAAGCTTGTTACTCGCAATTTTAACTTAGCTATTAATGTGCTGGGAGCAGACCACCACGGCTATGTGCCCCGGCTGAAAGCCGCTATCGCGGCCTTGGGCATTGACCCGGACCGGCTAAAGGTGGTACTCATGCAAATGGTCAGCCTGGTGCGGGACGGCGAGGCTGTAAAGCTGAGCAAGCGCAGCGGTAAGGCTATCACCATGGCTAACCTGTTGGATGAGGTGCCGGTAGACGCGGCCCGGTTCCTGTTTAACTCTTACGAGCCCAATACCCGCATTGATTTTGACCTGGATCTGGCGGTAAAAGAAGACGCTCAAAACCCCGTGTACTATGTACAGTATGCCCATGCCCGCATTTGCAGTATTTTACGGAACCTAAAGGCCGAGGGGATTGAGCCCCGGGCCTGCAGCAACGAGGAGCTGGCCTTGCTTACAACCCCAGAGGAAATTGAGCTAATCCGTCTGCTTTCTGGCTTTACAGAGGAGATTGCCAACGCGGCCAGAGTAATGGATTCGGCCCGGATTACCCGGTATGTGGTAAACGTATCTACCTTGTTCCACAAATTTTATAATACCTGCCGGGTAAAGGGCGTAGACCCGGCCCTGTCGGCAGCAAGGCTGTGCCTGTGCACAGCGGCCAAGACAGTAATTGAAAATGGCTTGGCAATTTTCAAGGTCACAGCGCCGGAAAGCATGTAATCCAAAACGAAAAGAGGCATTCCCCGTCCCGGTGGAAGCCTCTTTTTTTATTTCCTGTACCCATGATTTCAGAGCAGCCCGCTTTCAGCCCATAGAAAGCAGGAGAGCCGCCCCGCCCAATCGGCCTATAATTTTGGCGCGAAATTCAGCAAGGAAGCTAGAGTCTGTTTGAAAAATCGAAAACGCTGTCTTATTGCCCAGAAGCGGCCATCTTCCACATCGAAAATTTTCGTAATACGAAAAGCATTACTTGCATTTTTTCCCTGAAGCCGGCCACTTCTAGTCAAAAATCCATCATTCCCTCTATTTGCAAACAAGCCCTAGACCTCTGTCCCTTTCAGGAGCTGTTTGCCTGCAAACTGCATCAATAGGAAACCAACCACACAGTTCACCAAAATATTGGGGATCATGTAGCTGCCATTATATACCAGGGAGTAGAAGAAAGCCAGGGTTTGTCCGGACATCCCTGCCAGCATGGGGGAAAAGTTGGCGTCCGCGTACTCGCTCCACAAAATCCAGCCGGAGAGGAAGGAGCAGAGATACCGCAAAAGCCCTGCGGCCAGGCAGCCAAGGCTAAAGGCCGCCGGATGGCTCCGCATTTTGCCCCGAAACATCCCCGCCAGCCCCAGAACAGTAAAGGCCAGCAGGTAGTCCAGGAGGATAGAGCCCACCACGGTTGCCCCGCTGATTCCCTTTAGGCCATCCATACCAAAGAGCAGCTGGAGTACGCTGTAGGTAAGCCCAGCCCCCAGCCCCCATTTGGCGCCGGCCCGGTAGGCAAAAAGCATAACAGGCAGCATATCGCACAGGGTGATGGAGCCACCGTAGGGCAGGTCGAAAACCTTGATAAACGAGAGCACGGTTCCCAAAGCAATGAGAATCCCTGCCAGAACCAGGTTATACACCCTCTGGCTATTGTTTTTGTTGTCTTCCATGTGCATCTTCCTTTCAATTTCGATTTGGCGGCAAACCGCCAGGTATGAAAAATGAAAAACGCCGCCTAGATTTCCAGGCGGCGCAGAAGCACATTTCCGGCAAAGCCCGCGCAAAAAAGCGCAGGCAAAACAAGAAAATGAAATGCTTCCTCCGTCGGCATTATCCGCATCAGGTTCATAGGGTTTAAGCAATTGCTAATCTCAGCCGTTTACGGCTTCGGGGGGACGAACCCGAAGCCTATGGCTCCCCTTATTTCATTTTTCGACATTTATTGTAACGGAAAAGGCAGGGCTTGTCAAGAAAAAAGGGAAAAGTTCACTCCAAAAAGCAGGCCTGGCAGAAAAGGGCAGAGGTTCGCTGGCATGAATGCCCCAGTTTTGCAAAATTTCTGTTGACACCCAGGCTCTTTTTCATTATAATAGAACCGTAGGTTTTACGAGGTGTAGCTCACCCGGTAGAGCGCTTGGTTTGGGACCAAGAGGCACGGAGTTCGAGTCTCCGCACTTCGACCAACGAGTTCTGGAAATCAAAGATTTCCAGAACTTTTTTTGTTTTTTCCCTTTGCTTCTCCTTTTGTCCCTTGACCCACAGCTCTCTCAATCCAGCGTTACCTTGAACACCACAGGCCCAGCCGCCGTATAATCTGTGGCAATATGCAGCCCCTGGTTGTCCCGGCTCCAGCAAGGTTTTGCTTTGGCGCCCAGCACTTCTACATCCTTTACCGCCCCATGGAATACTGTGCCAGCAGTGTGCTCCTGCATACGCAGCGAGCTTACAGTATATTGCCCGTCCTCCGCGGCTTTCATCGCAATGGCATACAGGGTGCTGCCTTTGGCGGTAAACCGGAAATCTGACGAGGTAAAATTCTTTTTTATGGCATCGGAAAAATGGCCGTCCTGCACCTTGGTGGGACCCTCCCCGAAAATTTTCCATACATGGGTGTGGTAGATTGCCTGGCCGTTCACCTGCAGCCAATCGCCAATGGCAGCCAGCACCGCTCTATCCTCAGCACAGATTGTGCCGTCCGCTTTTGGCCCCACATTGAGCAGCAGCGTGCCGTTTTTGCTGACAATATCGACCAGGTCGCAGAGAATATCCTGGGCGGGGCGAAAATCGTTATTTTCTGTATAACACCAGGAGTTGAGAGCAATGGCGGTATCTGTCTGCCAAAAATAGGCCTTGGTCTCCGCCATCTGGCCTCGTTCAATATCCGGCACGCCAGTTCCCAAGGGGAACGCGTCGTGCTTGTAGTTAATGGCAACCTCCAGCCCCCACTCTGCGGCACGGTTATAATAGTACGCTGCCAGGCGCTTTAGATAGGGTTTGGCATTCACATGCTGTATCCACCAATCGAAATAAAGGAGTCGCGGGCGGTAGCGGTCGATAAGCTCGCAAGTGCGCACCAGCCAGTCGTCCAAAAATTCTGGGCTGGGGCCGGGCTCGCCGGCGATATCGTCAAAATTTTCCGGATCCGGCATAGAGGGCCAGTAAAGGCTGTTCCGGTCTGGGCTTTGGGGAATATCACTGTGAAACCCTTTTCCTCTGCCCATAAAGAACCAGTGCTCCATGCGGTGGGAAGAAGCCCCCAGCACCATGCCCTCGGCCTCTACCGCGGCTTTCAGCTCTCCCAGCACATCCCTTTTGGGTCCCATTTTCTCAGCGTTCCAATGGGAGAGCCCGCTTTTATACATTTGAAAACCATCGTGATGCTCTGCCACCGGCACCACATAGCGTGCCCCGGCCTGACGAAATAGCTTGGCCCAAGCAGTGGGGTCAAAGCGCTCAGCCTTAAACATGGGGATAAAGTCTTTGTAGCCAAACTGACAATGGGGGCCATAGGTCTCCACATGATGCCGATAGGCATTGGAGCCTTCTATGTACATATTGCGCGGGTACCATTCGTTTTCAAAGGCAGGCACAGCGTACGCCCCCCAGTGGATGAAAATGCCAAATTTGGCGTTTTGGTACCACTTAGGCGGCTGCCAGGCAGAGAGCGACTCCCAGGTAGGCTGATAGGGCCCTTGGGCGATTACTTGGTCAATGGCAGAGAGGGCTGTATTCAAATGATCCATACGGCAGGCACTCCTTTGGGTGGTTTTGGAGAAATTATATCAAACGGGGGAAAAATGTCAAGAGAAATGTCCAACCAGCTGCCGTCCTGGGGCGGCACAAGCCCTTAAACTGGTACGCAGCCAAATTATTTTGCCAATTCCCCCAATTTCCCGGCCAAAACGTCGAGTTAAATAGTAGGGGGCCCTCAAAAACTCTGGCAAAACAAAAGGAGAAAAAATGGAAGACCAACACATTGTAGAACTATATTGGCAGCGGAGCGAGGAGGCCATTGCACAGACCCAGTGTAAGTATGGCTCATTTTGCCTGGGAATTGCCGCCAACCTTCTGGGAAACGGGGAGGACGCCAAGGAGTGTGTAAACGAAACGCTTTTTCAGGCATGGAACCTAATACCTCCCCAGCGTCCGGAAAAGCTGCGGCCATGGCTTGGCCGGATTGTTCGGAATATATCCATTAGCCTGTGGCGGAAAAACCACCGGCAAAAGCGGTACAATGGGCTAGACCAAACACTGAGCGAGCTGGAGGACTCTATCCCATCTTCTGTGGATATCCAGCGAGAGATAGAGGGGGCAGAGCTGGGTGAGCAGATCAGCCGCTGGCTTTCCCGGCTGTCCCGGGAGGAGCGGATCCTTTTTGTGCGCCGGTACTGGTACGGTGTGTCCCTTGGGGCGCTGGCAGAGGAGTCTGGCTTTCCTGCCAAAAAGCTGGCTCAAAAAATGTACCGGCTGCGGCAAAGCCTGAAATCTTTTTTAGAAAAGGAGGACAAGCCCTATGAAAGCTGTGGAGAGCTGGGCTCTGTTTGAGGGCATTGGTTACATTGACCCCAAGTTTGTGGAAGAAGCCAAAAGTCCGCTGAAAAAGGAACCTGCCCATCCCCTTTGGCTGCGAAAGGCCGGCGCTTTGGCCGCTGCCTTTGCGGCTGTTTTGGCCATGCTTTTCGGCATTAACGGGATTTCGCCCGCCTTTGCCGAAGGCCTGCCTCTGGTTGGAGAGGTATTCCGCCATTTAAACTCTTTAGGGGCCAATGCTCCTACTTATGGCGGCCTGGTGCAGGCCGTTGGCGCAAGCGGGGAAAACGGCCAATATAAGGTAACAGTTGACCAGGCCTACTGCGATGGCGAATATATCTTTTTTACCCTTATCCTCAGCGCGAAAGACGCCGAGCTTCTAAAAATGACCCAACTGAACACCCTGGAGTCCTCTGAGGGAGGGGCCCCCGGCTGGGACATTCAGATTAACGGGGTATCGCCGGGATATACTGGCCTGCCAGTTTTCCAGCGCAAGGGCCGTTGCTTTGAAAGCAGCCTCCTGCAGGTTACGCTGCCCAAACCTGTAGGAAACGGCGCCCAGCTCCAGGTGGATATTACCCTAGGAAATCTCTTGGGTGTTCCAGAAGAAGCCGGGGACAAAGGCTCCCAGCTCCTTTCCTCCCAGCCTGTTTCTCTAAGCTTTGGGCTAATTGCCAACACTGCCTACACCCAGAAGGGTCTGGCCCAGGCCGCTGTGGACGGACTGGCCTTGCATGGCTGGAACAGCTCGCCAAGCAAATTCAGCGTTACCCTCGCCTTTCCCTATTTTGGTCCGGCTGGCGTGGCGGCCAAAGCCAGGGCGGAAGACGGAACCGATTTGGGAGAGGATCTCCGGGAATCTGGGGATCTGGAAGGCAACGGATATCAGATGGGGGACAATGCAGTACAGACCTGCTCCTTTATTGGCCCGCCAGACAATGCCGAAAAGGTAATTGTTACGGTTTACGCGCACCAGTCCAGCGAACAGGTATTCGGAGAATTTACCATTGATCTAAAGGGGAACCAGGCAAGCATTACAAATGATTATCAGAAGCAGGGGCTTCAGCACATGTCCATTGCCGCCTATGCCGCCGCGGAAAAGGCCAAACAGGAAACAGCGGGAGGCCCGCCCCCTCCTACCGGCTCCGCTCCACCAAACGCCTGAACCCCTGGCATGAGAGAAACGCCTTGAAAGGGTTCCATTTTCTCCCCTTCCCAAATTTACCCGCCCCATCTCCCCTTGACAGAACCGCCTATTTTGACTATAATGGGTAAAACAAACCGAGGAGAAAGTGTAAGTAGGCCGGAAAAACTGCTCAGGGACAGAGCGCCAGGCTTTGCCCCGCCAGAGAGCCGCGTATTGGTGGGAGCGCGGCGGGAGATTCCCGGCTGAATGGGCTTTTGAGGGCAGACCGAAAGACCAGGGGGCTTTTCCCCGGGGTTCAGTAGGCGAGCCGGAGCGGCGCTCCGTTACCAAAGCCAGCGCATTTTTGTGCGTACTGAGAGGGCGCTGTAAGCAGCGCCAAGCCGGGTGGTACCGCAGGAGCAAGCAAAAACGAAATGCTTTTGCCCCTGTCCCAGCAGAAATCTGCCGGGGCAGGGGTTTTGTTTTGCCGCAAAATTGCCCCGAGATACAAAAGGAGTCGATACAAAATGGAAACTATTGAGAAAAAACGCATTTTAAGCATGTACCAGTGCACTGGCACCTTTACCCTGGGCAACTATCTGGGCGCCCTGCGCAACCACATCAAGCTCCAGGATGAGGGCTACCAGTGTGTCTACGCCTTAGCAGACCTCCATGCCCTCACCATTCGCCACGATCCCGCCGAGCTGCGGAAATACACCAAGGAGGCCTATGCCTTTTTGCTTGCCATGGGCATAGACCTGGAGAAAACCGTGTTCTTTATCCAGAGCCAAGTTCCCCAGCACACCCAGCTGGCTTGGGTTTTAAACTGTTACACCCAGTTTGGGGAGCTCTCCCGCATGACACAGTTTAAGGACAAATCCGCAAAACACGCGGACAACATCAATGCCGGCCTGTTTACCTACCCCTGCCTTATGGCAGCCGACATTTTGCTGTATCAGGCAGACTATGTGCCCGTGGGCGCCGACCAAAAGCAGCATGTGGAGATTGCCCGGGATATCGCCGAGCGCTTTAACGGGATTTATGGGGATACCTTTACCGTGCCGGAGCCCATGATTCCCAAGCATGGGGCCCGGGTTATGTCTTTGCAGAACCCACTGAGTAAGATGAGCAAATCTGATGAAAACCAAAACGGCAATATTTCTGTTTTGGATGAGCCCGAGACCATCATGCGCAAATTTAAGCGGGCAAAAACCGACAGCGAGAGTGAGGTGCGCTTTGCCCCAGGGAAAGACGGCGTAAACAACCTAATGGGCATTTACGGTGTGATTACCGGCAAGACCATGGAGGAAATTGAAAAGGAGTTCCAGGGCAAAGGCTATGGCGACTTTAAACCCGCCGTAGCAGAGGCCGTAATTGAGGAGCTGCGGCCCATACAGGCGCGTTTCCGGGAAATTGTGGCAGACAAGGCATACCTGGAGAAATGCTACCGGGAAAATGCCCCTCGGGCCCAGGCCATTGCCCAGAAAACCCTTGCCAAAGCATACCGGAAGGTTGGTCTGGTGTCCTAAATTTTCCTGGTTCCCGGCCCCATATCCAGTTGCATTTTCCAGCGGTTTGCTGTATGATTGAATATAAGGCAATCCCGTACAAAGATTGTGAGGGGTTGCCTTACGCAATACGCAAAAATCGAATTTTACTGGAGGAACCGCCCATGAACAACATTCCCGAAATAAAAATCGGCGTGGTGGCCGTCTCCCGGGACTGCTTCCCCGAATCTCTGTCTGTCAACCGCCGCAAGGCCCTAATAGAGGCCTTTGCGGCCAAATACGGCCAGGAGGCCCAAAGTGTATACGAGTGCCCCATTTGCATTGTAGAGAGCGAAATCCACATGGTACAAGCCCTAGAGGATATTAAGCAAAAGGGCTGCAACGCTCTGGTGGTCTATCTGGGTAATTTTGGCCCCGAGATCTCCGAGACCCTGCTGGCCAAGCATTTTGAAGGCCCTGCCATGTTTATTGCCGCTGCCGAGGAGTCTGGGGACAACCTGGTTGGCGGCCGGGGAGACGCCTACTGCGGCATGCTCAACGCCAGCTATAACCTAAGGCTGCGGGAGATTAAGGCATACATTCCGGAAAATCCTGTGGGAGACGCGGAGGACTGCGCTGACCGCATTCACGAGTTTATTCCCATTGCCCGGGCCTTGGTGGGCCTGAAAAGCCTAAAAATTATTAGCTTTGGCCCTCGCCCCCTTAACTTTTTGGCCTGCAACGCCCCTATTAAGCGCCTGTACGACCTGGGGGTGGAGATAGAGGAGAACTCCGAACTGGATCTTTTTGAGGCCTTCCACAAACATGCCGGCGATCCCAGGATTCCGGATGTGGCCAAGGAGATGGCCGAAGAACTGGGAGAAGGCAACAAGAAGCCTGAAATTTTGGAAAAGCTGGCCCAATACGAGATTACCCTGCTGGACTGGGTAGAGGCCCACAAGGGCTACCGCCAGTATGTAGCCCTTACCAGCAAGTGCTGGCCGGCTTTTCAAACCCAGTTTGGCTTTGTGCCCTGCTATGTCAACTCCCGCCTCACTGGCAAAGGGATCCCTGTTTCCTGCGAGGTAGATATTTACGGTACTCTCAGCGAGTTTATCGGCACCTGTGTCAGCAACGATGTGGTCACTCTGCTGGACATTAACAACACTGTGCCAAAGGATATGTACCGGTCCGAAATAGAGGGCAAGTTCCCCTACCAGTTCAGCGATACCTTTATGGGTTTCCACTGCGGCAACACCTGCTCCTCTAAAATATGCAGCCCCACCATGAAGTACCAGATGATTATGGCCCGCAGCCTGCCTGAAGAGGTAACCCAGGGCACACTGGAAGGGGACATTATCCCTGGGGATATCACTTTCTTCCGGCTGCAGAGCACTGCCGACTGCCAGCTAAGGGCCTATGTTGCCCAGGGCGAGGTACTGCCGGTGGCCACCCGGTCCTTTGGCGGCATTGGCGTATTCGCTATTTCGGAGATGGGCAGGTTCTATCGCCATGTGCTAATTGAGAAGAACTACCCCCATCACGGCGCGGTGGCCTTTGGCCATCATGGCAAGGCTTTGTTTGAGGTGTTCAAGTTCTTGGGCGTGAAAGATATTGGTTTTAACCAGCCCAAAGCCATGCTCTATCCCTCTGAGAACCCCTTTGCCTAATTCCCTTTGCGTTTTCTAAAAAAACCGAACCCCCCGGCTGAGCCGGGGGGTTTTTCTGCCTGGTTACTGCCGGTACATTTTGGCCAGACCGCCCTCGCTGGTCTCCCGATACTTGCTGAACAGATCCCGGCCGGTTTCATACATGGTTTTTACCACCATGTCAAAGCTGATCTTCCTGGTATATGTGAGAAAGTTTGCCAGGCTTAGGGCATTAATGGCCCGCATGGCGGCCACCGCGTTTCGCTCAATACACGGAATCTGCACCAGCCCGCCGATGGGGTCGCAGGTTAGGCCGAGGTGGTGCTCCATGGCCACCTCCGCCGCATACTCAATCTGGTCTAGATCCATATGGAACAGCTCTGCCAAACCCGCGGCGGCCATAGAGCAGGCGCTGCCGATCTCTGCCTGGCAGCCGCACTCCGCCCCGCTGATGGAGGCATTGGTTTTAATCACATTGCCCACAATGCCTGCCGCAGCCAGGGCTTTCAGCATATCCCGGTCGGCAAAGCCCAGCTGTTCCTGCTTATAGAGCATAACAGCAGGCAGCACCCCACAGGCCCCGCAGGTAGGGGCGGTAACGATTGTACCGCCCCCGGCGTTTTCCTCGCTAACCGCAAAGGCATAGGCACACACTTTCCGGTTTTCCCGGGTTTCCTTGCTCTCGTCCATATGGCGCTGGCGCACCAGATACTGGGCCTTTCGCTGAACACCCAGCCCGCCGCTCAGCTCTCCCTGGGCGTTAAGGCCATTGTACACCGCGGCTTTCATGGTCTCCCATACCCGAGAGAGATAGTCCCAGATTTGTGGGCCCTCGCACTGCTCTACATATTGCCACAGGTATATGTCCTGATCCCGGCAGTATTTCTTGATCTCTCCAAAGCTGCTTAGGGGATACACCTGGGGCGGGTTGGCGGCGGGCATCCCCTCAATTTCTATTTTACCCCCGCCCACACTGTAAATTCGCCATTTCCCCATGCATGCCCCGTTTTGGAAAGCCTCCAGATCCATGGTGTTGGGGTGGTTCAGCTCCTCAGCCTCCCGGTTGAAAATAATCCCTGTGGGAACTGGGGCAAAGGCCTCCTGAATAGCCACATCGGTAAGATGCCCCTTTCCGGTTTTGGCCAGGGAGCCATACAGGGTGGCCTGGTAGCTATCGGCCTGGGGATAAGCGGCTTTAAATCGTTCTGCCGCGTGAGAGGGGCCCATGGTGTGGGAGCTGGACGGGCCCCGGCCAATGCGGTACAATTCTTTTAACGATTCCATAACGGCACCTCCAAATAATGTTTCTTTTTGGGATTTATGAGAATGGGAAGGGCGGGCTGCCAAAACTTTTCATCCAAAGGCAGCTTGAACCCACAATGGTTCTTTTTGAGCCAGGCTATTTTAAGATTTTCTCTGCCCCAGAACCTTGCTCACCTGCTCTAGGGCTGGCAAGGTCAGCTTCAGCACCGTACCGGTAAGCATACCAGTAAGAACACCGAAAATCAACAGAAAAGGCAGGTACCCAACCGCGGCCGGCGAGGTGATTAGGCAGGCGATGCCCAGCTGGGCCAGGTTGTGGGCTAACGCCCCCCCAATTCCTGTAAGCATTAGGCTGGCCCCTGTCTTTTTTAGCAGAACCCACATGCAAACTGTGCTGGTTAGCCCGCCGAACAGGCTCATTAGCCCCGCCGCCACGCCCCGGCTCAGCAGGGCAAAGCCGCCTTTTAACACTGCCAGGAACAGAGCCCAAGGCAGACCAAGGCTTCCTGCCGCATACATAGTGACAATATTGGAAAGCCCCAGTTTTGCTCCCGGCGGCATTCCAGGCACCGGAGGAAGCAGGCCCTCTAAAAAGGAAAAGGCCAGCGCCAGAGCGCCAAGCAGTCCTCCCAGTGCCATGATTCCAGACTTTTTGGACATCTTCCCTTCCTCCCCCATGGGTTCCTAATAGGTTACTGCGTCTACCGCGCCTGCGCCGTCGATTTTAAGGACTACCCGGCCCGGCAGGCAGATTGCGGCCTCCCCTACCCGGGCAATGCTTCCTGTACGCACGCAGTTCTTGTCCGGGCAGCTGGACTCTAAGATCCTTGCCCCCCGCGGGGTAAACTCTACTGTAAGGCTAATACCATTTTCCCCCTGAAGCGCCAAGGTTTCCGGCCCTGCCAGGGCAGAGAGCTCCCTTACCTCCCGGACCAAGCCGTTTACCTCTACCACCGCCCGGCTGCCCTGAGGCGAGAAATGCCGGATCAAAAGAAGGCCAATGATGATTGCCAGGATTCCCGCCAGGAAAGGCAGCTCTTTCCTGGAAAACAGCCTTCGCTCCTCCACGCTTTACACCCCCTTTGGCCAGTCCTGCTGCCTGTAGCCAGAGTCTGGGCTTAGGTGAAACCTGTGGGCAAGGCCTGGGGACACAAAAAAGCTGCCCGCCTCATCTACAAAAATCCCTTCCGCGTGAAAGCTCTCCAACAAGGGGAGGCTGTCCTCTAAACCAAGCACAAAGCAGGCAGTTGCCAGGCCGTCGCTGAGCAGGCCGCTTTCTGGGTGCCATACGGTAACAGACACCAGCCCGCTTTCCGCAGGATACCCAGTGCGGGGGTCCAGCAAATGGCAATAAGTTCCGCCCTCTTCCTCAAAAAATTTTTCGTAGCTGCCAGAGGTGGACACAAAGCCCCCCGCCAGCTCCAAAACGCCCAGGCTGCCCTGGCTCCCGGGATCCCGAACAGCCACCTGCCAGGGCTGAGACTTTTTGCCGTACAGGCCCACGCTTCCCCCTACAGCCACTACAGCCCGGTGGGCCCCGGTTTCCTGATAGGCGGCAATGGCCACGTCGCAGGCCGCGCCCTTGCCAAGGGCGCCTAAGTCTACTAACATGCCGGAATTGACCAAAGCTCCGGAATTTTCCGAAACTTCCCCATGGAACCGAGCCCTGCAGGCCTCGGCGCCGGTAAGCAGGTTCCGATAATCCACCTGGGCCAGGGCCTCTTTCAGTTCCTCTGCGTTGGGCAAATGGGGCTCATTGTCAAAGTCCCACAGCCTTGTTACAGGGCCTAAGGTAATATCCAAAGCGCCGCCGCTCTTTTCGCAGAGCTCCAAAGCCCTTTCCAGCACCTCCCTACTGCCGGGGCTTAGCTCTACCGGCCCCTTTCCTGCCTGCTGGTTTAGCCGAAAGACATCGCTGCTTTCCCGCCGCCAAGAGATCAGGTTTTCCAGCTGGGTAATTTGGGCTGCCGCTGTTTGGGCAGACTGCTGCCCGCCCCATACGGTTTGTTTCACATAGGAGCCCATGGCGAAAACCGAAAGCTCTTCCGGCTGGCTGGAGCGGTTCCAGGCAAAGACCAAGCCGGCAAGAAGCACACAAAAAGATAGGCCCGCCAAAAGCAGGCGGGCCTTGGTTTTTTTTGTCATCTATCCAGCCGGCGGGCGGCATCGATGAGCAGCTCCACCGCCTCGTCCAGGGTAAAGCGGGAGGTATCAATGGTAATATCGTAATTTTGCAGGTCATCCCAGCGCTTATTGGAATAGAAATTGTAGTAATTGGCCCTTTGCTTGTCTTTCTTTGTTACAAAATCCGCAGCCTTGCGCTCTTCACAGTCCTTTTTTGCAATAGAACGGCGAACGCGGTCCTCTTTGTTGGCATGGACAAACACGTTCATGCAGTTCCCGTGCTCCCGCAGGATATAGTCTGCACAGCGGCCGATTACAACACAGGGCCCCTCGGCGGCGGCTTTTTTAATTATATCCGACTGAATAATGAAGAGCTTGTCGTTTATGGGCATCTCGTTAATTCCTGGTACCCGAGCACCGAAAGAATAGTTACCCATAACCATAGAGTACAGCAGGCTGCTGGTGGCCTTTTCATCGGCGTGGGCAAACACTTCTTCGGAAAGGCCGCTTTGCTTGGCGGCCATGGCAATTAGGGCCTTGTCGTAAAACGGCACATCTAGCTGGCGGGCCAGCCTTTCGCCCACCTCGTGGCCGCCACTGCCAAACTGACGGGAAATGGTAATTACGGGCAACATTTCGGTCTCCCCCTTACTGTTAAAAATTCTAATTATGCCAGAATATATGATTCAATTCTGGACATTTTCTCTATAAATATCATAGCTCAATTTTGGCAAAAAGTCAAGTAGATTTTTACTGCCGCATAGGAAAAGGCACGGCTGCTCAGCCGCGCCTTTATTGCTATCTCCGGCCGTACCCGCCGGGGTTGGGCAGAATATTATAATTTACTCTTGGCCGCTCATTGGGCATATAGAAATAGACAAATTTTACAGAAAAGATATCGCACACAATAAAGTTGTTCACTGGCTCATCGTACAGGGTTACAAAGCTTCTGCCCACCAGGTAGAGCATTCCCTGCTTGCGCACAATTTCGCCCACGCCGATGAGAAACTCAATTACTACAAAATTCCCGATATTTTGAGAAAGAATGCTCTGCATGGAACCCCGCATTTCCTCGGTGCTAAAGTCCTCCTGAGGCAAATGCTCAAAATTGTCCAGAGCCGCCGCGCCGTCTGCCTCGGCCATGTAATCTGCCCGGCCATGCAGCCTGTGCATGGCGGCTGAGTTCCTGCCGCATTCCCGATGATTCCCGTTCATAAAAATGCCTCCTTTTGCCCCTTTGGGCCAAAATACATAAGGGCAAGCCCCCTTGCTTATGCAGCTTTTAGGTCTCCCTGTAGCTTTCTGTGGGGTTATAAAAACAGTGGTCTCCCAGCCGGATGACAAACTGCCCTACCTGAGAGGGAAAGTTCGCCCGGCAGCTAGGGCTGAAAGGGTTAAAATACCACAGGGCAAAGCCCAGGTTGGTCAGCCGGTTGCCTGCAATGGCCCAGTCGGCGATATTATAATGCACCTGGTTGGGCCGCATATTGTAGATATTCTGGGGGTTGTACTGGCCGCCCACCACCTCCATAACGCAGGTAAACTGCCTGGGCTGATACACTACTTCCCGGATGGTGTACAGCCTGCCGTACTCGCCATAAGGAACCTGCACCCGGTTCATGACCACGCAGGCCACGGCCTGCATACCGGTATCTCCCTCGCCTCCCGCCTCGCACTCAATAATTCTGGCCAGAATTTCCCGATCCGAAAAGGCCACAGCCATCCTCCTTTCCGCCGTGTTCTTTCAGGGAATTGTATGCAGGGGATGGGGGGATTTATGACAAAAGGAACCCTCCGGCGTTTTTTGCCAGAGGGTTCCTTTTTTGTAATTGCAATTCAGACGAGATGCAAGCTATTCCAAAGTTATCAGACGGTTGTTCCCGTATTTTTCTCCGATCAGCTTCAAGATATTTGTGATTGCAATGGGAACACAAGCCTTTCCATACTCCGCACTTAGATGATCCTGAATAGGTAACTACTTTCAGCAAAGCAAAAGGATCCTTAATCATTATTACAGATGATCTATCGACTGTACCTGCAGAAGCTTCTACATTTTCTGCCTTTATCTCGACAATGCTCTTTTGAACCTCAGGAATGCCATTTTCAGGGTTCCGCAACCCCTCCAGAGAATTGCCAATACTGCTCCTCTGCACCTCTGTCTCGTCAATACTCAGAAGCGTTTCGCCTCCATCATCGTAATAATACCCCAACGCACCTACATAAACGACTTTGGCGTTACTTTTTGCCCTATGGAAGGGGGTAGGGGCCGTTGTTTTAAACTTGCTGTAAAGCGGCGCGGTTTCATCCGACCATTCGAAAATAATGCCGGGCACATCCAGGTATGCCGAAACTACCACATACCCTTCTGTGGCTTCTATGGAATAAGCGGTCACATTTTCTCCGGTTTCATCATACATGGGTACTGTTGTTACCACCGTGGTATTTTCGTCCTACAGGGTCAGGCCAGTTTCAACCATATCCGCAATAAACAGCTCCGCGATATACCCGGCGGCCTCTTTGGGAATGAAGAAGTCCTCGTCCTCAAAGTTCCTAATGCCGGCTATAGCCCCTTCTTTTACGGAGGCAGCTTCCTCCGCCGCAACAGGCAGCGCATAGAGAGAAAGAGTCAGGCATAGGGCAAGAAGTACACATAGAAGTTTTTTCATATGTAGGACTCCCTTCAATTTTTTATTGCGCTGATTCACCTGGCGCTAGAATCATGGTTTTAACTTTAGTGTAGCATCTGTGCAACATAAAGTCAACATAAAATTCCACAAAATGTAAAAAAATATAGAATTTTACCAAAAGCAAAGGCCCTGGGCACTCACCCAGGGCCTTCCGCTCTATTCTTGAACAACGCCCCAATTGTCTTTGATGTAAATGAAACCGGAAATCACAGTGACTGCCGCCACTGCCCAGCACAGGCCCTGGATAAGCAAAGAGACGGCAAAAGCGTCTGTTGGCCTGGCAATGGCCGCCAAAAAGTAGTACAGCAGAATGGTCGCCATTTGAAGCACGGTTTTTACCTTGCCCCACATGTTGGCGGCAATTACCTTGTGCTTGGCCGCGGCCACCATACGGATTCCTGCCACGGCAAACTCCCGAAACAGGGTAAGGGCCAACACCACCGGGCTGCACATACCATCCACCATCATATAGATAAACGCGGCGGTGGTAAGCATTTTATCGGCCAAGGGATCGGCAAACTTGCCGAAATCTGTCTCCAGGTGATATTTCCGGGCAATTTTCCCGTCCAGCAGGTCGGTAAGGCTGGCCAGGGCAAAGATGATTCCTGCAATGAAACTCCACCAGCGGCTGAACGCCTCTGTGCCGAAATTCACATTAGCGGCAAATACCATAAAGACCGGCACCATGGCCACCCGCAGCAGGGTGAGCTTATTGGGCAAATTCATTTTCATATGCAATGCCCTCCTTTCCTTATGATGAAGTAGCCCCCGGGCACTTTTCGTCTACATCCGCTATACGCCCGGTTAGGTCCCCATCCAGGCAATCCTCAATCTCTACCTCTACAAACTGCCCCAGCACCGGGCGTTTGCCGGTTTTACCCAAGGTAAAGAATATTTTGCCGTCCACATCCGGCGCGTCCATATAGGACCGGCCAAACCAGCACTCGGCATAACGGTCGAAGCCTTCCACCAGCACCTCTAGTCTTTTGCCCACATAGGAGGATGCCTTCTGGTCGCTGATATCCATCTGCATGTCGGCGATAATTCCTGCCCGGCGCTCCTTCTCTTCCTCCTCTACCTGCTCCGGCAGGCTGGCGGCCGGGGTGCCCTCCTCCTGGGAATAGGTAAAGCAGCCCAGCCGGTCAAACTCTATTTCTTTTACAAATTCTGCCAGCTCGCTGAAATCCTCTTCTGTTTCACCAGGAAAACCGGTAATCAGCGTGGTGCGCAAAATAACTCCCGGCACCTTTTCCCGCACCTTTTTCAGCAAGGCTGTCAGCGATTCTCTATCGCCCCGGCGGTTCATCGCCTTTAGGATTTTTCCTGAGCAGTGCTGCAAAGGCAGGTCAATGTAGGGTACAACTTTCGCCTCCTGGGCCATCACCTCCAGCAGCTCGTCTGTAATAGCGTCTGGGTAGCAGTAAAGCACCCGCAGCCACCGAACCCCCTCAATGGCACAAAGCCGGCGGAGCAGCTGGGCCAGGGAGTATTGTCCGTAAAGGTCAATTCCGTACCGGGTGGTATCTTGGGCAATTAGCACCAGCTCCTTGGCCCCATTGGCCGCCAGGGCCCGGGCCTCCTCCTCAATACTCTCCATGGGCCGGCTCCTGTAGCCCCCCCGGATCATGGGGATGGCGCAGTATGCGCAGCGGTTGTCGCAGCCCTCGGCAATTTTTAGGTAGGCAAACCAGCTGGGGGTGGTTAACTCCCGCTCTCCACATAGGGGCAGCCTGTCCTTTTCCGGGAAAGCCTCCAGGGCCTTGCCAGCCGCAATTTCCTTCATATAGCCGGCAATGTCCCCATTGGCCCCAATGCCGAACACACCGTCCAGCTCTGGCAGTTCCTGGCGAATTTCCTCCTGATACCGTTCCGCCAAGCATCCGGTAGCCACCAGCTTTTTTATGCGGCCCTCCTTTTTCAGCAGGCCGAGCTCCAGAATCTCGTCAATAGATTCCTTTTTCGCGCTTGCAATAAAGCCGCAGGTATTAACAATAGCCACATCTGCCATTGCCACGTCGTCCACCAATTCAAAGCCCGCCGCTTTCAGGGAGGCCATTATAAGCTCCCCATCCACCTGGTTTTTCGCGCAACCCAGGCTGATCATTCCCACTTTTACCGGCATAATATTCCTCCTAAAATCGATTTTCAAACAGGCCCTACTGGGCCAGAATCAACGGGCAGAAGGGCACTCACCCTTTCCCAAAGGTTGATCCCAATTGTTCTACACTGCCGTTTTTTATGTTCCCTTTACCCTAACACACTTGTTGCAAGATGCATGGAAAAAGCTCCTTCCCGTGCTAATCGTTTCTTGGGGAGAGCTTTGTATCCCCTTTTGTGGAGAGCAGCTCCCGTACAGCGGAAAAGAAGGCTTTGTCTTTGGCCCCGGCCCAAATCTTCCCAGCCCGGACCTTTGCCTCCCACTCATCCAAAGAAAACCACCTGGCATCTACTGTTTCACCAGGCTGGAGCTTTACCTGCCTGGCGGGGATATCCCAACGCAGGGCGTACAAATCCAGAAGCTCGCCTCCATCTGGAAAACTGCCCCGCTTACGGCAGAGAAACCTCAGCTCCTCTGGGTCAGCTTTCACGCCTGTTTCCTCCTGGAGCTCTCGAACCGCCCCTTGGGGGCTTGTCTCCCCAGCCAGCACACTGCCCCCTGGGCACTCCCAGGTGTTGGGAAGCACTTTTTTCTCTGGGCTGCGCAGGGTGCATAGGATCTCTCTAGCACTGTTGAATATTATAATCCCTGTGGCCAGGCAGAACTCCCCAGGCAGCAAATCTGTGCCCCGGCGGTGGACCCGGCCAGTGGGGCTGCCCTGACTGTCGTAAATGTCCAGCAGCTCCCCGGCTGGCGCAGCCGCCAAAGCCCGAACCGCGGCGAAGAACTCGTTGCTGTAAGCCCCAGCCAAAATTTCCCCTGCCCTGGCCTTCCGCTCCCATTCGTCCCCTGGGAACCACTTCCCTTGGTCCACCTCTTCAGGCTGCAAAACCGCTTGGTTTGCTGGGAAATCACGCTTTAAGCCGTAAACATCCATAAAAAAGCCTTCTTTTGAAAAGCCCAGCCCCTCGGCCCGGCGGCGGCAGAGGAATGTTAGCTCCTCTTGCCTTGCCTGGATGCCTGTCTCCTCTTGAAGTTCCCGGACCGCGGCGGCCAGGCTTGTCTCTCCGGCCAGTACGCCGCCCCCCGGATTCTCCCATACCCCTGGCATCTGTTGTTTCTGCTGGCTGCGCAGGGTGCAAAACACCTCTCCCCCAGAGTTCACAATTACAATTGTCACCGCCAGGTGGTAATCTCCTTCTGCCAAAGGCGCTCCCCTTACATGGGTTCGGCCGGTTAGCCTGCCGTCCTTATCATAAACATCCCAAAGCTCTGCCACAGTCCCTCATCCTTTCCTATTAGATTCCTGGTCGTTCTTCCCTTTTAGGGCCTTTGTTGCGGTTTTTCCTTCTGGCTTTCCCTTTTCCTTTTTTCGAAGCATCCTTTCCAAATCCTCGCCTACCCCGCTGGTTTCCAGCCACATGCTCACCTCGCCGCCTAAAAACAGGATGTACATGCAGAAAAACAGCCAGAACATAAGGATAACAAGGGTTGCCAAGCTGCCATAAATGGAGAAATTGGAAAAATTCTCTACAAACAAGGAGAAAAAGTAGGAAAACAGAACCCAACCCCCCGCACCAAAAGCAGCTCCCGCCAGATTGTGCCGGAGCTTTACCCGCCGCCTGGGCACAAAGGCATAGAGCAGGGTAAAAAACAGGAACAGCATAATAAAGGTGGCCAGGGACTTAAACTTGATCAGCAGCCTGGCCAGCAAAGGCCATCTATCCAGCAAAAAGGCATAGATGGTGGAGCCGAACACCAGCAGCACCGCCGCGGCAATTAGCACCACCGCCAGCATAACCACATAGACCACGGCCATAGCCCGGAGCAGAATGTAATTGCGGGGAGACTCCACCTCGTAGATATGGTCCAACCCTTTAATAATGGCCACCATGCCCATAGAAGAGGACCATATCGCCGTAATTACCGCCACCGGCAGCACCCCAGAGGCCTCTATAGGGCTGGGGATGATCTCCTGCAGGCCGGTAGAAACAGCGGCTGGCAGCAGCTCAAGGGCGGCCTCAATCATGGTTAGGCCAGAGGAAAAATGAATTTGCTGCATTAAGGTAAGCAAAAAAGCCACAAAGGGAAGGAACGATATGATCAGAAAGAAAGCCCCATGGGCAGAGGCCGAATCTAGGCGGTCACGGTTTACCCGGTTGATAAACCAGAGGACATGTTTTTTTAGAAAGAGCCACATGTTTTTACCTTCCTTCTGTAAGCTGTTGAGCATATTATACCATAGTTTACCCGAAAGGGAAACAAAAAAAAGAGCGGCCGCCAACAGCATTGCCCTGCCAAGCTTTGGTCTCCGCCCGCTGCTCTCCAGCATCTTTACCGCTGAATTTCCAGGTTCTATCAAAACTCTTGTATAGAATATACATTGATTCTATTCTCAAATTTTGCTACAATATAAGCAGCAAAGAAATCCAAGGAGTTGTCAGCATGAACTATCTATCGCTTAAAAGCGGCACCGATATTCGGGGCGATGCCATAGAAACCCCCGCCGGCCCGGTTCAGCTTACCGACCAGGTAGTGGAACGCATTGCGGCCGCTTTTCTAGTTTGGTGCCAGGACCGCCTGGATATTCCCCCCACCCAGCTCCGGCTGGCTGTTGGCCGGGACTCCCGGCTCTCTGGCCCCAGGATTGCCGCCGCCCTTAAAAACGCCTTTCTCCGTTACGGCGCCACCTGTTTTGACTGTGGCCTGGCCTCTACCCCTTCTATGTTCATGGCCACCCTGAACCTTCCCTGCCACGCCGCTGTACAAATTACCGCCAGCCATCATCCTTTTCACCGCAATGGCCTAAAGTTTTTTACCCAAGACGGCGGCCTGGAGAGTTCCGATATTTCAGAAATTCTTGCCGCAGCCCAAGAGGAGGCCTGTCCGCCGCCCGCCCCAGGGGGAACCTGGCAGGAAACCAGCCACATGTCCCTTTATGCCTCCCAGCTCCGGGAGCAGATAAAAAAGGGGATTGGGGCCATGGATTTCCAACATCCTTTAGCTGGGTTCCGGCTGGTGGTGGATGCCGGCAACGGCGCCGGGGGCTTTTATGCAAACCAAGTTCTCGCCCCTTTAGGGGCGGATATTTCCGGCAGCCAGTTTCTGGATCCAGACGGCGGTTTCCCCAACCACATTCCTAACCCAGAAAATCCCCAGGCTATGGCTTCGGCCGCCAAAGCCACGGTTGCCGCTGGGGCAGACTTGGGAATTATCTTTGACACCGATGTAGACCGGGCTGCCGTGGTAGACCGGCGGGGAGAAGAAATTAACCGGAACCGCCTGGTAGCCATTGCCTCTGCCATTGCCCTAGAGGATGCTCCAGGCGGCACGGTTGTCACTGATTCGATTACATCTGACGGCCTGCATAACTATATTGAAACTGTTTTGAGAGGCAGGCACCACCGTTTTCAGCGAGGATATAAAAACGTGATCAACGAGGCCCTTCGCCTAAATGCCCAGGGTGTGAATTGTCCTTTGGCCATTGAGACCAGCGGCCATGCCGCACTGCGGGAAAACCACTTTTTAGACGACGGCGCGTACCTGGTCACAAAAATTATTATTAAAATGGCGGCTCTTCGCCGGGAAGGCAAAGAACTGGAGGAGTTGCTCCAGGATCTTAAGGAACCTGTCGAGTCAAAAGAAATTCGGGTGCCAATTTTAGAGCCAGACTTCCGAGCCAGGGGCCAGGCAGTTATTGAACAATTGGAGGCATATGCCAGAGAAAACGCCTGGCAGATTGCCCCGGACAATTATGAAGGCATCCGGGTCTCTTTCCCCCGGGGTCAGGGCGATGGCTGGTTCTTGGTGCGCCTGTCGGTTCACGACCCTATTTTACCCATTAATATAGAAAGCGATACTGCCGGCGGAACGGCGCTGATATTGGACCAGCTGAAAGCGTTTTTGGCCCTTCATTCCCAGGGGCTGGACCTGCAGGTTTTGGGGCTACGGCAATGAAAGATATACTGCCACTGGATTTTGCCGGCCCAAACATTGTGCTGACCGCCATGAGCGGGGGGGTGGATTCCACCGCTGCCGCCCTGCTCCTCCAAAGGCAGGGGCATGACGTAATTGGAATAAACTTAAAGCTCTTTACTCCCCCTGCCTGTTCCCAGAAGGACGGGGCCCAGGCGGCCCGCAGCGCGGCCCAGCGCTTGGGCATCCCTTTTTATGTGTTCGACTTTTCTCAAGATTTTGGCAGGGAGGTAATGGACCGTTTTGCCAACGCCTATCTGCGGGGGGAAACCCCCAATCCCTGCGTCGACTGCAACCGGTATGTAAAGCTTGGCAAGCTGTTCCGCAGAGCAGAGGCACTGGGCTGCGGGCATATTGCCACCGGCCATTATGCCCGAGTGGAGCAAGACTCTGCCACCGGCCGCTGGCTGCTGAGAAAAGGCCTGGACCAGGCCAAGGATCAGAGCTATTTTCTCTATAGCCTCACCCAGCCCCAGCTGGCCCGCCTTCTGCTTCCTCTTGGCGGGTTAACCAAACCCCAGGTGCGGGCTTTGGCCCAGGAGGCTGGTATGGAAAACGCCCAGCGCCAGGAGAGCCAGGACATCTGCTTTGTGCCTGGGGGCGATTATGCCGCTTTTATTCGGGCACGCACCGGCATACAGCCTCAGCCTGGAGACTTTGTGGGCACAGCAGGCCAGGTCTATGGCCAGCACCGGGGCATTCTGAACTATACAGTTGGCCAGCGAAAAGGGCTGGGACTCTCCTTTCCCCAGCCCATGTATGTCTGCGCGCTCCGCCCTGAGTCCAACCAGGTTGTCCTGGGAGAAAATCGGGAGCTTTTTTCCCGCCGGCTTACTGCCGGTAACCTAAACTTTATTTCTGTGCCCTCTCTGCCCCGGCCCGCCTCTGTAAAAGCTAAGATCCGCTACCGGCACCAGGAACAGCCAGCCACAGCTGTTCAAACTGGCCCAGACCAGCTAGAGGTTGTTTTCGACCAACCGCAGCGGGCTATTACCAAAGGACAGGCTGTGGTGCTGTATGATGGGGACAAGGTTATAGGCGGAGGCACAATCTTGTAATGCCGGCCCCAGCGGGGCTGCCGGGCTTGCTGCCAGGCCTACATAAGTAAAAACAACAGGGCAAACATTAGCTCATTGTTCCCGCCCTCTGCCCCCAGCAAAATCAGCAGGGCCAGCAGTACAGTCCGTTCCCGGTCTTTAAAGAGCTCTTCCAGCAAACTTGCCGGCGGCTCTCCCCCTGTCTCCGGGGGCAGGAGGGCCTCCGGAAGGGGTTCTGCTGGGGGCGCGGGGGGAGCTTCTGAAGGAGGTGGTGGCGGAGGGCTTTCCCTAGAGCTCTGGCCCCCCGCTCTTTGCCCTGTTGGCCTGCCCTGCCTGGCCCTGGACTGCATCTCCCTAGCCCGCCTGGCAGCCTCCTCCTGCATCCGCCTCATATCCATTTCTGGCACAAAGCCACCTCCCTTCAGAATAGCCCGCTCATATTCTGCAGCAAGGGCAGCAGACGCATTAGCTGAAGAATTTTAACAGCTTCATCAATTTTCTTCTGTCTTTCCCCGCTGAGCAGCGGCCGCAAAGCTCGAAGCAGGCGGGTAGAATCGTCCTCCTGGTTTACCCGGCCCAGCAAAGGGGCCAACCGGGTTACCATGGCCAAGGTATCCTGGTTTGGGGCCGGAGAGGCGGGGCTGTTTCCGTTTCCGCCTCCCAGCCCGCCTCCCAAAGCTCCCAGGGCTCCCGCCAGGGCGGAAAGGTCCGGTTTTGCGGCTGGGGCCGCCGGCTCAGCCGCAGAGGGAGCTGGACTGTTACCGCTACTTCCCTGGCTGGAGCCCAGGCCCAAATTGTTTATCATTCCCTGCAGCTGACGCATACTGTTGGGATCGGACAAAAACGCGTTCAGCTGCTGGCTAAGATCATCCAACTCCCCACCTCCCTTTTAGCTGCCGCCCTGAAGCATTTGTAGAAGCTTTTGCGCCTGTGGACTGGAAAGCAGTTTTTTGGCGGCCTCTGGGTCGGAAAGCACTTTTTGCATGGCCTGGCCCTCGCTGGGCCCCAAATTGCCCAGCATACTAGCTAGGTCGCCGTTTTGGGCGGCGGCCTTTAGCGCCTCTGGCGTAGACCCTATTCTTTGGGCAGTGAGCTTCAGCAGGGCTTCCAGCCGGCTATTATCCATCTGGTTCTTCTCGTTCATGGAGAACCCCCTCCCTATTCTGTAGTTAAGCTTTGCTTCAGCTTATTTGGATCCATAAATCGTGTTGGTTTCCCTAATCCAGAGGGAAACTAGCCAGCGGGATATTCCTAAAGGTATCCCGCGCCTTGTAAAATGACATTTCCAAGTTGGGTAGCTATATCATTTCCTTCCATTCTATGCAGCAGCCCGCCGGTTGATTCCAGCCGCATACAGTTTATTTTATGCAAGGAGGAGTTATTATGCGAATTTTGGTAGTGTCCGATACCCACGGCGACAGCCAAAGCCTTCGCCGGGCGATTCTCTCCCAGCCTCAGGCAGAAGCCGTGATTCACCTAGGCGACGGCCAGGCAGAAATGGAGCAGGCCCGCCTTTCTTTCCCAGAAAAAATGTTTCTTCCTGTTCGGGGTAACTGCGACCTGGGCTCCAGCTTGCCCAATACAGGGGAGTTTATGGCGAACGGCCATAAGATTTTTTACACTCACGGGCATTTATACGGTGTAAAATCTGGCGATTACAATATTATCTCGGCAGCCCGAGAGCATGGGGCCAAAATTTTGCTCTTTGGCCATACCCATCTCCCACGGGAGGACTATGAGGACGGTCTTTATATTCTAAACCCTGGCCGCCTAAGCGGGTGGGAACCAACCTATGGTATCCTAGATATTACCGCCCATGATATTGTCCTCAATGTAATCAAGCTTCCTTAATGCCTATCCTTTCACCAAGGGCTTACTTCGGTTCTGCCGAAGTAAGCCCTTTTATTTTCCCCCCCTGCAAAATTCATGTATTTCCGCGGGATAAATTTCATATTTTCTAGACTCTCTTTCACTGTGCGCCACAGCATGTTGCAGTATATAGTTAACTTCCACTCAGAGGCGAAAAGGCCTGCTGAGA